>JBEPYA010000152.1:0-9969 GCA_041641615.1 Salinigranum sp. | reverse complement strand
GAAGCGCCAGTGCTCGGGTATCTCGTGCGCCGCCGCGACCGGCGGGACGGTCCAGTCGCCGTCGGCCGGCCGCGACGTGGTGAAGCGCGCCGTCGGGTGGCCCGCGTCGAGGACGAACCCGCCCCGCTCGAACGTCGCGACCCCGACGCCCGAGCGTCCCCCCCGACCCAGATCCGGTGCGAGGTCCCTGACCGGGGGTTCGACGCCGTGTGCCCGCCCGACGGCCGAGAGCGTCGCGAGCGCCAGCTGGGTGCCGCTTCCGACGCCGACGTGCCCGGGTAGGCGTCGCTCGACGTTCACTTCCGCGCCGGGCACGTCGAGCAACGAGACCGCCCGCCGGGCGTACTCCCGTGCGTCGGCGTCGTCGCAGTGGACGCCCTCGGCGGACGCCGCGGCGACGACGGTACGTGGTTCACGGAGCGCCACCCCGAGGCCGCCGTAGAGCCGTTCGTGCGACAGGCTCAGGTTGGTGAAGCCGAAGTGGAGCCGACCGCCGGTCGATACCCGCACGTCCATACGTCCCCTTCGCGAGCGGGCGTAAGTTCGTTCGGATTCTCCCCTCCAGGCTACCCCGACCCCGGAAGCGGACAGAGACTGGCGGTGAACACGACGACGCTGTCGCCGTCGTTGCGTGCACCGTGGGAGACGCCCCGCTCGTGGAGCACGACGCCGGGTGCCGACACCTGTTCCTCGTCGTCATCCTGAATGACGGTCACCTCCCCGTCGAGGACGTGGAAGACGTTCGTGCTGTCGCCGTGTTCGTGTGGTTCGAGCGTCGCACCGGGTCCGAGCGCGAACGCCTTCACGAGCACGTCGTCGGTCACGACCAGTTCCGCGGTCTGGACCTCGCCCTCCCCGGGCGTGAGGTCGTCGAGGTCGAGTCTGTCGAGCGTCACGACTCCTCCCTCGGGTGACGTGGAAAAAAGCGTACGGGTCCTCGTCGTCGACTCGACGCTCTGTCCGGCCCGTCCGCCGCCCACGAGGGGACGTCTCGTGGGCCGTCGCGCGTGGTCGCACTCCTCTCCCCGGATCGGAAGAACCACGCGGAGGGTCCGCACGGCGAACGGGTTACCGGGAGGCCGAGCAGTCGTCGGGGACGCGAGCGCGGGTGGGAGGCGCTGCGGTCTCACGTGTCGCGGTGGTCGACCGCGTCAGACGGGGACGATCGAGGGCGTCAGGGCCGTCGGGGACGGGGAGGTGGTCACGCCCGCGTTCGCGTTCGTCTCCGCGTCGACCGATTCACCGCCCTCACCGAGGAGGCCCGAGAGCGCCTCGCCGAGACTCCTCTCCAGCTTGCCCGACAGGAACGAGTCGATGCTGTCGTGGATCTCGCTCACGTGGTCGGGCACCTGCGCGGGGAGGTCCTCGGGGGGACCACGCTCGTTCTGCGAGTCCGAGGCCGCACCGGCCGTGGCGGCGGTCGCGTTCACATCGGCGTTCTCACTCGCGTCCGGGCCCGCGCGTTCGTTCGATGCTCCGGCTTCAGCCTCGGCATCGGCGGCCGTCTCTGCGGCCGACTCCGCGGCGTTGCCGATTGCCTGTCCAGCGGGAGTCGCGGCGACCGCACCCGTCGACACGAGGAGTGCGGCCAGCGCGACGGCGACGGTTCGCTTCGCGTTCATCGCATCCGGTCCTGTGGGTTGGACCGGTTTCAACCCGGGAGGAAGAGAACCCGGATTCAGGCGCTCTCGACGCCAGTTAACCCGAATTAACGCCGATTAATCCGGGCAAAAGGCGGACCGCGCGCCGATCGGGCGGCGTCGGTAGGGTGGAGAAGGGAGACCCGCTCGCGCGCGACTCACCGGTCCTGCCCAGTCGGCGTCGGTCCCGCTCAGTGGGCGTGGCGGACGATGTGGACGTCGTACGCGGCGTCCTCCGAGAGAGGGTTGCCGACGCTGGAGAGCGGACTCGTGACCCGGCCTGCGTTCTCGCTGCCGACGAACAGGATTTCGGCGTCTTCGTCGTGGGCGACCTGACGGATCTTCCGGACGACGTCGAGCGTCGTCGTCGCCACGGGGTCGTCGTCGCCGTCGAGCGGCTCGTGGCGGAACCGCGCGTTCGGGGCGACCTCGTGTGCCTTCTCCTCGAGACGGGCGGCGATGGCCTCGACGGTCGAGGGTGTCTGTTCGGTGAGCCAGCCGCGCTCCGTCGCGTAGTCGGTGTCGTCGGGAATGACGGTCAGTGCGACCACCTCGGTGTCCATGAACGCCGCGAACTCACTCGCGCGTTTCAGCGCCGCACGCGAGAGGGGCGAGTCGTCGAACGGGACGAGAAGCGTCATCGAGTCGGTGTTGGACGACGCGCCGCAAGAAACTACTCAATGACCGCGAACCCTGCCGGGTCCCTGTGTTACACGAGTTCGTCGGCGACGAGCTCCGGGCTGAACAGCGCGGGGTCGAGCGCCAGGTCGGCCTGCGCGCGGGCGAACTCCGGGAGCGAGTCCGTGGCGTACGTCACCACTCGCACGTCGGGGTTCGCGTCCTTCGCCACCGAGATGGCCGTCGCGTCGTCCATGTCGGTGAGGAGGAGCACGTCCGCCTCGGCGATATCGACCGCCGCGAGTGACCGCTGGGTCGCGACGCCGTCGACTCTACGCACCTCGGCCCCGGCGGCCTCGAGCGCCGCCGCGACCCCTTCGTCGTCCGCACCCGCGATGACGACCTTCATCACTCGTACTCGATGGTCGCCGGCGGTTTGTGTGTGACGTCGTAGACGACGCGGGCGACGTTCGGGAGCGTGCCCGTGATGCGCGACTGGATGCGCTGGAGCGTCTCCCACGGCAGCTCCTGCGCCCGCGCGGTCATCCCGTCGCGGGACTCGACCGAGCGGACGGAGACGACCCAGCCGTGGACGCGGTTGTCGCCCTTCACGCCCGTGGCTTTACCGATGACGGCGGCGAACGCCTGCCACGGCTCGTGGTCTTCCACCTCGTCCTCGACGATGTGACACGACTCGCGGGCCACTTCGAGCTTCTCGGCCGTGATCTCGCCGATGATCCGGACCGCCAGTCCCGGCCCCGGGAACGGCATCCGCTCGGAGATGATCTCCTCTAACCCCAGCTCGCGGGCCACGTCGCGAACCTCGTCCTTGTAGAGGTCGCGGACGGGTTCGACGATGCCCTCGAAGTCCACCACATCGGGAAGGCCGCCGACGTTGTGGTGGGACTTGATGTTGCCCTCGCTCTCGATGCGGTCGGGGTAGATGGTCCCCTGCACGAGGTAGTCGGCGTCGCTCTCTCTGGCGACCGTTTCGAACTCGCGGATGAACTGCTCGCCGATGACGTGGCGCTTCTCCTCGGGGTCGGTCACGCCCGAGAGGGCGTCGAGGAACCGCTCCTGGGCCTCGACGACCTCCAGGGACTCCATGAACGCGAACGTCTCCCGTATCTGGTCGGTCTCGCCCTTCCGCATCAGGCCGGTGTCGACGTAGACGGGGGTGAGGTTCTCGCCGAGTGCCTCGTACGCCAGGGTCGCCGCCACCGAGGAGTCGACCCCGCCCGAGAGGGCGATGACGGCGTGGGCCTCTCCCACCTCGGCTCGGATCCCTGCGACGGCCTCCTCGATGAACGCGTCGGCGTCGACCATCAGGCGGTCACCTCCTCGCTCTCGGCGTCCGCGTCGCGCTCGTCGATGGCCGCGTCGAGGAAGCCGACGAACGTCGGCGACGCCCGGTCGGGCCGCGACCGGAACTCGGGGTGGAACTGCGTCCCGAAGAAGAACGGGTGGTCGTCGCGTTCGAGGATCTCCATCCGCGGCCCCGCGGTCCCCGAGAAGACGAGGCCCTCCGATTCGAGCCGCCCGATGTACTCGGGGTTGACCTCGTACCGGTGGCGGTGGCGTTCGACGCAGGAGTCGCCGTACAGCTTCTGGGCGAGCGTCCCCGGTTCGATGTCGGTCTCGTGGGCCCCCAGCCGCATCGTCCCGCCCATGTCCTCGAGTTCCTTCTGTTCGGGCAGGATGTCGATGACCGGGTGCGGGGTGTCGGGGTCCAGTTCCGCCGAGTTCGCACCCTCCAGCCCGAGGACGTTCCGCGCGTGTTCGACGACGGCCATCTGAAAGCCCAGACACAGCCCCAGGAACGGGACGCCGTTCTCGCGGGCGTGTCGGACCGCCTCGACCTTTCCGCTGGTTCCGCGGACGCCGAACCCGCCAGGGACGATGACGCCGTCGGCCGCCCGGAGGCGGTCGCGGTGGTTCTCGCGCATCTTCTCGGCGTCGACCCAGTTGACGTCGACCCCGACGCCGAGTTCGATGCCGGCGTGTTTCAGCGACTCGTGGATGCTCATGTAGGCGTCCTCGAGCCCGTACTTGCCGACGAGCGCGATCTCGACCGGCTCGCCCTCCTCTCTGGTCCGGGTGACGAGTTCGCGCCAGCGGTTGTCGCGCTTGGCGTGCGGGAGCGCCTCCCCGGCGAGCGACAGTCGTTCCATCACGTACTCGTCGAGGCCCTCGTCCTCGACCATCAGCGGGACGTGGTAGATGTCGTCGACGTCGGGGTTCGAGAACACCGCCTCGGTCGGGATGTCACAGAACAGCGCGATCTTCTCCTTCGTGTCGGCGTCGAGGCGTCGCTCGTTCCGGCCGACGATGACGTCCGGGTGCAGACCGATCGAGCGGAGTTCCTTCACCGAGTGCTGGGTCGGTTTTGTCTTCTGCTCGCCGTTCTTCGAGTCGGGGACGAGCGTCACGTGCATGAACAGCAGGTCCTCGTCGCTCTCCTCGCTGGCGAACTGTCGGAGCGCTTCGAGGAAGGGCATCCCCTCGATGTCGCCGACGGTTCCCCCGACCTCGACGATGCAGACGTCGGATCCTTCGGCGGCCTCGCGGATGCGCCGCTTGATGTCGTCCGTGATGTGTGGGATGATCTGGACCGTCTTCCCCAGGTAGTCGCCGGCGCGCTCGCGCTCGATGACGTGTTTGTACACCTTTCCGGTCGTGACGTTGTGGTCCGAGGTCATGTCGACGCCCAGGAACCGCTCGTAGTTCCCCAGGTCGAGGTCGACCTCGCCGCCGTCTTTTAATACATAAACCTCCCCGTGCTCGTAGGGGTTCATCGTCCCCGCGTCGACGTTGAGGTACGGGTCGACCTTCACGGCGGTGACGTCGAAACCGGCGTTGGCGAGCAGTCTGCCGGTGCTCGCGGCGGTTATTCCCTTTCCGAGCCCGGACATCACACCCCCCGTCACGAAAACGAACTTCCGACCCAGCGTCGGGTCGTACCCTGTTTCGGGTTCCTTCGGCATACCGACCATCCGCAACCACTCCTGAAAATCGTTTCGGAGGGGACCACGGATGTCATCGGCTCGCGAGGCACATTTCGTACCGAGCTGATACGACACGATGGACGAACGTCCAGCCCTCGTGGGACTCGTCGACAGGTTCTCCACCCTCCCGTTTCTACCTCCGAGCGTGCCCATCGCCGACTACCACGTCCACTCGAACTACTCCGACGGCCGGTTCCTCTGGTCGATGGCCCGTGCCGCCGAGGAGGCCGGGTTCGACGCCGTCGGCTTCGCCGACCACTGCACCGTCGCCGAGCGCGAGGAGCCCCGACGCACCCGCGCGCGGATGGGATACAACCTCGACCGGACGTACGAGCGCCGCCGCGAAGCCATCGACACCTTCCGCGAGCGGTTCGACCTCCCGCTCTACGACGCGGTCGAGATGGACTACGACCCCCGCGACGAGTCCGAGATCGGGGCGTTCCTCGAAGAGGCGACCTTCGACTACGTAATCGGGAGCGTCCACTACCTCGACGGCGTCAACGTCCACTTCGAGAGCTACTTCGGCCGCAAGTCCGAGACGGAGCGCCGCGACCTCGCCACGCGCTACGTTGACAAACTCGTCGCGCTCGTCGACTCCGAGCTATTCGACGTCGCGGCCCATCCCGACCTGCTCGAGCGCAACCCCGCCTTCCGGGGCCTGCTCTCTCGTGACGACTACGCCCGACTCGCGGCGGCGTTCCGCGACTCCTCGACGGTTCCCGAGATAAACGCGGGACGCGTCCTCGACGACTACGGCGACGTCCACCCCACCGGCGAGTTCATCGAGGTGCTCCTCGACCACGGGGTCGAGTTGACGGTCGGGACCGACTCGCACGCCCCCGAGGAACTGGCGCCCAGAGCGCACGAACTCGAACGGGTCGCCGAGGAGTACGGCATCGAGCCGGTTCGCGTGGTGTGACCGGCTTCCGCCCGCGCGACCCTGCCGAGCGCGCCCGGACGGAAACCAGTGGACTTGACTCTCTCGAACCCGTTCGCTGACCCGCCCACAGATGTCCCTCGAACTTCCCGATATCGGCCTCGGCACGTACGACATGACCGACCGCGACGAGTGCGTCTCCGCCGTGGAGACCGCCCTCGACGTCGGCTACCGCCACGTCGACACCGCACAGATGTACGACAACGAGTCGCTCGTCGGTGAAGGACTGGCGAACGGCTTCGATGCGGGCGAGGTTAACCGCGACGACGTGGTCGTCGCCACGAAACTCGACACCGACAACACCGGCTACGACGACGCCGTCTCGACCGCGCGCGAGAGCCGCGACCGTCTCGGCCTCGACGCCATCGATCTGCTGTACGTCCACTGGCCGACCGACGCGTACGACCCCGAAGAGACGCTCCCCGCCCTCGACGACCTCGTCGACGACGGCGTCGTCCGCGAGATCGGCCTCTCGAACTTCCTTCCCTCACAACTCGAAGCGGCCATCGACCGCCTCGACCACGGCCTGTTCGCCCACCAGGTCGAGATGCACCCGCTGCTCCAGCAGCGGGAACTGCACGAGTTGGCCCGAGAACACGGCCACTATCTCGTCGCGTACTGTCCCATCGCCCGCAACCAGGTCGCGGACGTCCCCATCATCCGGGAGGTGGCGGAGGCCCACGACGCCACCCCGGCGCAGGTGTCGCTGGCGTGGCTCGCGTCGAAGGAGAACGTCGTCCCCATCCCGAAGTCGTCGAGCCCGGAGCACATCCGCGACAACTTCGCCGCGATGGACCTCGACCTCTCGGGCGACGAGGTCGAGAAGATCGACGACCTCGCCGGCCGAGAAGAGCGAATCGTCGACTTCCCGTCAGCACCGTGGAACGCCGCGTGAGGCGACGACCCGGTTCTCATCCCTTCCGTCGGACTCGCTAGGGACGTCCCCCTGGTCGCGAACCGGCCCCGGTCCCGGCGCTTCAGCTCACCAGCGCCGGACCGTCCGACGTCGGCATGGTCGGCTCCGCCGTCCACTCCGGCCACGGCTCATCGGAGTACGAGCGCGGGACCGCTCGCCACCGCCACGTCTCGCGGCCGAGGACCGCGTCCTCTCGCAGGTGTGTCCCCTCGATGACGCGCCGCTCGTCCGAAAGCGCCGTCGTTCGACGTCCGAGCCACCCGCCGACCGGCGTCCGGTCGACGCCGAACGGTACGAACAGGAGAAACGAGAACACCCGAATCGGAACGCCGGGGTACCCCAGCGAGTACCAGCTGTTCGCGACCGTCTCGTCTCCGTCGTCGGGAGTCGTCTCCCGGAGGATGTCGTCCTGGACCGTTCTGGTGATCGACCACAGGAGTTCGTCACCCCACTTGATCGCCGGGACGATCGCGCTCACCTCGCTCCTGATCCGTTCTTCCAGCGCGAGCAACCGGTCTACGGTCCCGGTCGGTCCGTCACGTCCTGCCCGACTTCCGGCATCCGCTGCCGCCGCGTCCGGGTCCCGCGCGACCGCGTCCGCGACCGTCAACACGGCGCTCTCGTATCCCGGCTCGCCGTCGCCCGCAAACTGCTCCCGTCCACGTCCGTACCGCCAGAGGAACGGCACGCTCATGCCGAGCGAGTCCCGTTCCCGGGCGGTCCCTCGTCCACCACCGACCCAGGTGTAGTAGCCGTCCGCGGCTTCCGCCCTCGTCAAGGTGAAAGTCGCGCTCGCCTGTGCCGCCTGTCGACCCCGATGAAGCCGTCTCAACGGATTGACCCACTTGGTGAATCGGTCCGTGCGGTTGACGCGCTCGTAGTCGACGACGACTTCCCACTCGTCGACGCGTCGTATCCACGCGCTCTGTTCGCACTCTGCGGACGTACAGAGCGTCCGGAGTTTCTCGTCGGCGCCGGGGTGGGGTTCGGTCTGGTGAAATGTCTCCTGTCGTTCTCGCATTATATCCGAGTACTTCACGAAAAGACCGCGGAACCGACTGTGTAGGTCACGTCCGACGTACGCCTCGTACCGTCGCCGTTGGCTCTCGGTCGGTGGCAGGTTCTCGGAGTCTTCGGCGACGACTTCGTCCCACCGCTTCAGCACCCGCGGGATGGTCTGTTGCCACTCGGCGGCGAACTTCCGGACGACCGCTTCGGCGATTTCGACGTGCCGCCGTTCGTGCTCCTCGACGTGTCGCTTGAGCTTCGTCCACCCGTCCCAGCACGCCGTGCACGGTTGCTTGGGCGGGTTCCAATCCAGCACGAGAATTCGCGAGCGGGACTCCAGCGAGAGATCACTCGTCTCGAACACGTACGTCGTCTCGCCGTTCACTTCCCGGTCGGTCAATCGTACTCGTTCGCTCCAGTCGACCGCCGACGTCTTCGCCTTCCGGTCGACGAGCGACCCGACGTAGGTCCCGTCGATGGAGAGCCCGGTGATGTAGTTACCGACGCGCCCCGGCGACTGTGACTGCTGTCCGGGGTCGATCACGACTCCGGCGTCCTTCGACCCGCGCTCGTACACGAACTCCCAGAACGTGTCGGGATCCCCGCTCACCGTCTGGTACTCGACTTCCGGATCTGTCGCCGGCAACGGTGACGACTCCTTCTTCGTCGGCTCACCCATTGTTACTCGCGGAGAGATGTTCTCGAGTTGGCATAACCGTTTGCGTCGGGGGGAAGCCGGTCTCCCGTTCGACGCGAAAACCGCCGTTACATCCGGCTCCACACCGCACGCACGTCCCGCCGGAGCGCCTCGTGTTCGAGCAACGCAAACCCGCAGAGGACGACGAGGAAACCCACCGCAGTCGTCGCGGCGACCGACTCCCCGAGGACCAGCGCGCCGGAGACGGCGGCGACGATGGGGACCACGTAGGCGACGAGGTTCGCCCTCACCGGTCCGGCCTCCCGGATGAGCGCGAAGTACGCCGGGAACGCGAACCCGGTCGAGACGGTGCCGAGCCAGACGACGGCGGCGACGGCGACGGGCGTCCAGGTCACGTCGAGCGGTTCCCCCAGGAGGAGGCTCAGCACGTGGGAACAGAGAGCACCGACGACCATCGCCCACGAGGTCAGCGTGAGCGAGGAGACCGTCGGGCGGAGCCGCCGGAGGAGGACGCTCCCGAAGGCGACAGAGAGCGCCGCGACGACGACGAGCGCCTCGCCGACGCCCGAGCCTTCGAGAAATCCCGGCGACGGCTGGACGACGACGACCAGTCCGGCGAACCCGACGACGAGCCCCGAGAGCCCGACGAGTGAGAGGCGCTCCTGGAGGACGACGACGGCGAACGGTGCCGTCGCCAGCGGGACGACCCCGTAGATGACGGCCGCGGCGGCGCTCGTCGTGAACTGCTGGCCGACGAAGAGCAACACCCCGTTGAGCGTGACGAGGAAGACGCCGGCGACGCCGATACCGAGGAGGTCGTCCCGGGTTTGCGGAAGCGACGCGCCGACCCCCCGTCGTAAGAGCACCACGGAGAGGAGGAGCACCGCGCCGAGGTCGAACCGGAGCGCGGCGAACAGGACGGGCGGGAGCGTCGCCACGCCGGCTTTGATGCCGACGAACGCCGTCCCGAACGCGAGCGCGGCGACGACGAACAGGAGGTGGGGACGGCGACGCATCGGGGAGTCGAGAGGTCGACGCGGCGTCAATTAGCCCTGTCGATTTCCCGTCGCTTCGATGTCAGAACCCATGGACGTCCAGGTGTGCACAGGGCCTCAGCGTCGTTCAATCGGTGTGGGGTGGAAAAGATTCTCGCACCAAAACCGTAATTATTACCAATTCGTCACCGG
>JBEPYA010000151.1:0-9970 GCA_041641615.1 Salinigranum sp. | reverse complement strand
CGCCGCGGCCAGGCGAGAGGTCGAGACGCTCCTCTCGGCGACGTGGCCGAACGGACTGCTCCCACAGATCGTCTTCTGGGCCGACGCCGAGGGCTACTTCCCCGGCCCCGACGAGTGGGACGCGGGGTTCGACGAGGTCGAGACGAGCGGCATCTCCCAGCCGCCGGTCGTCGCGACTGCCGCGCGCCGCGTGTACGAGGCGACCGGCGACGACGACTTCCGCGACAGGGTTCTCGACCCGCTGGACAGGCACCTCTCGTGGTGGCGTCGGGAGCGCTCGACCGACGGCGTCGTCTACACCCGCCACCCCTGGGAGACGGGAATGGACGACTCCCCGGCGTGGCGCCTCCCCCTGGAGCGATTCGAGCCCGGCGACGTCGCGTACGAGCGTGCCGACCGCAAGTCCGCGGAACTCGCCGACCAGCGGCCGACCGACTGGGACTACGACCGCTACGTCGCGCTCCTCCGACAGGGGCGGGAGGCCGAGTGGGACGAATCAGCGCTTCGGGAGACGTGCCCGTTCCGCGTCGAGGACGTTCTGACGAACAGCGTCTACGTCCGGGCGTGTGAGGACCTCGCCACGCTCTACGCGAGCGCCGGAGCGGACGCGTCGGCCGAGCGCTGGCGCGAGCAGGCGACCGAGACGCGGGAGGGCATGCGCGAGCGCCTCTGGTCGGACGAACTGGGTCTGTTCGTCTCCTACGATCGCCTCGCCGGCGAGCGGTTGCTCGAACCCACCGTCGCCGGACTCGTTCCCGTCTTCGGAGGGGTCCCCACGGACGCACAGTTCGAACGCCTCCACGAGACGCTCACGACCGACTTCTTCGCCTTCGAATACGCGACGCCGAGCTACGTCGGCGACGACTTCGACCCCGACCGCTACTGGCGCGGTCCGGTCTGGATAAACACCAACTGGCTCCTCGAACGGGGCCTACGACGGTACGACGCGACCGACGCGGCCAACCGGATTCGCGCGGACAGCCTCGGGCTCTGTGACCGCGAGGGCTTCCGCGAGTACTTCAACCCCCGGTCGGGAGCGGGGCGAGGGAGCGACGACTTCGCGTGGAGCGCCGCGCTGTACCTCGAGTGGACAGGCGATTCTCAACGCTGAGTCTTTGGCTGGTTGGAGATAACTACCCGAGTGAGAGCCCTATACCCTGCGCTCAATGGTTTAATTATGCACTTTTACGGTCGCTGTAGGCGATCTCTATTCCGAGGATCGATCTCGGATCCGGCGTGAGCAGCCACGAATCGACACCTTGATTTTCGTTCTCTGTAATTAGGACGTACTGGGATCTCGTGGACCGTCTCGCTATCTCGGCGGCGCCGTCGACGCTCTCTGAGGTCGTCGGCGACGCCACCGGCGTTCTCCTCACCGGTCCGACTGGTGGCGACCGGGTGACATCGGCGGCGCTGTCGTTCCTGGCGTCCCCCGAGCCGACGACGAACCACGTCCACTGGGCGACGATGCTCCGTTCTCCGGAGGATGCGGTCCGCGCGTGGACCGACCACGCGGCCGCTCCGCCCGCCTCGCTGACGCTCATTGAGGTCGGCGAGACGCGACGTTCGTTCGGCGAACGCGAGGGGGGAGTCGACGGCGACGAGCTCTCGTACTCGACGGCGTACGTCGAGCCGCCGTCGGATCTGACGACCCTCGGCGTTCGACTCACCGAGGGGCTGACGTCCCCGGCGACGGGTCGACACCGACTGTGGTTCGAGTCGCTCTCGACGCTGCTGCAGTTCGTCCCGCCTGCGGACGCGTTCCGATTCGTCCACACTCTCACCGGTCGACTCACCGGGTCCGAAGCGGCGGTCTGGTTCCATCTCGACCCGGCGCTCCACGACCCGCGGGCGGTCCACACGTTCCTCTCCGTCTGCGACGCCCAGGTGCGGGTCGACGTCGACGCGAACGAACTCGTCGTCGAGCAGCGCTGACCGACATCCGACTCATCGGGCCGCGTCGACTCCTCAGAGAAATTACTATTCCGATACGTTTAATACTGCGTATCACTCACGATAAATTGACTGTGGGAGGAGAGGCCGAGGGGGGACGAGAGCGGAACGCTGACCTGCCGAGCGACGTCCTCGCCAGTCCCACGAACGTCCTCCTGATGGGGTCACCGATGGACCCGCGGACGCTCGAAACCGGTTTCTCGCTCCTCACCGGCGACGACCCCGAACGGACGCGCGTCCTCTGGATCACTCTGCTCAACACCCCGCGCGAGATCGTCGACATCTGGGACGACCACTGCTCGACCCGTCCCGACCGGCTCCAGGTCGTGCTCGTCGGCGAGGGGCTCTCGGTCGCGGACACCGTCCCGAGTCCGCACGTTGGCGTTCACACCGTCGACGACCCGGCCGACCTTACGACGCTAGGTGTGCGCGTGTTGAACGCGCTCTCGGCCATCGAAACCGACGACGAGACTGTCGACGTCTACCTGCGGTTCGACTCGCTGACGCCGCTCTCCCAGTACGTCAGCCGGCGGGGGCTCGGCCAGTTCCTCCACGTCCTCACGACCAGACTCGCCGACACCGGCGTCCGCTCGCACTTCCACATCGACCCGATGGCCCACGACAGCCAGACGATCCACACGCTCGGGTCAATCTTCGACACCCAGATCCGCGTTGAGGACGACGAGATCACCCTGACCCACCGGTGAGGGGAATTTTTGCCCTCGCGTCACTGACTCCGACCGATGAGCGACGGCACCGATTGCCCGGACGCGGACCGGACGGACGCGACGCCCGCGAGTATCGAGACAGATACCGAGGCTGACCCTGATGAATCAGGTAAAGTTTCAGATAACTCTCCCTCCCCGAAGACGGTCCGTCGTAACACGCCGGGGAGAGGGGTTCGTCCCGGAGCACAGGCCATCACCCCCGACGCGCCCGAGGAGTTCGGTCTCGTCCAGGTCTGGTGGGGCGACGGCAAGGGGAAGACGACGGCCGCGCTCGGCATGGCGGTCCGTGCCGCCGGTCACGGCTTCCGCGTCCATCTCCTCCAGTTCCTGAAGGGGGGTGCCGACTCAGTCGAGGCAGTCAGGGGAGAGTACAACGCTGTCGCCGCCCTTCCGGGTCTCAGTTACGAGAACCTCGGTCACTACGGCTGGGCCGGTATGGCCGACGGGAGCGACGACGCGGACCACGCGGCGCAGGTCGAGGCCGGGTTCGCGCGCGCCCGCGAACTCGTCGACAGTGCGGCCGAGGCGGACCTCTCGACCCCGTTCGACCTCGACGCGCCCCCCGAAGACGGGGTCCACCTGCTCGTGCTCGACGAGGTGCTGTACGCCGTTTCGATGGGTCTGCTCGACCCCGAGGACCTGCTCGAACTGGTCGACACCGCGCCCGAGGGCCTCGAGCTCGTCCTGACGGGCAGCCACGAAGAGCCGACGTACCTCCTCGATCACGCCGATCTCGTCACTGAGGTTCGAAAATCGAAGCATCCGATGGACGCTGGCCAGCGCGCGCGCCGAGGCACGGAGTACTGAGGGGGACCGACCGCCACACGAGACCCTCCCTCTCTTGAATAACCTGACCGAACAAGCAGCAGTAGTGTGGGGCTCGACTCACTCACTGAAAATGTGACTTCTGATAACCACGACGAACACGGGCGAGCTCTCGTCACCGTACGGCGGACGGTGAACGAGCACGGGACGATGACCGTCGAGGTACACGACTCGAACGAGTACCGGCAGATCGTCGCGTTCGCCGCGGACCTCCGCGCCGTGTTCGCGAGCCTCCCTACGGGGACGACCATCCCGGTCGAGATGGAACGGCTCCACACGCGGGGGAACTGCTGGCGGGTGACGAGCGTCGGGCCGACCGGTCGCGGCGGGTCCGACTCGGCCCGCCAGCTTCCGGACCCGGCCCCCCGCGCGACGCAGTAACCGTCCGTCGCCGACGGACGGTCCGCCCCGACGCTCCAGGTCGCCGACCTTCGCGAGCGCCACGGCTTTGTATCCCGGGACCCCCCGGTTTCGTATGCCGACGCTCCTGGTCGCCGGCACCGCGAGCCACGTGGGGAAGTCCACCGTCGCGGCCGGCCTCTGCCGACTCCTCGCCGACCGCGGCGTCGACGTCGCCCCGTTCAAGGCGCAGAACATGAGCACGAACGCTCGCGCCGTTCCGCGCGCGACGGGCGACGGCTTCGGCGAGATCGGTATCTCCCAGTACGTCCAGGCGCGGGCCGCCCGCGTCTCCCCCACCACCGACCACAACCCCGTCCTCCTCAAGCCGCAGGGTGGCGGCGAGTCGCAACTGCTCCTCCACGGGCGCGTCGCCGCCGACGTCCAAGCCGGGCAGTACTACGACGACCACTGGCACCGCGCCCGCGAGGCCGCCGCCACCGCCCACGGCCGACTCGCGGCGGTCCACGACCTCGTCGTCGCCGAGGGTGCCGGCTCCATCGCCGAGATCAACCTCCACCACCGCGACCTCGCCAACGTCGAGACGTCGCGGTTCGCCCGCGAGACGGACTCGGTGGCGATCGTCCTCGTCACCGACATCGAGCGCGGGGGGGTCTTCGCGTCCATCGTGGGCACGCTCGAACTCGTCCCCGACGACCTCCGGGAGTTGGTCTGCGGCGTCGTCGTCACGAAGTTCCGCGGGGACGTCTCGCTGCTCGATACGGGGCTTCGAGAGGTCGAGTCCCGCACCGACGTGCCCGTCCTCGGGGTCCTCCCGTACGACGACCCCGGCCTCCCCGAGGAGGACAGCGTCGCCGTTCCCCGTTCGGGGACCGTCCGCGGGGTCGACGAGAGCGACGCGGACCACGGCGTGCTCGTGGTCGTCCCTCGGCTCCCCCACATCGCCAACTACACCGATCTCGGTCCGCTCGAATCTCTTCCCGGGGTACGGGTCGCCTACCGCGGACTCGATGCCCCCCTCGACGACGCCGATGCGGTCGTCATCCCGGGCACGAAGAACTCCGTCGACGACCTGCTGGCGCTGCACGCACACGACTTCGGCGCTCGATTGGAGGCCTTCTCCGGTCCGGTCGTCGGTCTCTGCGGCGGCTACCAACTCCTCGGCGAGCGGCTCACGAACGCGGCGGTCGAGGGGACGGGAGACGACCGAGTGGTCGAAGGACTCGGCCTCCTCCCGGTCGAAACGCGCTTCTCCGAGGAGAAGCGGGTCGTCG
Organism: Salinigranum sp.; assembly: GCA_041641615.1. Taxonomy (GTDB): domain Archaea; phylum Halobacteriota; class Halobacteria; order Halobacteriales; family Haloferacaceae; genus Salinigranum. The sequence goes on along the minus strand of JBEPYA010000151.1, from coordinate 4,830 downwards.
AGGCGAGCCTGCGACTGGTCGCCACCGAGGGACCGCTGGCCGGCGTCGACGACGTCGTCACGGGGTACGAGATTCACCAGGGCCGAACCCGGGCGACGGACGCGGTCGAGACGCCCTTCGCACCGCTCGACGGGACGCCGACGGCGGCGCTCGGTGCCTCTCGGGGGCGAGTAGTCGGCACGTATCTCCACGGGCTGTTCGAGAACCACTCCGTGCGCGAGGCGTTCGTTGGTTCACTCTTCGAAGCGAAGGGTGAACCGTGGGACGGTGGGGGCGACACGGCCGGGACCGCGTACGACCGCGCGGCGGAACTCGTCTCGGGGATAGACGTCGATACTCTGCTCGGCGCGGTCGGTCTGGACGTCGAGACCGCCGGGGCGGACTGAGGCTGCCAGGGCGAAACGCGGTCGCCGCCGCGGACTGAGGTCGCCGGCGTGAGACGCGGTCGCCGCTGCGGACTGCGGTCGACCGAGCCCGTACCTTCTTCGGGTCGACACCGCATCGTACGGTAATGGCTCTGCCCTCGGTCCTCGCAGCGGACCACGGACGGTGCGTCGCGGTGGTCGGTGCCGGCGGGAAGAAGACGGCGCTCTACCGCCTCGGTCGACTGCTCGACTGCGCCGTCGTGACGGCCACCGTTCGGATTCCGATATTCGACGACCACGTCGAGGAGGTCGTCGTCACCGACGACCCCGTCTCGACGCTCCGCTCGCGTCCCGCCGACGCGGACGCGTGGCCGTTCGGTCTCGTTCCCGAACGCGAGCGCGACGACCGCTACCGCGGCTACGTTCCCCGGACGGTCGATGGTATCGCGGCCGCCCATGACGGCCCCGTGCTGGTGAAAGCCGACGGCGCTCGGTCTCGGCTGCTCAAGGCACCTGACGGACGCGAGCCGCAGCTCCCCTCACGTGTCGGCACAGTCCTCCCTATCGTCAGCGCGCGCGTCGTCAGCAAGCCCCTGTCCGACGAGTGGGTCCACCGGCCCGAACTGGTTTCCGACCTCGCGGGGGTAGCCGTCGGTGAGACGCTCGACGCCGCGGCCGTCGCGCGTGTCCTCGCCAGCCCCGCAGGCGGACTGAAGGGCGTTCCCGACGGTGCGACCGTCGTCGCCGTGGTGAACATGGTCGACGACGACGCGCTTCGAGCCGTCGGCGGGAGAATCGCTGCCGAGACGCTCTCGCTCACCGACCGTATCGACCGGGTCGTCCTCACCCAACTGGTCGCCCCCGACCCCGTCGTCGAGGTGTTCGCGTGAGGCTCCTCGTCCTTCGTGTCGGACGCTCCCGACTCACTCTCGCCCCCCGAGTCGCTCGTTCGCCGCGCGGAACTCCGACTCGGTGTTGAGGTTCTCGAAGGTGTCGCTCGCGGCGTGCGCGGACACCTCGTCTCCCCGGACGACGACCCGGTCCAGCGTCTCGATGGGCGTGAGGACCCGCGGTTCACGTCCCTCGCTCGCGGCGAGCGCGTCGTCACAGGCGTCCGCCATCGCCGCGGCCCGATACACCGCCTGCAACGGCTCGTCCCACCCGTTCAGGCGCGGCACCGCCGCGTCGTGACCCGCCGCTCGCTCGAACAGGTACGCGAGGAAGTCGGGGTCGACGAAGGGCATGTCACAGGCGACGACGGCGGCGTACTCGGTCTCGACCGCGCGGAGGCCCGACCGGATGCCGGCGACCGGGCCCCGGTCGGGGTCGGGGTCGACGGCGAACGTCGGGTCGGCCCCCGCGAGCGCGGCCTCGATGGCGTCGCGCTGGTCGGCCCGGCAGTTGACGACGAGTCGGTGGCAGGCGCGCGTGACCCGGTCGGCGACGCGACGAATCATCGGAACTCCGGCGAGGTCGGCCACCGCCTTGTCACGGCCACCGAAGCGCGTCGACCGACCGCCGGCGACGATGACTCCGCTGCGCATGCACAGTGTACCGTCCCCGGTGTCAAGAGCCTACGGCTCTCCGCTCGTCCCTGGCACGGACTGGACACGGACCGGCCAGCGGGCACACCCTGCGTGACTTTTGTTATTATATTTATGAAACACTACTATAGGAGATTGTACTCACGGGCGATAATTAATACCGAGTAGGTACGCGGAGACGAATAAGCGGGTGTCACACGTGAACTCGGGTAACACGACCTGACAGCGTGCGGTCCGAAGATGAGATTTACGCCACAGGTCTCGATGTTCTCGACGATGGGCCAGCGGGACGCGACGGACGATACGGACGACCGATCGAACACGGAGGGGGCGGCCGAGCCAGCAGCCACGGCGGACGAGCGCACGGCGGCGTTCGAAGCGTACCAGCGGGAGGTACTCGACGACCTCCCCGCGTCGATTCAGCAGACAACTGCCTCGACACAGGAGATACGCGCGCGCTCGGAGGAGGCGACGGCGCTCGCCGAAGGTGGAACCGAGGATACCCATCACGCGTCCGACCGAATCCGTTCGGCGACGCAGGCCTCCCGTGATGTCGCCCAGGAGATGGACACCCTAGAGGAGCGGATGATCGAGGTCACCCACATCGTCGACCTCATCGTCTCTATCGCGGATCAGACGAACCTGCTGGCGCTCAACGCCAACATCGAGGCCGCCCGTGCGGGCGACGCGGGCGAGGGCTTCGCCGTCGTCGCCGACGAGGTGAAGTCGCTCGCGCGCGAGTCCCAGGACTCCGCCGACGACATCGCGGACATCATCACGGAACTACAGACCCAGTCGGAGGAGGTCGTCGAGAGCATCCGAAGCGCCAACACCGAGGTCGAAGAGGGAGCCGACGCGGTCGAGGACGTCCTCTCGACCCTCTCCGAGATCCGCGAGCGGGTCGAACAGACCGACCGCGGCGTCGAGGAGATCTCCGACGCGGTCGAGACGCAGGCGCACAACACCGAGCGGGTCTCCAGCGTCGTCGAGGAGTCGTCGGCGCTCGCCGAGGAGATGAGCGCCTCGGTCCAGCAGGTGTCGGCCAGCGTCGACGAGCAGACGACGGCGATGGAGCAGATATCGACACCGCGCTCCGACTGAGTTCACGGGACGAGTGTCTCCACGAACTGGTCGACGCGTTCCGCGTCGAAAAAGACGAGTCCGCCGCCCTCGACGAACTGGCCGACGACATCGACGACTTGTCGAACTGCTCCGTCCACTCTCCGGCTCTCGTCACGGACGGACGACGTCTCCTCGACGTACCTCGCGCGTTCATTCCATTCGACTGTTCTTTCAAGATTTAGATATAGTATAGATAATACGAAGTATTCGAGAGAAACGTTCGAAAATATTTCGCGTGACTCTCTGAATCGGTATTTTGAGGCGGAGGATTATATATCCGGTAGTGTTCGTGTGAGATATGAACACCCATTCCGTTCCCGTCGCGGACCACGGTGCGGTCCGGCGGCACCTGGAACTCGCACTGGCCGAGTCGACCGAGCCCGAGGTCCGGTTTCACCTCCGGCAGGCGCTTCAGCTGGTCGCGTAGTCCGCTCGAGTCCCAGCCCCGATGCCGTCGCGCCCGGGACTGTCACGACTTCCCAGGGTCGTCCCGGCGTTTCAGTCCGGTCGCCATCAGTCGGCGGCTGATGACGACGAACCCGTTGTCCAATCCGCGTCCGAGCACTGCACTGTCTGACACCCCACTGTTCGACGAACTGTGGACGGAGCTGACGAGAATCGTCTCTCTGTCCACCAGCAACAGTCGGCTTATCGTTGTGTCGTCCACGTCCCCGTCGTCGTTCTGAAGCCACTCCAGTCCGGAGGTGAACACCTCGACCTCGGGCAGCGACTCCCGGATCAGGTCTCGGAGGTCGTCCGTCACGGACCCCACGATGACGCTGGTACCGTTCGCCGACGCGTCGTTGAGCTTCCGCTTCAGGTCGTCGGTGAACGCCTCCTCTCGACCGACGACCGACACGATCTCCTTCTCTGTCACGTCGACCAGTTCCTGCGTTCGGTTCTCGATGGCCGCCTCGCCGGAGAGCGACCACACCTCGTGTACTATCTCCTCGTCGTCGTCCGACGGGAGTGACTCGAGACCTTCGAGGGTGTCGGCCAGTTCTCGGGCCCGCGAGTTGTACTCCCGTCGCAAGAGCGCGATCGCTTCGGATATCGGCACCGCTCGGAACTGCTGAGGGTTCGTGTGTTGGGTCTCGACGAGACCTTTCCTCTCCAGCACCCGAATCTCGCGTTCGAGAACGGCTCCCGAACACTTATTCTCCCGACACCTGCAGCAGAGCTATGGTAGAGGCATTCGCCGTCGCCAGCGGGAAGGGAGGGACCGGCAAGACGACGAGCACCCTCGCCCTGGGGATGGCGCTCGCGGAGACGTACGACGTCACCGTGGTCGACGCCGACACCGGGATGGCGAACCTGCTCTTTCACGCCGGCCTCGACGACGTCGAGGTCACCCTCCACGACCTCCTCGTCGAGGAGACGGCCACCGACGTCTCGGAGGCGACCTACGAGCGCTTCGGGATGCGGGTCGTCCCCTGTGGGACGAGCCTCGCGGCGTTCGAGCGTGCCGAACCCGCGCTCCTCAGGGAGGTCGTCGCCGACCTCGCGGCCGACGCCGACGTCCTTCTCCTCGACTCGCCGGCCGCGCTCGACTCGAAGTCGGCCATCCTCCCCGTCGTCCTTGCCGACCGGGTCGTCGTCGTCCTCCAGCCGACGATCCCGGCGCTCTCGGACGGCATCAAGGCCCAGGAGTACGCGCGGACCTACGGGACGGAGACCGCGGGCGTCATATTCAATCGGGTCCGCGACGACGAGGAGAGCGAGACCATCGCCCGACAGGCCGAGCGGTACTTCGGCGGCGAGACGCTCGCGATGGTGCCCGAGAGCGACCTGGTGCGGGC
>JBEPYA010000150.1:0-9979 GCA_041641615.1 Salinigranum sp. | reverse complement strand
CACAGAACGCCCTGCTGTTCGACGACGGCGCACGCTGTGTCGTCACGTTCGAGACGGGCGTGCCCGTCCTCGTCTACGACGCGACGACCGACCGCGGCGGACCCGACGCGCTCGCCGGGATGGCCTCCCCCGGTCCCTCGCGCGTCGAACTCTACGAGCTCCCGCCGGCGGAGGTCTCGGACCTCCACGAGCAGCGGGCGTGCCGGGTGCCGCCCGCGATGCCCGCAGAGCGCCTCGCGGGCGACCCGGACCTCGCCGCGCGAACGCGCGAGGCCGCACCCGACGAGCGGCTGGACGACGTCTCTGCCGGGAGCGCCGTCGAGGCGTTCCTCGCCGACGAGGCGAAGATCGAGGCCATCCGCGAACAGGCCCGTGAGGAGGCACAGCGTCGGGCCACGGAGTGGGGACTCTCCGATGCTCTCGTCGACGCCCCCGCCGAATCCGATGCCGACGCCGAGGTTCGGGGGCCGTGACCCCCGATCAGGCGACGCGAAGATCGTAGCGGTCGGCCGGAACCGCGAACCGGACCAGTTCGCGTTTTTCGCCCGGGGCGTCCACGAGCTTGTCGACGGCGTAGGTGGTGAACGTGCACGTCTCCGGCGTGAACTCGACGACCGAGTAGCCCCAGTGGTGGCTGTCGAACGCGCGGATGTGGGGGTTCATCCGTCGGACGGCCCGCGAGAGCAGGCGGCGCGTCGGCGGTCCGAGGACCGTTCCGTTCACCCCGACCGCCTCGGCGACGTTGACGCTCGTGACCGCGGGCGTCATGAACTCGACGCCCACGCGGGTCGGTTCGCCCCTGTCTCCGAGTTCGGGGTAGGCGGTCTGCTGGTAGCCCGCCAGCGACGAGTGCATGTCGCCCGTCAGCGTCACCACGCCCGCGTCTCGGGCTGCCGCGAGCGCCCCGTACACCACGTCGCGCTCGGCGGCGTAGCCGTCCCACGAGTCCCCGCTCGGATAGATCGACAGCGGTCCCGTCCCCACCCGGAACGGGAGCGAGAGGACGGCGTTGGCCCACGCGAACCAGGTCGCCTCCGACTCCTCGATGCGGTCGGTGAACCACGTCAGCTGCTCGTCACCGAGCATCGTCCGGGTCGGGTCGCGGTCCCGTCGCAGGTCGACGTTGACGCCGAGGAGGTACCGGCCGCCGGGTCGACTCCGGAAGAGGCGCTGGTCGGTCAGCGCGAGGTCCACGAGGTCGCCGAACTGAACGGCACGGTACAGCCGAAAGGAGTCGTGGATCCACTCGGCCTCGGGGTCGTATCTGATCCGCGCGGGGAGGTACTCGTACCACGCGCGGATGCCGGCCCGCGTCAGGTCGCGCATGAACGCGGGGTCGTCGCCGCGGGGGTGGCCCGGGGCGGCCGGCGCGTTCACCTGGTAGTCCCAGTAGCGGTTGTTGGCGACGCCGTGGTCGTCCCAGCCGGCGACGACAGTGTGCCGCTCGAGCGCCCGCTGGAAGAACCGGTCGCTCCGGTACCGCCGGTAGATGTGCCGGAAGTCCGCGAGCGACCACGCGCGGTCCTCGCCGCTGGGGAGGGTCATCTCGCGGTCGGGATACCGTCGACTGCCCAGCCCGGTGTACAGGCGGTCCGCCGACTCGTAGATGAGGTCGCCGAGGTGGAGGAGGAAGTCTACCTCCTCGTCGGCGACGTGTTCGAACGCGCCGTAGTAGCCGTTCTCGAAGTCCTGACACGACACCACGGCCAGTCGAAGGGAGTCGGGCGTCGAGTCCGGACGTGGAAGGGTCCGGCACCGGCCCACGGGCGAGGCGGCGTCGCGGTAGACGAACCGGTACGCGTAGGCCGTGTCGGGCGCGAGGCCCTCGTCGAGGTCGACGCGCACGGTGTAGTCGTACTCGGGGCCGATGCGCTCGGCGGGGACGAGCCCCTGCACCACGTGCTCTTCGAAGTCGTCGTCCGTCGCGACCTCGACGGCGAGCGGTTCGCCCTCGACGACGGCCGCCGGCGCGATACGCGTCCAGAGCACCACCCCCGTGGGCGTCGGACCCCCGCTGGCGACCGACTGGGGGAACGTCTCGCGCGGGCGACGAGCGGAATCGAACGCGCAGTCGGCCGCGCTCGCGTGGTCGAGCGCCGCGCGGGTCACGTCCGGCCGTGCCTCGCCCGCCATCAGCAGCGGGTACTCCTCGCGATCCGACGTCGACTCCCGAACATGTAGTGGCCTCCAACGCCGCCGAGCAAAGCCGTTGCGGCGAACGCAGTCGCCCGGTCGACGGGCGATGCAGACGCGCCGACGGCGGACCGTCGGGCTTTACTCGTTGCCCCCCGACGAGAGAGCGTGTCACTGCTGCGCCTCTTCGGACTGTTCCGCCCCGAGCACTTCGCCGACTGGTACCGCATCGGTGCCGAGTACGTGCTCACCGTCTCCGAGGGAATGGGCTTCACCGTCGGTGACTTCCCGCTCCGTGCGGAGGAAGCGACGGCGGCGCTCCGTGCGGGCAGAACCGACGTTCCCCCCGAAATCGCGCGGTCGATCGCCGCCGACCTCCTCGCCGACGCGACGTTCTCCGAGCCCTACTTGGAGTGGATGCCGCTGTGGTACGAACTCGCCCTCGTCGGCCCGGTGAGGTACGCCGAGTTCCGTCTCCGTCGGGTCGCCCGTCGGTACGCCCGCGACCTGTCCCACGTCACCGTTCCCCGATTCTCGCGGCCGCACGACGTCCTCGTCGAGGGTCGGCCCGCCGTATCATACGTCTCGGGGTTCACCCGCCGGTTCGTCCTCGCCGACGCCGTCCTCCACATCGAGTGGTACGCTCACGTCGCCCGCGAGTCCGGCGTTCACGTCCCGAACGGCTTCGTCGAGCGCGCCCGCGAGGAGACGGTCGCGTACTACACCGGCACCGGCGACCTCTCCGACGACGTCCGTCACTTCCAGCGACTGCTCTTCGCCGACGACGAGTGGGTCCGCGACATCGACGACGCCTACGACCTCGACAGCGCCCTATTCGGTCTCTGGGAGCGACTGCTCGCGCGCGAACGCGAACGACTCTGAGTGCGTCGCCGCCGGTGCCCGAGGGGTGAACGCGTCGTCGCCACCGGTGCCTGATAGACCATGCAACACGTTGAGGGAGCCGGAGGGTAACCCTTCGATGACCCCACTCGGGCGCTGAGGAAGACCATGCCGAGGAGGGGATCACGCGGCTGTCGCCGCCGAGGCGACGCACCGGCGCTTCCTCGTTACGGCTCGCTTCGGGGTCGTTTTCTGCCGACTCGTGTGTAAACATCTGGTATATATCCGCTGGGCGACGATACACAGTGGATCGAACGATGAGCGTCATTACCGAACTGCGGGTCGCCCCCGACGAGTTCGCGCTGGGGCGGCTGATGAACCTGAGCGACCACGCGACGGTCGTGCTCGAACGGATGGTCCCCCTGGGACGGACACCCGTCCCGTTCTTCCGCGTCCGCGATGAGGACCGTGACACGTTCGAGGAGACCCTCCAGCGACACCCGTCGGTCGAGAGCCTCACCAGACTCCAGCGGCAGGACGGCGAGACGCTGTACACCCTGGAGTGGACCGCCTCTCGGGACCAGTTCTTCACCGCGATGAGAGAGACCGACGCACAGCTCGTGAGCGCCGCCGGCTCCCCCGACAGCTGGACGTTCGAGCTCCGGTTTCGCTCCCACGAGGCGCTGTCGCGGTTCCACGAGCGCTGTGAAGACGCCGACATCTCCATCACGGTCGACCGCATCTACAACCCGACCACGCCGGGGACGGGACCGTGGTTCGGGCTCACCACCGAACAGCGAACGACGCTCGTCAGCGCGGTCCGTGGCGGCTACTACGACATTCCCCGTCGGATGTCGACCCAGGACCTCGCCGACGAGTTCGACATCTCCGACCAGGCGATCACCGAACGCCTCCGCCGCGGCATCGTCAGCCTCGTGGAGCACACGCTCTTGACAACGGACACGGCCGAGGAGTGACAACCGGACGCCATGATGTGTCATGCCTCGATCGGAATCGCGTCTCCGTCGCCGAGAAAGCGTCATATGGCTTCGGCGCGTACCTGATGGAGTTATGACTGACCGGTTCGACCATCTCAGAGACATCTACTCCCGCCTCGGTGGGGTCTCCGAGTTCACCGAATCACAACAGCAGCCCCGGGGATCCGTTCGTTCCGACGCCGCCGTTGACCGGAGCGTCCGTGCGGTCATCGACGAACTGCGCGCGGAGAGCGACTTCCGCACGACGCTCTCGCCCGACGACCTCGTGGCGGTCGTCCGCGGCTTCTACGCGGGGCGGTCCGACGCCGACCTCGCCGACGACCTCGGTGTCTCCGCGGGCACGGTCTTCCGCGCACGGATGCACCTCCACCTCTTCTCCCCGGCCGACGCCCCGCCCGAACTCGATCCACTCGTCCATCGGCTCCGCGACGGGGAGTCGGTCGAAACCGTCGCGGCCGACGCCGGCGTGTCGCGCGCCGCCGTGGAGCGTCTCGCGCGTCTCCTGGGCGCGCGCGATGCGGCTCGGCGCGTGAACTACCGCTACGCGACCGAGTTCGCCGACCTGCTCGACGTCGACGCGGCCGACCACGAACTCGACCGGCAGATCTGGGACGACCGCCGCGCACTCGTCGACGCCCACGACGACTGAGACGGACCGCTGTCGCGGTGTCCCGATCCGTGTCCCATCACACGGTCCGGGAGTGACCGACAGCGGCCCGTCCGACGCCTCGACTGTTCTCCCGCGCTGGCTTCCGGCGTTTCTAGTTCTCAACGTACGGAATTTCACGTCAACTCCCTTGTCGGCCGACAGGCGAGATGCGAGCGACGGTGAGGCCGACACGGACGTCGGTTCTACCGTCGAATCGACATGGCAAACGACGCCCAACCACAGCCCAGAGGGGCTGAACAGATCGACTCGTTGTATCGAACATTGAACGCGTGGGTCACAACCCACGCCATCCGCGCCGGGCGCGCGTCAGTGTACAGTTCGGGGTACATCACACTCATCGCGGTGACCGAGGTCGTCATCGCGACGGTGCTGCTGTCGCTCCCGCTGACGCTCGCGCCGGTCGTGGTCGGACTCGTCACCTTCGCGGTGTACACCGGTGACCGACTCGCGGACGCGGACGCCGACGAGGTGTCGAACCCGCGGCAGGCCGCGTTCGTGCGTCGACACGGTGACGTGCTGTACGTGCTCGTCGCCGCGTCGTACGCCCTCGCGGTCACTCTCTCGGTGCTCGGCGGCCCGATGGCGTTCGGTATCACGCTGTTGCCGGGTGTCTTCTGGGTGCTCTACGCCTCCGACTGGGTTCCCGACGTGGGCCTGCGCGTTAGCCGACTGAAGCAGGTGCTCGTCGTCAACTCCGCCGTCGTCGCCCTCGCGTGGGCGGTGACGCTGACGTTCATGCCGCTCGCCTTCGCCGACGCCTCGGTGACGCCGGTGACCGCGGTCGTCTTCGCCTACTTCTTCCTCCGGTCGTTCGTCGACACGGAGATCCCGAACGTGCGTGACGTGGAGGCGGACCGGCGGACGGACGTCGCGACGTTACCCGTCGCCCTCGGCGTGCCCGGGACGCGGCGCGCGCTGTACGGGGTCGACCTCGGAACGCTCGCGGTCGTCGGTTACGCGACCGCAACGGGGCTGTTGTCGCTCCCGCTGTCGACGGCACTCGCTACCGGACTCCTCTACTCGTTCGGCATCGTCTCGTTCGTCGGTCGGTTCGAAGACGAGAAGCTGCTGGCGAGGCTCCCCGAGTGTGAGTACGTGTTCGTCGCGGTGACGCTGCTCCCGTTCGTGTTCACGGGCTGACACGGCGCAGCCCGTCCCAAATTTTCTAATTTGATATTTTTCGGGTCGGTTTAATACAGACGTGTTTCCTCGTCCCGTGTAGATGTGTCGCCGACCAGCCTCCTGACAGCGGTGTCGTTGCTCACCGTCTTCGTCGGGGTGACTGCCGCGTTTCTCGCGTGGCGAGAGCGGCCGGAACCGGGCGCGACAGCGCTCACTGCGCTCCTCGCTGGCCAGTGCTGGTGGTCCGTGTTTTTCGTCTTCGAGATTCAGACGACGACCGTCGCGGGCAAGGTGCTCTGGTCGGACGTCCAGTGGCTCGGAGTGGTGGTCATCCCCGTCGCCTGGCTGGTGTTCGCGCTCGAGTATACGGGCCACGACCGGTACGTCACCCGCCAGTCGCTCGCTGTGCTCGCCATCGTTCCGGCACTCACGGTCGTCTTCGCCGCCACGGACGACTTTCACTCGATCCTGTACCTCGACTCGTCGATCGTCGCCGAGGCCGGCTTTCCCGTGCTCGACCGAACGCCGGGCGTGTGGTACTGGGTCATCGCGGGGTACACGTACCTCCTCGGCCTGCTGGGTTCGATCCCGCTCCTTCGGTTCGTCCGGAGCGACGCGCTCGCCTTCCGGGGTCAGAGCGTCGCCCTCCTCGTCGGGACGGTCGCACCGTGGGCGAGCAACGTGCTGTATCTCTCCGGTGGGAGTCCGTTTCCCGGGCTCGATCCGACGCCTATCGCCTTCGCGGTCTCGGGTGTCGCGTACCTCGGCGCGCTCACACGCTTTCGGCTCCTCGGCACGAGCCCGTCACCCAACCGGCGCGCTCGCCGACTCGTCTTCGAGCGGATGCACGAGCGGGCCGTCGTGGTCGACAGCCACGACTACGTGGTCGACCTGAACGAGAGCGCCGCTGCCGCGCTCGGGGTCTCCGCGCGCGAGGCGCTCGGTCGGCCCGCCACGTCCATCGTTCCCCGGTACGACGACCTCCCGGCGGACGGGTCGATGGGCGAACACCTCACCCTCCCGGGCGACGATCACGAGACGCCGTACGACGTCACGGCGACGCGCATTACCGACTCCCACGGGCGCACCGTCGGTCGGGTCATCACCTTCCACGACATCAGCGACTACCTGCGGCAACAGCAGCGGTTGGAGGTGTTGAACCGCGTTCTCCGGCACAACATCCGCAACGAGACGAACCTCATCTACGGGTACGCCGATCTGCTCGGCGACGACGGGACGAACGCCGAGGCAGAAATCATCAAGCGCCGCGCGCTGAGTATCGACGAGATGAGCACGAAGGCACGACAGATCCTCGACGCCTTCGAGCAGTCGCGCCTACCGACCGAGTCCGTGCCCCTCGCAGTCCTCCTCCGTGACGCCGTCTCCGCGGCTCGGGCCGAGTTCCCCTCGGTCACGCTCGACTGTCGGTCGATTCCGCGCGACGTCTTCGTCTCGACCGGACTCTCACCCGTCTTCTGGAACGTCATCGAGAACGCCGCCGAACACAACACCGCCGCCGACCCGCACGTGTGGGTCGAGACGGAAATCGACGACGAGACGGTTCGGGTGGTCGTCACCGACGACGGTCCCACCATCGACGAGTACGAGCGCTCCGTCCTCGAACGGGGGACCGAGACGCCGCTGCAACACGGGAGCGGCCTCGGTCTCTGGCTCATCACGTGGGGGACGCAGATCGCCGGTGGGAGCGTGACGTTCGCGGAGAACGACCCGACCGGCTCGGTCGTCACCGTCGAAGTACCCCGGCTTCCGGCGCGGGAGTGGTCCGACGAACGAGTCGCACGCGGCGTGAGCGGGGACACCGATACGGGTCCGTCGCCGCACCCCCCGGTCGACAGCGGCGTCGTCGATCGGTGAAGTGGCCCGACCACCGAGGAGGCGACACGTCTGGTCCGAGGAGACGCTCTCCGGACCGCACACTTAGGTGGATTCGCTCTCGACGAGTTGGTATGAGTGACAATCCAGTGCTCTGTCCCGACTGCGGCTGGACCGGTCAGCCCGCGAAACTCGACGACGACGGGGACTCGCGTTCCTGCCCGCTCTGTTCGACGGACGTCGAGTTCGTCGAGTGAACCCGCCCGGCGCTCGAAGAGCGTGTCGAACGCGACCCGGGGAGTAGCGCTCGTCAGCGCCCGGAGACGTACGCGGTGAGGTCCGTCGTGGTGATGATCCCGACAACGCCCTCCTCGTCGTCGACGACCGGGACGTGGTGGAAGCGGTTGTCGATCATCGTGTCCGCGACGTTCGTGATGGGGTGGTTCGCCGTCGTCGTGACGACGTCCGTCGACATGTACTCGCTCACCTGCACGCCGCTGGCGACGGCGTCGTTGGCGGCGAGGCGAACGAAGTCGGTCGCGGTGAGAATACCTTCGAGGTGGCCGTCCTCGTCGACGACGACGACCGAGCCGATGTTGTGTTCTAAGAGCTGTGCGGCCGCCTCGTCGAGCGTCGTCTCGGGTGTGACCGTCTCGACGGGTGTAGACATGAGTCGGCCGACGAAGATGTCCTCCATACCAGGGGGCTCACGGTCACGGCTGATAAGAATTGGCACGCCGGAAGGGGGAGGTGGTGAGTGCAGGGTGGGAGCGGTGGATGTGGCTACTGAGCGGGTGGCTGCGGTGACTGGGTGGGTGGCTGTGAGTCGTGCCGGACTGTGTGAGTGGAGCGAGAGCATGCAGACCGCACGGTACACGAGCGCGGTGAGGCCACGTCCTCTCCAGCCGATTCGCTCGCTCGTTTCACTCGCTCACTCACCCCTCGCGCGTGAGGTGCGCGGCACGACCGCGCACCGTCACACGCCACCGCACCACTCTTTCTGGTGGCGGTCGGCGCGCGGGAGTGAACGACCGACGGGAGATGAACGACTCGCGCGCGGGTCTGCTCGCGCCTCGGTGCGCGAGCAACCGGGTGGGGAGGGTGAGGCCTGCGGGTCACCGCGCCCGTGTACCGCGCGGTTGCTCTCCCTCTCTCCTGCTCTCGACACACGCTCGAAGGACGTCTCAACCGATACGCGTGTCTTCGATTTCGTCTCGATCACCCGCCTTCATCCATCTGTCACCGCATACTCACATCCCGACGACGATGGGTATCGGGGTAAAGGAGAGCACGCCGAGGACGAGCGTGACGATGCCGAGGAGCCAGCGACCGCGTCCCACGGGCGAACGGTCGAGGGGCGTCACTCCACCGACCCGGCCGAAGACGAGGGCGATGAACCCCCACAGCACCCAGATGCCCACCGCCCTCCCCCCTTCGAACACGAAGAGGTAGCCCGCGAGGCCGAACAGGGCGGCGGGAACGAGCTTCTGTACCGTCGAGAGCGCGTCGCCGACGAGCGCGCGGGTGACGTGTGCGCCGTCGAGCTGGCCGACGGGGAGGAGGTTGAGGAAGGTGACGAACGCGCCGACCCAGCCGCCGACGACGACAGGGTTGACCATCACCCCCGGTTCCGTGTAGGTCAGGGGCTGACCGACCGCCCACGCGACCAGCTGGATGAGCGGCGGGTAGCCGAGCTGGACCTGCGTCGCCGCAGTCGTGACCCCACCCCCGCTGACCATCGCGCCGGTCTGGATGGGCGGCAGCGAGACGCCGACGGCGGTCACGACGACTGTCGCGACGAGGCCCGCGAGCGGTCCGGCGACGCCGATGTCGAACAGCGCCTTCCGGCTCGGGATGTGGTCGTTCATCCGGATGACGGCACCGAGCGTCCCCAAGAGAGTGGGAACGGGGATGAAGTACGGCAGGGAGGCCTCGACGTCGTGGTGCCGGCTCATGACGTAGTGGCCGAGTTCGTGAACCGCGAGCACGCCCAGCACCGAGGCGGTGAAGGGCCACGCCTCGATCGCCCGCAGCGGCTGCTCGGTGACGGGGATGCCGTACCAGCCCGCCCCCGCCAGGAGCGTCGTGGCGACGGTGGCGACGAACAGCGCGACGTTCGTCCACGGGACGCCGTCGACGCCGGGCGAGCGCTCCTCGGCGACGAGGACGTGCTCGCCGAGACGCCGCTCGACCCGGACGCGGTACCCCCGCGCACGGAACGTCGGGGCGAGCCGCTGGACGACCGTCTCCTGCGACGCCAGCGGCTCGCCGTAGTACCGAATCTCGTCGTCCGTGACGTTCACCTCGTAGACGTGGAAGTAGTCGGTGAACGCCTCCGGAGCGGGCGCGTCCGCCGGCAGCGTCTGCATCAGCCGCGCTAGGG
>JBEPYA010000149.1:1446-10101 GCA_041641615.1 Salinigranum sp. | reverse complement strand
CCCAGGCCGGACGGGCGACGCACGTGTCGCCAGTCCACCACCACATCGAGCGGAGCGAGCGAGGAGCGCAGTCGGCTGGGGAGGATGTGGCCTCACCGCCCTGGCGACCGTGTTGTCTTCCCCCCGTGCTCTCTTGACATGTTGATTCGTCCTCTCGAGACGCCTGAACGGAAACACGCCGACCCACCACACGAAAGGGACGCGACGACTCGACTACTGCCCGAGGATGTCCTTCTCCAGGTCGATGTCGTCCAGGACGCTCGGCCGCTCCAGGAGGATGGTGTGTTCGGCGTCCCAGCCGACGGTGACCCGCTCCGACTCGACCTCCAGTTTGTCCTCGGACTTCAGCTGGAGTTCGACGGGCTCTCCCTCCTCGTCCTCCGCGGAGAGGATGACCTGCGTGCCCGTCCCCGACTGGTAGAGGACGTCGTCGACGGCGCAGTCGACGGTGTTGTCGACCGTCTCGTCCTCGACGAGTCGGAGAAACTGCGGACGAACGGCGAACGGCATCCGCTCACCCACTACCTCGTGCGGTTCGGAGACGAGGTTGGCGGTGCTGACGGTGAACGTCCCCAGCCCCGTCTCCACCTCGGCCGTCTCGCCGTCGTCGCTCACGTCCACGAGTTCGCCGAAGAAGAGGTTCGAGTCGCCGACGAACGTCGCGACGAAGGCCGTCTTCGGGCGGTTGTACACCTCCTCCACGGGGCCGGAGTGTTCGACCTTTCCGCCGTTCATCACGATGATCTGGTCGGCCAGTCGCATCGCCTGCGTCTGGTCGTGCGTCACGTAGACGAACGTGGTGTCGAGTTCGCGGTGGATCCGGAGGAGTTCGCGCTCCATCCGCTTCTGGAGCTTGTAGTCCATGTCGCCCAGCGGCTCGTCGAGGAGGAGCAGCTTCGGTTCGAGGACGAGGCTCCGCGCGAGGGCGACCCGCTGTTTCTGCCCCGCAGACAGCTCCCGCGGCGCGCGGTCGCGGAGCTCGTCGAGCTGCATCATCTCCAGCACGTTCGACAGCCGCTCGTCGACGACGTCCTGGGAGGCCTTCATCCGCTGCAGCCCGTAGGTGATGTTCTCCTCGACGTTCAGGTGCGGGAACAGCTGGAAGTCCTGGAAGACGAGCCCGATGTCGCGCTGGTACGTCGGCGTGTCGGTGATGTCGACGCCGTCGAGGATGACCTTCCCCTCCGTGGGGGGAATCTTCCCGACGAGCGAGTGCAGCGTCGTCGACTTCCCACAGCCGGAGGGACCGATGATGACGCAGAAGTCGCCCTCCTTGATGGAGAAGTCGATGTCGTCGACCGCGAGCGTGCCGTCGGGATAGATCTTCGTGAGGCCCTCCACCCGGAGGACGTCGGTTCGGTCGTCGGCCGTCTCGGGGGATCGTCGGGCGAGATTCGAGTCGGACATCTTCACACCTCCATCAGGTCGTCGACGGTCACGGTGTCGCTCACGCTCAGCTTCGCGTACGCCACGCCCTCGGCGGCGTCCCACCCGACCGTGGTCCGCGACTGAACGGCCTCCATCGGGACGTTCCCGCTCGTGACCGACTGGAAGTCCTCGACGTCGTCGTCCCCTTCCTCCTGGAGTGAGACGGTGAACTCCGTCACCTCGCCGGTGTACGTCCGCCCTCTGACGCGTCCGACGAACGTGTTGTCGCAGCCTTCGGCGTCGTCGCCGAGCCGAACCGACTCGGGGCGGACGAGTACGACCACCTCCGCGCCGGGCTCGACACCCTCGTCGCGCGTGACGGCCGTCACCGGCCCGACCGGCGTGTCGACCGAGAGCGTCGTGCCGTCGACGTCGGTGACGCTCCCCAGGAGGGGATTCGAGTCGCCGACGAACCGGCCGACGAACGCCGTCGCCGGCTCGGCGTACACCTCGTCGGGGGTGCCGACCTGCTCGATGAGACCCTGGTTGACGACGACGAGCTTGTCCGCGAGCTTGAGCGCCTGGTCCTGGTTGTGGGTGACGTAGACGAACGTGCTGCCGAGTTCCTCGTGGATCTGGCGCATCTCTAGCTCCATCCGCTTCTGGAGCTTGTAGTCGAGGTCGGCGAGCGGGTCGTCGAGCAGCATCACGTCGCACTCTCGAACCAGTTGCCGGGCGAGTTCGACCCGCTGTTGCTGCCCGCCCGAGAGTTCGGAGGGGAGGCTGTCACGCGTCTCGCCGATGGCCAGCAGCGCGAGCATCTCGTCGGTCTTCGTCTCGATGTCGGCCTCGCTCGCTCCCGCCTGTCGGAGCCCGAACGCGACGTTCTCGGCGACGGTCATGTGCGGGAAGAGCCGCTCCTCGAAGTCCTGAAAGACGAACCCGAGGTTTCGCTCGGGGACCGAGAGGTCGCTCACGTCCCGTCCGTCGAGGGAGATGGAGCCGCGGTCGAACTCGACGAGGCCGGCGATGCACTTCAACAGGGTCGACTTCCCCGACCCAGAGGGGCCGACGACGACGCAGAACTCGCCGTCGCCGACGGTGAAGTCGATGCCTCGGAGCACCTGCTCGTTCGCGAACGACTTCTCCAGCGAGGTTACTGATATGATACTCTCTACTTCGCGCGCAACGCTCATGCTTCTCTCAAGGATAACGGCCGTGTTAACGTTTTGGGGAACGGTAACACGAAACCTGCCGAGGGCTACAGTTCTGTGCCGAAACGGTGACCAGACTCCGAACACTCACCCGAGCTGGAACACGGTGCAGGGGACGTCGAGCGCGAGGAGGATGTCCTGGCTCGTGCTCCCGAGAAGTGCCTTCCCGGTGGGCCGACGCTTCCGGCCACCGATGAAGACGTGGTCGATGTCGTGGGTGGTCACGTAGCTTGCGACCTCTTCGGCGGGCGTGCCGACCGTGCCGACCACGTCGAGCTCGAGCTCCGCCTCGCGGATGAGGCTCGCCGCGTCGCGCACCACGCCGTTTCGTTTCGCGATGTCGGTCGGGTCCGCCGAGTCGTACTCCAGTCCATCGAGGAGCTCGTCGAACTCCGACTGGGTGTACACCTGCAGGAGTGTCACGGACGCCCCCAGAGCGCTGGCGATTTCGATGGCGTGTTCGGTGATCGCCTCGATGTGCATGCGTTCCTCTCCGACCGCGATGAGTACGCGCTCGATCATCGTCTCTCAGTTCGAGCAAGTGTGATATAACTCTGTGCGCCGTTCTACGAGTGGTTCGTGGCTGTGGTTGTCGTGTGTGGTGCAAACGGAGGAAACCCGATTACGGGGACCAACAGTGGGAACACCGCGCGAACGCTAGGGCGGTGGACCGCAGCCTCACCCACCAGAGTACCGGAGGTACTCTGAGCCTGCACTCGTTTCGCTCGTGCAAACACCGGAGCGACTTCGCCGCTTCGAGCCTTCACTCGGTGCGTTCGTGAAGACCTCGCGCGGCCGGTCGCTCCACACAGTCGTTTTGCTCAGCGCGCGCCGACCGCTACGACATCAGGCGGTACGGTGGCGCGTGAGAGCGAGCGACCGGCGGGAGCGAGCGAACGCGTGAGGGCCGCAGCCGGGCTCTGTCCCGGCTGGACCGGCTGGGGGGGTTGAGGCTGCGGGTCACTGCGCCCGTGTACCGCGCGGTATTCCCGCATGTCACCGAGCGGGTCGACAACAGTTCCTCATCGAGCGGGTCGACAACAGTTCCTCATCGAGCGGGTCGACAGCGCGTCCTCACCGACTCACTTCCCTCCGCCCTCCAAGTCCTTCTTGAACGTGTAGCAGTACCGCTCGTAGTCGACGTGCTCCTCGTAGAATCGGTGGGCGTCGTCGCGCCACAGCCCCGAGGCGAGTTCGACGACGGCGCAGTCGTGCTCGCGCGCCCACCCCTCGACGAACGCCAGAAGTTCGGCCCCGTGGCCCTCCGAGCGGCGATCCTCGCGGGTGACGAGGTCGTACACCCAGGCGTGGCGGCCGTGGTACAGCGTCGTCGAGAGGCGGACGCCCGCGAGCGCCAGCAGGCCCTCGACGTCTTCGGTTTCGGTGTCACCGTCGTCCGCGCCCTCGTACAGCCCGAACAGCCGGTAACCCTCGCCGGCCATCACGCGCACGCGGTCGAGAAACGCCTCGACGTCCAGCGGTCGGAGCTGGCTCATCACCGGATGGATCGCACGCCACTGCGCCTCGCTCGTCAGTTCGACGACGTGAGTCTCGCTCGTCATCGAGCGTCGAGACGCGGACCCGGCTAATAAGCGTGAACGGGGGACGACGAGCGGCCCGCGTGTGAAGAACGACGCGTCAGTCGAGCAGGTCGCGCTTCGCCGCCGCGAACTCCTCGTCGGTGAGCAGGCCACGCTCGTACAGTTCCGCGAGGCGTTCGAGCGCGGAGACGGTGTCGCTCTCTCCACCCTCTCGCCCGTCGAGGTACGCCGCTGCCGCCTCGACCTCCTCGATGGGCGTCTCGCTGGGGTACACCTCGTACCGTTCGTCGCCAGTCTGGATACCGAGCCGTGTCTCCCCGCCCGCCCGCTGGACGGTCGTGCCCTCGACGAGGGTGAGCGGGACGGTGTCGACGGCGAGGCGGTCGCGGTACTGGACGACGACGTGGACCGCCCGGTCGGTCACGAGCGTGGCTACGCTCCCCCCTGGTGTCGCCATCCGACGGCGGCGCTCCCCGCTCTCCCGGACGCGGTCGGCCATGACGCCGTCGAGGAGGTACTGCGGGACCTCGCCGGGCGCGAGGACGTCGAGGAGCCGTGCGGGATCACCCCCACCGACGAGTCGGTCCCGGAGCCGGTCGGCCGTCACCGACCGACCTGCGGCGGCCTCGGCGAGTGCGACCGATAACTCGGAGTCGGAGTCGGAGTCGGACTCTCCCGATTCTGGGGCGGGCTCGCGCGGTCGTTCGGACATACCCTCTCGACGAGAGCGCGGCGGTTCAACCTTCCCCCGGAGTCCGTCGATGCGGGGGAAACGGCTATAACGGCGACTCGCGACTCTGGTGGTAGGTATGGGAAGCCACAGCACCCGGCGACAGCCGCGCATCCGAATCGGCGTCGACGTCGGCGGGACGAACACCGACCTCGTCCTCGTGACGGACGAGGCGGAGTACAGTCACAAGACGCCGTCGACGGGGGACCCCTCCGAGTCGACGGTGAGGGGCATCGTCGAACTCTGTGACATCGCAGGTGTCGACCCCGACGAGGTCGGACAGGTCCTCCACGGTACGACCGTGGCGACGAACGCACTCATCGAACACGAGGGCGCGGAGACGGGGATGCTCACCACGCGTGGCTTCCGCGACGTGCTCCACATCGGTCGGCACCGCAAGCCGCACAGTTTCTCGCTCCAGCAGACCATCCCCTGGCAGGAGAACCCGGTCGTCAAGCGTCGCCACCGAAAGGAGGTGACAGAGCGCGTTTACCCGCCGGGCGAGGTCGTCACTCCGCTGGACGAGACAGAGGTGCTCGAACGGACAGCCGAGCTCGTCGACGCGGGGGTCGAATCCATCGCCGTCTGCTACCTCCACTCGTATCTCAACCCGGCGCACGAGGAGCGGACCCGCGAGCTCGTCGCCGAGGAGTACCCCGACCTCCTCGTGTCGACCTCACACGAGGTCGTCGCGCAGTTCCGCGAGTTCGAGCGGTTCACCACGACGGCCATCAACGCCCGCCTCGAACCCGTGATGTCGACGTACCTCACGCGACTGCAGGAACGACTCGCCGACGCCGGCTGTGACGCGGAGGTGCTCATCATGCAGTCCAACGGAGGCATGGCGAGTGTCCGAAACGTCGCCTCCCGCCCCGTGACGACCCTCGTGTCGGGGCCCGCCGCCGGGGTGCTCTCCGCGCAGTTCGAGGGGAGCGCCCTCGACCGCTCGAACCTCATCGCGCTCGACATGGGCGGGACGTCGGCGGACATCTCGGTCCTCCCCGGGAGGGTCCTCGAACGCGACCCGCGCGACAGCAAAGTGGGAGGGTACCCGACCATCGTCCCGATGCTCGACATCGAGACGATCGGGGCGGGTGGGGGCTCCATCGCGTGGTTCGACGGGGCGATGGGCTTCAACGTCGGCCCGAAGTCGGCGGGCGCGGACCCCGGCCCCGCCTGCTACGGGCGCGGGAACGACCAGCCCACGACCACGGATGCACAGGTCGTGCTGGGCAGAATCGACCCCGATTCCTTCCTCGGCGGCGATCTCGACCTCGACCCCGATCTCTCGCATCGGGCCATCCAGTCGAAACTGGTGGAGGCCACCGACCAGGACCGCTTCGAGACGGTCGAACGCGCCGCGCTCGCCACCCTCGAAGTGGCGAACACGAACATGTACCGCGCCATCCGCGAGCAGACCGTCCAGCGTGGGTACGACCCCCGCGAGTACACCATCGTCGCCTTCGGCGGAGCCGGCCCGATGCACGCCGCCAGCATCGCCGAGGAACTGGAGGTCGACACCGTCCTCGTCCCGCCCGCTCCCGGCATCGCCTCCGCGCGCGGTCTCCTCACCGGAAACGTCAAGTACGACGTCCAGCAGACGGTGAGCCAGCGCCTCGAGACCGTCGAGGGGGAGTACATCGACGAGGCGTTCGACCGTCTCGAAGTACGGGGGAGAGAACAGCTGACCCGCGACGAGATCGACGAGTCGCGCTGGCGGTTCGAGCGCACCGTCGACTGCCTCTACGAGGGGCAGGGCTACGAACTGAACGTCCCCTTCGAGGGGACCGATGGCGACTGGCACGCCCGCGTGAGAGAGGAGTTCGAGCGGAAACACGAAGCCGAGTACGGCCACTACTTCGAGGCCGACCCGGTCGAACTGCTCAACCTCCGCGTCACGGCGGTCGGAGAGATACAGTCGTACACGCCACAGGAGGTCGATCCGGGCGATCAAGACCCCTCCGACGCCGCGACGACCGAGTCACGCGTCGTCTTCGGGACGAGCGTCGCCCCCGAACCGACGACGGTCACCCGGTACGACCGCGACCGACTGAAGCGGGGGAACGTCGTCGCCGGCCCCGCCGTCATCGACGAGTTCGACAGCACCGTCGTCGTCCACCCGGGGTGGACGGCTCGGGTGTTAGAGAACGGCGGCATCGAACTGAGGTTCGAACGATGAGTTCAGACACCACCGACACCACCGACACGAGGGAAGAAGCAGCGACCACCGCCGCGGACGTGCTCCGCGAGCGCGACATCGACCCGGTGACGATGCAGGTCATCGGGGGCGAACTCGACACCATCGCCCAGGAGATGGCGTACAAGCTCATCCGCTCGTCGTACTCGTCTATCATCCGCGAGTCCGAGGACATGGGCGCGGGCATCTTCACCACCGACTGCCGCGAACTCTGTGAGTCGGATTCGACGCCGATGCACGTCGGTTCCCTGATCGG
Source organism: Salinigranum sp. (assembly GCA_041641615.1). Taxonomy (GTDB): domain Archaea; phylum Halobacteriota; class Halobacteria; order Halobacteriales; family Haloferacaceae; genus Salinigranum. Next base: position 2,795 of record JBEPYA010000149.1, on the reverse strand, counting down.
ATACCTCCAGGGGATGTACGACACGTTCGAAGAACGGGGCGTCAGTCGGGAAGAAGCCATCAGCGAGGGCGACGTCTTCATCCACAACCACCCCCACTACGGGGCGAGTCACTCGCCCGACATCGCCGTCGCCGTCCCCATCTTCTACGAGGGCGAGCACATCGCGTGGGCCGCGAACACGGCTCACCACCTCGACATCGGCTCGGCCACGCCCGGACTCGCGGTCGACTTGGAGGACATGTACGCCGAGGGGAGCCTCTTCCGGGCGACGAAGGTGTACTCGGAGGGCGAGCGCGTCGAGGAGATCTGGAACTTCATCCGCGACAACGTCCGAACGCCCAGGGAGGTCATCGGCGACCTCCAGGCGCAGGTCTCCTCGTGCAACGTCGGGAAGGACCGCTACCTCGCACTGGTCGAGAAGTACGGCCTAGAGGAGATTCAGGCGACCGGCGAGGCGCTGATGGACTACGCCGAGGCTCTCCTGCGGAACGAGATCCGGAAGATTCCGGACGGCACCTACTACGCCGAGGACTACCTCGACGACGACGGGCGCAACAGGGGAGAGCGGCTGAAGATCGCCGCCGAGGTCACCGTCGAGGGGTCGGACATCACCGTCGACATGTCGAAGTCCGCAGACCAGACGCCGACGGGGTACAACATCCCGTTCCACGGCTCGACGGACGTCTGCATCTACTTCACCATCCGCTCGATCCTGATGGACACGTTCGTCCGAGACGAGTACCTCCCGCAGAACTCGGGGACGTTCGCTCCGGTCCACCCGAAGGCCCGCCCCGGGTGTATGTTCAACCCGACGCCTCCCACCTCCGCGTTCGCCCGCATCAACCAGGTCGACAAGATGTCCGATCTCATCATCAAGGCGCTCGCTGAGGCCATCCCCGACAAGGTCTGCGCCGGGACCTGCGGGCAGGTGTACTTCGTCTCCTACGGGGGGACGAACGACGCGGGCGAGTACTGGGTCTACCTCGAAGTGAACGAGGGGTCCTACGGTGGCCGACCCGGTGCGGACGGCCTCGACGCGGTTGACGCCCTCGTCCACAACACGAAGAACCGGCCGGTCGAGGACATCGAACTCTCCCACCCGATGCGGGTCGAACAGTACGCGCTGCGAGAGGACGGTCACGGGGCTGGGCGGCACCGGGGCGGCATCGGCATCGTCCGCGAATCGCGGTTTTTGACCGACGCCGTGATGACGATGGAGGGTGACGGAAACACTTATAAGCCCCACGGATTGTTTGGTGGTACGGACGGGACGCACGGCGATCTGAAGCACGTCACCGCGGACGGAGAGGTCATCGACCTCAACTCGAAGGAGTCGGGCTACAAGTTCG
>JBEPYA010000149.1:0-1436 GCA_041641615.1 Salinigranum sp. | reverse complement strand
CGACTCCGTCCTCATCAAGACGGCCAGCGGCGGCGGCTACGGCGACCCCCACGAACGTCCGGCCGAGCAGGTGTACGAGGACTACCTCGACGGGCTCCTGGACGAGAAACGGGCGCTCGACGCGTACGACGTCGTCATCACGGATGGCGACCTCGACAGGGCGGCCACGGCCGAGCGCCGCGGCGACTGACCCCGACCGACGCGATCGCGATGACCCCGTTGACACGGGCGAGCACGAGGTGACTCCCCCCGTGCTGTGAACACGTCTCGGTGTTCGACAGCCCCCATCCCCACCCGAGTCCACCTCGCGGACGGGGCGCGCGTGCATCCCCCACCCCGCATCGCGCCCCGTGCGGCTCTTTCACCGCTTCGACAGACGTGTTTATCTCGCCCGATTGCGAACGACGCGCATGCCACCCGCCGATGCGGAACGACCGGAAGCGACGCTGGCGGCGTTCGTCGCCGACCTGACGTACGACGCCGTCCCCGAGTCCGCCCGGACGACCGTCGAACGCGCGTTCGTCGACACCATCGGGGTGACGCTCGCGGGCACCGTCGCCGACGCGGGTGCGCGAGCGGTGCGATTCGCGACGAGCGTCGGGTCGGGCGAGACCACCGTCCTCGGCACCGGCGAAACGGCGTCGCTCGCCGACGCCGTTCTCGCGAACGGCACCGCCGGACACGCGCTCGACTACGACGACCTCTCGTGGGCGATGGACGGCCACCCGAGCGTCCCGCTCGTCGCCCCCGCGCTGGCGGTGGGCGAGCGCGTCGACGCCTCGGGGAGAGACCTCGTCACGGCGTTCGCTGCGGGGTTCGAGGCCGAGTGTTACGTCGCCGAACCCGTCTCCCCGACGCACTACGAACAGGGGTGGCATCCCACGTCGACGTTCGGGACGTTCGGCGCGACGGCGACCGCCTCGTCTCTGCTCGGTCTCGACGCCGAAGCGACCGCACGGGCGCTGTCCATCGCGGCGTCGATGCCGTCGGGGCTGAAACGCAACTTCGGTACGATGACCAAGCCGCTGCACGCGGGACTGGCCGGTCGCGCCGGCGTGACCGCGGCACTGCTCGCAGAGGACGGCTTCACCGCCGACGAGGTGGCGATCAGCGGCGACGGCGGCTTCTGGGACCGCTACGCCGCGGGTGCCGAGCGCGTCGCCGACCCGCCGGGCGACCCGTGGCGACTCGTCGAGGCGGGAATCAGCATCAAAGCGTACCCGTGCTGTTACTTCACACACACGAGCGTCGCGCTCGCGTCGCGGCTGAGCGAGGACCACGGCCTCGCTCCCGAGGACATCGAGCACATCGAGGCGACGACATCACGAGGTGCCGGCGACGCGCTCGTCCATCCGGACCCCGAAACCGGGCTGGAGGCGAAGTTCTCGATGGAGTACGCCCTCGCGGCCGCCGTGGTCTTCGACCGCGGGGGACTG
>JBEPYA010000148.1:0-10112 GCA_041641615.1 Salinigranum sp. | reverse complement strand
ACCGCCGGGGACGCGCGGTTCGCTCATACCCGCGATTGGGAGTGTCGTCGTTTAAACGTCGCGCTCTCGGGAGCGAACGGGCGGCGAGAACGAAAGCGGGGAGGTTCCGGCGTGCGCGTGAGGACGGCGGGCGTCGACGGCCCGCGCGGTCAGGCTCGTGCGGTGACGTACAGCAGGGGCCCGACGACCACGAGCACGATACCGAGGAACAGGTAGTGCGTCGGGACCAGCGCCTGCGGCGTCAGGAGGAAGACGACGCCGAACAGGATGACGTGTAGCGAGAGGAGCTTCTGTGACTTCAACGGGAGGAGCCCGACACCCCCGAGGACGAAGACGAGCAACAGTGCCTGCCCCACGTTGTAATTGAGCAGGAAGCTGTCGACGAGCTGGAGCGGAACCATGTTCGAGATTCCGAACGAATCGGCAATTAAAGTTCCGTTCTGTCGGGAGAGTCAGCGGTCGACGGGACCGGTGAGCTCCAGCGGGCGAATCCAGCCGTACCACACGAGGAAGATCATCCCGGCGTAGCCGAGAACGAACACGATGGTGCCGAGGCCGGCGTACCCCGCCTCCCCGAGGAACCGCCGGGCGAGTCCCGGGAGGACGATGCCGGCCACGACGATTGCGAGCAAGAGCAGTTTGTCGCGGGTGAAAAAGCCCGTCTCGTCCGCGCCGTCGACGCTGTCGGCCATACCGGGACGTGGGACCGGACGAACCTCAAGCTCTCGGTTCGCGCACGCGCGACCGTTTTGTCGCTCGGCGCCGTCTCTGGGGTATGTCGCTGGCGTACCGCACCGTCCCCGACGACGACGAGTACCACCCCGTCTACCGCCGTCTCCTCCGATACGCGTTCGCCCCCGAGCGCGGTCCCGACCCCGACGACGAGCCGTTCGAACAGCCCGCCGAGGTCGAACCGAGGGGACTGTACGAGACGACGGACGACCGCGCTGAGACGACCGGCGCGCGGACCGACGCCGGCCGCCCTCGCGACGCGACGGACGTCTCCCCCACGGACCTCGTCGTCGCCGGCGCACTCGTCGACTTCCGGATGCGGGTCCGCGGCGCGTTCCGACCGATCGGCGGCGTCACCGCCATCGCCTCGCCCCCCGAGCGCCGCCGCCGCGGCCACGTGGGGGTGCTCCTCGACCACATGCACGAGGAGCTTCGCGAACGGGACGTGGGGATGGCCGCCCTCTGGCCCTTCTCGCACGCCTTTTATACCCGGTTCGACTACGGCCGGACGAACGACTCCCTCACCCACGAGTTCCCACCCGACTCGCTCGATGCGCCCGCGGCGACGCCCGAAACTGGAGGGACGTTCCGTCGGCTCTCCGCGGACGACTCGGCCGACGTCGACGCGCTCGTGGCGCTCCACGAACGGAGTGCCCCGGAACCGCTCGCGGTCGCTCGCTCCCCGGAGTGGTGGCGGCTCCGCGTCTTCCGCACCTGGACGGGCGAACGGTTCGTCTACGGGTGGGACGACGACGACGGCGACCTCCGCTCGTACCTCGCGTACCGGGTCGAGGAGGAAGACGGCCGGACCCTCGCGGTCGACTACTGGGGCGCGGCCGACGAGGAGGCGTACCGTCACCTGCTCGCGTTCCTCCGCAACCACGACTCGCAGGTCGCACGGGTCCGGCTCGTCACGACCGATACGGGCCTCGTCGACAGACTCACAGACCCCGACGAGGACGTGACAACCACGGTAACGCCCGGTCCGATGGTCCGCGTCGTCGACGTCGAGTCGGCGCTGTCGGGGCTCGCGACGCCCGCAGTGGACGACCGGGCCGTCCTCTCGGTCCGCGACCCGCGGTACGGGTGGAACGACGGCCGGTTCGAGGTGAGCGTAAAAGAGGGGCTGACGACGTGTCGCGCGGCCGGGGCGGACGGGAGCGGCGAGTCCGAGACGGACCTCGACGTCGACGTCAGCGCGCTCTCGCGGCTGGTCGTAGGGGCACGGTCCGCGGCCGACCTCGCAGCGCTGGGAGGGATCGACGGCGACCCTGGGTCGGTCGAGCGGCTCGACGCCCTCTTCCCCGTCGAACGCCCGGGACCGTACCTCCGCGAGCGGTTCTGAGGCGGGCGCGCCAGATCTACGCGGTTTCACTCACAGTAGCTCGGATCCGGGACGTCCTGTGTGACGGCGACGAGGCGCACCTTCTCGACCGTGACGAAATACCGGGTCTTCGTGGTGGCCCCGTCGACGGCGATGTCGCATTCGAACTCCATGCTGTACCCGACGGTGACCGCGACGACCACTCCGGAGGCGTTCCGGGAACGAACCGTGTACTCGGCGGGTCGAAGGATGCCGAAGCTGAGGTCGATGAGCGACTCCCAGTCGGCGGTCGTGTCGCGGATGCGCGTCTTCTCCGCGGCGATAGCACGTTTACCCGCCGCCCCAGCCGAGAGGGTCGCCGTCGGTGTCGAAGTGAGCGTCGACGCCGGTGTCGAGGTCGGCATCGGAGCGGGCGTCAGTGTGGGGGTGGCCGGGGCGGCTGGCGACGGACCCGTACCAGCGCCCGTACAGCCGACGAGGACGACCAGCACGACGAGCGCGACGGAAGGACGGCTCGGACGCATGGGCGACACGTCCGCGGCGACGGTGATAAAGCCGAGAGAGGCTACAGCGAGGGTTTGACCGACTGACGATATCCGGATGGCTGGATTTTTGGCCCGCCCGGGCCTCCGACGAACCGTGCTGGACGTGTTGCTGCTCGTCGGGTTCGTGGTCGCCGGAACCGCACTCGCGTGGAAGGGCGGCGACTACCTCGTCAGCGCCTCCGAACGGCTCGGCGGCCACTACGGGTTACCCCCGGTGGTCCAGGGCGCGGTCATCGCCGCGGTCGGCTCCTCGTTCCCCGAACTGTCGAGCACCGTCATCGCGACCCTCAGATACGGGGCGTTCGAGATCGGGGTCGGCGCCGTCATCGGCTCCGCGGTGTACAACATCCTCGTCATCCCGTCGGTGTCGGCGCTCGCCGGCGAAGGACGGCTCGCCTCGAACCGCGATCTCGTCTACAAGGAGGCGCAGTTTTACCTCCTCTCGCTGGCGGTGTTGCTCCTCGCGTTCACGCTCGCGGTGCTGTACTACCCGGTCGAGTCTACGGCTCAAACCCTGGACGGACGCTTGACGTGGCTCCTCGCACTCCTCCCGATGGCACTCTACGGATTGTACGTGTTCATCCAGTACCACGACAGCGTCGACTACCGCCGGACGGCCACTCGGACCCAGGTCGACGTCCGGCGGCAGTGGGCGATTCTCGCGGGAGCGCTCGTCACCATCCTCGTCGGCGCGGAGTTCCTCGTCCGCGCGGCGGTCGGCTTCGGTGAACTGTTCGACACCTCGGCGTTCCTCTGGGGACTGACCGTCGTCGCGGCCGGGACGTCGATTCCGGACACGTTCGTCTCGGTGGCGGCCGCGCGCGTCGGCAACGCCTCGGTGAGCCTCGCGAACGTCTTCGGCTCGAACGTCTTCGCCCTCCTCGTCGCGCTCCCGGCGGGAGTGCTCGTCGCGGGCGCGGTCACGGTCAACCTCGCGACCGTCGTCCCGATGATGACGTTCCTCATCTTCGCCTCGGTGGCGTTCTTCGCCGTCCTCCGCACCGACATGCTGTTGACGACCCGCGAGTCGTACGTATTGCTCTTTCTGTACCTGGTGTTCGTCCTGTGGCTCGTCGCCGAGAGCACCGGCGTCACGGGCTTTCTGCCGTAGCCGACGATGTGCTACTCGTCGGCCTCGACCCAGATGGGTCCCGCCCACGCCATCCCTGCGTAGTCGTCGGGACGGGAGGCCTGCGTCACGCGGACGTAGTAGACGTCGGCGTCGGTACCTCTCTCCGAATCCCACTGCATCCCTCGCACGGGGTCGGTGTCGGTCCACGTCTCCTCGACGGTGAACGCGTCGAGCGGCGCGTCGGGGTCGGCGGTCCCGTCGACGGTCCGCCAGGGTCGGTTGTTCCTGACGACACGAACTCGCTGGAGGGGTGCTGTGCCCGCGACGGCGACCCTGACCTCGCGGGGTGACTCGCGAGACTCGACGGTGACGGTGCTGTCGTTCTCGCCGACGGCGACTCCGTCGATCGAGAAGTCGACGAGGATGCGGTGAGGCTGGGTCGTCCCGTAGGTTCGCCGCGACCGCAGCGCCGCGAAGATCGCCTCGCGGGTGAGTTCCGGCGCGTAGAACGCCTGCAGCCCGCCGGGGTATGACTGCTCGTTCCAGACCCGCCAGACGTGCGACCAGCCGACGCCATCCGAGAGCCACTCGCCGAGGGAGGGGAGGTGCGGGTCGGCGTGGATGAGCGAGTGGCCCGGGTGGGGGCCGTGGTAGTCCGCCGACGCGACGAGTCCGACGCGGTAGCCGAGGCGGAGGGCGTCCCGCGCGTAGTGGCCCGCGCTCTCGACCTCGCCCTGCCCCATCGCCAGCGGGAACCGGTTCCCCTCGACCCCCGGGCGCTCGCTGGAGCCCCACTGTGAGTACACCTCCACGAGGGGCGCGAGTTCGTCGTCGTAGTCGACAGCCGAGAAGTCGAACGGGTACATCGCCTCCGCCGGATGGTGCGGGACGGTGACGACGTCGCCCGCGCGTTCGGTTCTCCACCGCCGAAGCCGCGACCACAGCGCCTCGTACGTGTTCGTCTCGCGCGCGAGCGAGTCGAACAGTTCCGCCCTCTCCACGCCGTCGAAATAGACGTTGACGTGCCCGGCGACGTTCGGCTGCTTCGTCCACTCGTACCCCAGGAAGGTGACAAACTCGCCCGGTGCGTGAAAGCGCGCTGCGGTCGCCTTCATCCGGTCGAAGTACCGGCGGTGCATCCGCCGCCGCTGCAACTGCGGCGGGATGAAAAACCCCATGGTGTCGTGGTCGGTGTAGGCGACGACGTCGAGCGCCATGACGTCGCGGCCGAAGCGCATCCCCGTCTCGATGTCTCCGGTCCCGTCGGAGAGCCGCGAGTGCAGGTGCAGATCGCCCCAGTAGACCCGCGTTTCGGGTGGTGAAGCGTGGACCCGAACCGGGTTGGAGACGAACCGCTCGCCCTCGGCGTGGAACACGAGATACTGCACGCCGGGGGTGCCGAACGAGACCGACGTCCGGGCGACGCCGTCGTGGCCGTCGGGAAACCGCACCGCCCCGGGAACCGAGGCCGCCTCGTCGGTCGCGTCGAGTCGGATGGGACCGTCGACGCCGGCGAAGAGCCGTTCGTACTCGTCCCACGCCTGGAGCGTGAGGGTCACCTCCCTGCCGACGACTGCGGTCGACGGGAGGACGGCGTGGAGGCGGTCGAACCGCCCGCGCCGACTGTCCCAGAGTTCGCGCAGCGTCGGGCGGCGGTCACTGAACACGGCGGCCGTCTCGAGCGCCTTGCGGAGCGGCCCCGACCCGAGCATACCGAAGCTACCACACCGAACGGCATGAACGTCCCGGCGGGCGGGTCGCCGAGATTGCTGTTACGGTGTCCCGCTCCGACTGCACGACTGCGCTCAGTCGATGCCGGACGGACTGAAGCAGCCCGGGTCAGGGCTCGACAACGAACCCCAGGTCCGAGAGCACCGTCCGGAGGCGCTCGTCGTGTCGCCCCTGGAGTTCGATGCGTCCCTCGTCGACGCTCCCGCCGACGGCGAGTCGACGCTTCAGCGTGGACGCCGTCGTCTTGAGTTCGGCGGATGCGAGGTCGAACCCGTCGACGACGGTGACGGGCTTCCCGTATCGGCGGGTGTCGTGAGTGACGACGAGTCGCTGCTGGGCGCGGCCGAAGTCGGCGTCGATGCCGAGTTCCTCCGGGAGCCCCGAGATCGACCCGAGGTCCGTGGTGTGCGTTGTCTTCTTCGTCTTCTTTGCCACGGCGAGGGGACGACAGCAGACGCTAAATAGGCAGTCGGTCGTCCGTGGTCCACCAGCCAGTCACGGCGGTCGGTCGAGTGGGGGTTCGAAGGGTGTCGTCACTCGGTGAGCACGACGAAGAGTGGGGACCGGAGAGAAGACAGCCCTACTCGCCCGGGCTGTTGCCGCGCTGGTACTTGTGTACCATCCGCCACATCGTCTGGTCGATGTCTTCCCCGGCAGCCGCGTCGACGAGTTGCCTGTAGAGGCTGTCTGAGACGGTGATTTCGGGCATCACCACCTCGTATGTCCCCGCCCCATATAATACTACTGTTATACGGAATTGAGTTAATTGATGGGCGAAGAGACAGTCGCGTGGCAGAGAGTTACGTGGGCCGTCCGACATGCGGGCCGGCGACGGCGCGGTCGTTCTCGCGGACGACCAACCGGACCTCCGAGCCCACGAGTCGCTCGCTCAGGGTGACGTCGACGGACGCGGTTCGGTCGGCCTCGACCGTCAGCACGTACACCTGCAGGACGTTGGGAGCCGACTCCGAGGAGACGTGCAGGGTGAGTTCGGAGCCGGGTGCGAGCGTCGTGGTCAGCTCGACCGGGACGGTCGGCCCGTCGACGGCGAACGACGACGCCGGGCGGACGAGCGTGACTCGCCTGTCGACCACGGTGAACGTCGTGGTGAGCGTACGCGCCGTGCTCACCCGGGGGTTCGCCGGCGTCAGCGACAGCGTCGCCGCGTACGTGCCGCGGTCGAGCAGCGCGGTGTCGAACACCACCGAGAGCGTGTCCCGGCTGCTGTCGGCGAACACCTCGTGGACCGCCGGCGAGACCGGAGAGGCGTCGCCGACGCTACCGTTCGCCTCGACCGGCGCGAGGCGAAGGTCGAGACCGTTCCCGAGCGCGCCGCTCCCGACGAGGCCGTACTCGACCGTCCCCACGGTTCGGCGGTCGTCGACGGTGACCGCGACGGCGTCCGCGCCGCTGCGGTCGGGGTTCGTCACGGGAAGACGAGCGACGAGGACGTCCCCGGCGGTCGCGGGCGGCGCCTCGGTGAACGAGACGGTGACCTGACCCTCGCGGGGGAGGGTCACGTGGGAGACCGCGGGCGCGAGGTCGACGTCGACGTCGCCGTCGCCGTCGCGGTCGTAGCCTACTGCGAGCGTCCTGTGGGAGACGCCCACGAGGTCGCTCGGTACTCCGCCGTCGCCGGCGTCGTAGTCGATCGTCAGAGTCGACGGGCTGGCGTTCGTCGCGAGGGTGTGACGGACGACGTGCGTCGACTCCGCTTCCGGGGTGCTCTCCGTCGCGTAGACGAGGTTCGCCGCAGGTGCGTCGTCGAGGCGCGCGACGCCGCCGATGCCGCTCGCGTGGAACGTCACGACCGCCCAGTCGCCGGCGGCGACCGTCCCGTTCGATGGGAGGGACGCGACGTCGTTCGGTCCTGCCGGGTGGGCGTCGTGCGGGGCGACGGAGGGCACTGCCGCGTCGAACGTGGCCGCCGTGAGGTCGAGTCGCGCGCGGTCCTCGACGGGCCCCTGCAGCGCGAGCGCGTACGGACCCGTCGCCAGCGGCGCGGTCCGTCTCGGTGACTCCCGGACGACGTGGGCGACACGGTCGGCCCCGACGGCGTCGTACGCGACGCGTTCCGTCGCCTGCCACCCGGCGGTGAACGTGTTCACACGGACGACGACGAGCCCGTCGTCGTTCACGTCGACGACCGTCGCCCGGGCGCTGTACCCGGGTCCGACGACGACGAGCGACACGGTCGACCCGCTCGGGACCGAGAGGTCGAGTGCGACGACGTCGCCCGCCTGCTGCTCGTAGCGCTCGGCGCCGAACCCGCTGCCGGGAGCGGCCGAGGCGGGAGGCACTGCCGCGAGAGCGAGGACACTCACGAGAACCGTGGCACAGACGGCGGCCACGAGCGCGCGAGAGGGGTGCATGTGACCTCCAGTCGAGCGGCAGGTAAGTCCTTTGTGGGCAGATTTTCGCGCGTGATTCTCGGGGGCGGCACCCCGGGAAGAGCCTCCGAGAGGCGCGTTCGCGACAGCGAGTCTCGGTGTCCGTCCTATCGCGTGATAACCACTAGATTTACGCCCGAACGGCGTCGTAGGGAGAGTATGCGACGGTCCCTCAGCACCCTCTGTGCCCTCCTCGTCGTCGTCGCCGCCCTCCCGGTGTCGACCCCGCTGGTCGGTGCCGCGGACGCCGATGGCGTAGACACACGCCCGGCGGCACAGGTCCAGCCCCTGCCCGGCCAGAACACCACGAGCGTCCTCCTGCTCACCGGTGAGACCACGTCGGGGTACGCCCACTCGTCGATGGACCTCGCGCCGGCGATGACGGCGACCCGTGGGGCCGTAGGCGCCCAGCTCCGCGAGCGCATCGTCCGCGAACGACTCCGGGACACCGCGACGGTCGACCGTCGTCGCCAGGTGCTCAGACAGGAGACCGAGCGGCTCGCCGCGGACATCGAGGCGCTCGAACGGACGGAGCGACAGGCACTCGCCCGGTACGAGCGCGGCGAGAGTTCGGCCGAGGACCTCCTCCGAACGCTCGCCGCGGTCGACGCCGAAGCCCGACAGTCCGAACAGCTCGTCTCGCTCCTCCAAGACGAGGTCACGCAGGTGCAGTTCCTCTCCTCGACGGAGGACCGCCTGCAGTCGCTGCAGGTCAGACTGGCGATGCTCCGCGGTCCCGTTCGGGAACACGCACGGGCGGTCTTCCGTGGCGAGGCCGACCCGACGCGCATCCACCTCTCGGTCTCCGGCGAGGCGGTCGCACTGGCGACCATCCGCGGGAACACCTTCGTCAGGGAGGCGAACGTCCCCGCGAACATCGACGCGTCCGCCTCCGACGGGTTCAGTTCGGAGGGCGAGGTCATCGACCGCATCGGGACGCTGTACCCGTGGGCGTGGACGAGCGACACCTCCTCGGTCCGGACCTACACCAACTTCGAGAACGGCTTCTACCGGATCAACGTCGACTACACCCACGGCCGGCTGACGAGCTACCTCGACGGGAGCACCCAGAACGTCTTCAGCGAGGTCCAGTACAAGTCGCTGAGCCGCATGCCCACCGGCCAGTCCACCACGGCCGAGGCCAACGGAACGACCCTGCGGGTGAACCAGAGCTTCGGTGGCGGCCCGGTGCAGGTCACTGCGACGGCGACGTCGAGCGACCAGCCCGTCGACGGCACCGTCTACGTCGACGACGAGCGCGTCGGTCGGACGAGCGGCGGCCGGCTCTGGCTGGTCGGTCCCACGAGCCAGTACGACGTCACGCTCGAAACCGACGCGGGCAACGTCACCGTGACGGCCCAGCCCGTCTCACAGCCGCAGTCGCAATCGTAATCGTCGTCGTCACTGTCGCGTCACTCCTTCCCGTTCGCGCGTGCACGCCGGCTCCGGCCGACGAATCCGAGGGCGACGAGCGCGAACGCCCCTACCGCGGCACCGACCCCGAGACCGGGGAACCGCGTGACCGTCGTCGGCCGATCGTCGCCCCCAGTGGACTGCGGACTGGCCCCCGCTGGTCCGCTCGCCGACGTGTCTGTCGTGGTGGTCGTCGCTGTCGTGGTCGACGGGGCCTCGTCCGAGGAGGCCGTCGTCCCGTCACTCGACTGCATCCCGGTCGAGGTGGCCGTGGTCGTCGCCCCTGGCGTCGACGCCGTCGAGCGGACCGTCACTTCCTGTGACGCGCGCGTCGTCGCCGTCTGTGCCGACAGTCTGTACGACCCCGGTTCGACATCGGAGAGGTCGAGCGTCGCGTTCCAGGTACCGTTCGTCACCGACGTCTCGGCGACGCGCACGGTCTCCGCCCCCCGACGGAGCTCGACGAATACCGTCGTCCCGTCCTCGTTCGTCGACCGCCCGGTGATCGACACCGCCTCCGGGGCGACCTCGGCATCGGACGTCGAAATCGAGAGCGCCTCGTCGACCGCGTCGACCTCGACGACGGCGACCGCGTCGTCCGAGCCCGCCCCCGTGTAGGCGTCGCGGATCTTCGCGATGGCGGCCGACGGCGTCTCGCGTCCGGAGAGCACCGTCTCGACGGTCGGGTTCTCGACCCCGGGAGCGTGGGCGTACTCCCCGTCGCGACCGGCGCCGACGAGCAGATAGGTGTGCGCACCCCGGCTGTCGACACCGTCGATCTCCCGCTCGAACGCACCGTCACAGTCCCAGCGCTCCGCCACCGAACCCGCGTCGTCCTCGGACACCGGCGCGGAGGTCGTGGGCCCTTCCGAGCACTCGCTCGACCCCCGGATCGCCAACGCCGG
>JBEPYA010000147.1:0-10124 GCA_041641615.1 Salinigranum sp. | reverse complement strand
CTCCGACCCCGACGGCCCCATGTGTCCGTGTCCCTCGGGTCCAGTGGCGACGGCGTCGAACACCGGCGTCATCGCCTCGTACGCCCACGCGGGGCCGCCCACCATGAGCGAGAACCCCAGTTCCGCGCCCGCCGGCCCGCCGCTCGTCCCGCAGTCGAGGTACGCGGCGTCGACGCGTTCCGCCCGCCGAACGGATGCCTCGAAGTGGGAGTTCCCCCCGTCGACGACGACGTCGTCCTCCGACAACTGCGGGGCCAGCTCGTCGAGGGTCGCGTCGACGGCCTCGCCCGCCGGCACCATCAGCCAGACCCGCCGGTCGTCGCCGAGGCGGTCGAGCACGTCGACGGGGTCCTCGGCAGTTTCGGCACCCTTCTCCGCCGCTTTCGCCACTGCGTCGGGATTCAGGTCGAACGCCACGACGTCGTGGTCCGCACCCAGGACGCGTTCGACGACGATCTGTCCCATCCGACCGAGTCCGATGACGCCCAGTTGCATACCCACCCCTGCGAGAGGGGAGGTGGTAGTGGTTGTGATTCCCGGTGTCTCGCGATAGACCACCGTTGCCTCCCTTCGGATACGTTTACCCCGCTCCGGCCCCTTCGACCCGTATGAGCGCCGACATCGTCCGAACGGACGTTCTGACGGCCGCCCCGGACACGACCGTCGTGCAGGCGACCGACGCCATGCGCACACACGGCGCGGCGTTCGTCGTCGTTCTCGACGAACAGTACCCGCTCGGGGTGCTCTCGGCGGCCGACGTCGGACTCGCACTCGGGACCGTCGACGGGCTCGTCGACCGTCCGGTCGCAGACGTCGTCTCCGCTCCGGTGACCATCCGCCAGCGTGCCTCCCGAGAGGGGCTCGTCTCGCGCTTCCGCGAGACGGGCGTCGAGCGGCTCGTCGTCGTCGACGCGGCCGACGAGTTCGTCGGCGTCGTCTCCCGGCGCGACCTCCTCGCGACGTACGCCGACGAGGTCGGGTCGCTGTTCGACCTGTTCTCCTCGTCCGACTGAGGGCGTTTCCTCGGCCGCTCGCTCGGATCACCGTCGACGCAGCGAGTGTCGTCGACGGACACGCGAGGGTTTTTCGCGGTCGGGGCGTTCTCCTCGGCATGGACGAACGGATACGCGACCACGCGCGGACGCTGGTCGACTGGAGCGTACGGGTCGAACGCGGCGACGACGTCGTCGTCAGCGTCGGCGAGGGTGCGCACGACCTCGCTGTCGCCGTCTGTACCGAACTCGGCGAGCGCGGGGCGAGCGTCGTCACGACCTACGCCTCGGAGGAACTCGACCGGGCTTACCTGCGTGCCCACGACAGCGACTTCGGCTCCTCGGACGCGGAACTCGCGCTGTACGAACGCGCCGACGTCGTGCTCCGCCTGGGTGCCCCGCGGAACACCACAGCGATGGCCGACGTCTCCGGCGACAGACAGTCCGCGTACGCCCGGGCACACCAGGCCGCCCGCGAGGCGCGCCTCGACACCCGCTGGGTCTCGACCGTCCACCCGACCCGGGCGCTCGCCCAGCAGGCCGGGATGTCCGTCGAGGAGTACCGCGACTTCGTCTACGGGGCTGTCCTCCGCGACTGGGAGTCGCTCGCGACGGAGATGGCGCAGTTGAAGGAGCTGCTCGACGAGGGGAGCGACGTCCGCCTCGTGACCGAGCGCGATTCTCAACCGAGCACCGACCTCACCATGTCCATCGAGGGCCGAGTCGCCGTCAACAGCGCCGCCTCGGTCGCGTACGACTCGCACAACCTCCCCTCCGGCGAGGTGTTCACCGCGCCGTTCGACACCGAGGGCGAGGTGTTCTTCGACGTCCCGATGACGCTGCAGGGTCGCCGGGTGCGAAACGTCCGGCTCGCCTTCGAGGGAGGCGAGGTCGTCGACTTCTCGGCCGAGACGAACGAGGACGTGCTCGCCGACGTCCTCGACACCGACGCCGGGGCGAAGCGTCTCGGCGAGCTGGGAATCGGAATGAACCGCGGCATCGACCGCTTCACCGACAACGTCCTCTTCGACGAGAAGATGGGTGACACCGTTCACCTCGCGCTGGGACGGGCGTACCGCTCGAACTTCCGGGAAGGTGAGGAAGACGAGGCGAACGACTCCGCGATCCACGTGGACATGATCACCGACGTGAGCGAGCGTTCACGGATCGAGATCGACGGCGACGTGATACAGCGAAACGGCCGGTTCCAGTGGGAACCGGAGTTCGAGGCGGCGTGAGTGTGAGCGCGAGACCGCTCCTGTCGTCCGCCTCGATTACGGAGTACCCACTCGGGACTGGTACTTCGTCTCTCTCGGCGTTCGACCGCGAAACGGGACCGACGCGGGCCCGGTGGCCCGCGCGCTCGTCAGCGCGCGGGGACGACGCTTCCCCCTTTCCCCCCATCTCCTCTTCCACTCGTTCGCCGTCGCGCGCGTGTGGCGAACCGCTGCCGCTCGCGGCAACGTATCACCGCGAGGAGACGAGATAACTGTATACTCTCGTTTTATTACTCCCTACTACACCACCGTACGACCGGCCTCGGGCCCGTCACGGTGACAGCCGGTACGCCCGATTGACGAGATACGCGCTCGCGCGCCGGGCGAACCCAAGCGGGTTCGCCCGGAATCGCCGCAGGTGGTGTTGGCTCTCGCGACGGAAGACGGTGAGTCGGTCCTGTCGGATGACCTGGTTGTGTTCGACGCTGTACACCGGTCGATCCGTGAGTCGAGCGATCTCCATCGCCTGACTGTGGTCGCTTTCGACGAACAGCACCGCGTCGAGGTCGCCGTACACCCTGGCCTTGAATTCGGCGTGGTTCCCGAGTCTCTGTCGCGTCTCCTTGTTGGGGAGGTCGAGCATGATCAGTTCGCCGTACTCGATACCGTGGGCGTCGAGCCAGGCCTCCGTCTCCGTGCGGTACTTTTCGAGCCGAGCGGTGACGATCCACCCGATGGGTTTCGAGGGAGCGACGAGCGGCTCCACCGTCGACAGGAACTCCCGGTAACGGGGTCCGTCGTCGTTCTCCTTCGGGGTGGGGTCGCGACAGAGGACGCCGTCGAGGTCGAAACAGCTCTTCGGGACGACGCCCGGGTGGTGCATCAGGTTCCACTCGAACACCCGTGGGAACCGGATCACGTCCGCGTACGTGTCGACGAGACCCTTCCCTTCGGGACTGACGTAGACCGCGCCGAAGACCACGTCGACCTCGGGGGGGAGCGACGCCTCGACGACGCGGTCGCGCGCTTCGGTCATCGCGGAGCCGGTCAGCACGCTGTCGTCGAGCACCAGCACCCGCTCCGGTTCGGCGTCCGGGTCGCCTTCGAACCGCTCGCCGGTCGCGAAGGACCGCGACTCCAGGAAGCCGTCGAGGTCGGTCAGCGGGACGTTGAGGTGGAGCGCGAGGATAGTCCCGGCCAGCAGGCCGCTGCGGGGGACTCCGACGACGAGGTCGACCGGCGGGAGCGTCGGCGCCCAGGCTTTGATGTCGTCGTTCAGATCCGCGATACTCCGGTAGTTCACGGCCCGCCTCCGCCCTGTTCGCGGCTCCGTCTTCGGTTGAGCGTTCGGGTCGCAGTCGCACCGGACCGAGGGCCAGCCTGTCGGGGTGGGAAACGATGGTTCACGGCTCAGTATCGTTGGGTACCGTTATAATCATATCTATTGATAACTTTCGGGGATAAAAATAGCGAGACAAGAAAATGTGGAGAATTTGATACCGATTCGGTACCTGATGTGGCGAATCACTCGGCGCGTGATATCACGTCCCACGGGCGCCCGCCGTTTCGACGCGCTTTTCATCGGCCGCGGGTTTACAGGCAGGCATGGCAGACTTCCAGGTGGTCGTCGCGGACCCCGACTCCGGCGCGACCTACCAGACAGAGGTATCGGGACAGGACGCGAATCGCTTCCTCGGGCGCGACCTCGGCGACGAGGTCGACGGCAGCGCCGTCGGGCTCGACGGCTTCACGCTCGAACTGACCGGCGGCTCCGACGCCGCCGGCCGACCGATGCGTGCGGACGTCTCCGGGCCGAACCTGAAGGAGATCCTCTCGACCGGCGGCGTCGGTCACAAGGCCACCCGCGACGGCGAGCGCAAGCGCATCACCGTCCGCGGCCGGCAGATATCCGACGAGACGGTCCAGATCAACGCGAAGGTCGCCTCCGGCTCCGGCGACGTCGCCGCCGCCTTCGGCGAGGCGGACGACGACGACGAGTAAGTGACCGAACGCGTTCCCAGCGACCACCCCTCGGTGACGACCCACCGCGCGAGCCTCGAACGGAGCGGCGGCACCCGCCGACCCTGCCTCCGCCTCCCGGACGCGGTCGAGGTCGAGGAAGACGACGTCGTCCGACTCGTCCTCGAGGGCGACGAGTACCACGCGGTCGTCACGGGCGACTCCTCGGGACTCGTCGTCCGCAGTGCCCACGACAACCGACGGATGGCCCGCGAACGGGACGGTGAGAACCGTTTCGTCGAGTGGGCCGACGCGGTCGGGAGAGGCCCCGGCGATGCGGTCGAGGTCGACGAGGTCGTCCCCGGCACGCTGTACGGCGTTCGCGTTCCGGGTGCCCGTACGGTCTACTCGGCGACCGAAACGCCGCGCGACTCGCTCAGTTCGATCGCCGAGTCCCTCGACGGCCGCGACAGCGCTCGACGCGACTGACACGCTGCGTACTCGTCGCCGCTGCTGTCCGTGTTCTAACCGCCGCACGCGCTCGTCGCTTCGGTGTGACGGGCTTTTGTATGCGTCTCCCCTCCCGGGAGGTATGAGCAAACTCGACGAGTTCCTCGCGGGCGAGCGACTCGACGACGTCGCCCTCTTTCTCACCCACGCGTTCCTCGACAGCGAGGGGAAGATCGCCAACTACGGCGAGGACGTCGACGACGGCGTCGTCCTCGTCGTCGACGGCGACAAGGGCCGCAAACTGTTCGCCTCCGGCACGGGCATGGACGCGATGGCGTTCGCCCGGGAGGCGATGGACACCGATGGAGAGATCGACCGCGACCTCGGCGGCGGCGAGGCCCCCGACGGTGGCGACGTCCAGTTCGTCTTCGCGTTCGCCGAGGCACAGAACGAGGAGGTCGGCGGCCTCTACGCCGAGGGCGACGTCATCCACGCGTACGCGTACTCCTCCGAGGGCACCGCCTTCTCCGACCGGTGGGTCGTCGGCGACGAGTGACACGCTCTCCGTGAGTGACGACTCGCCGCTGGGTGACACCGACGTCGGGTGACGGAACCCGTCTGCCGTTCGAACGCCGTCCGTCAGACACGGACAGAAAGCTCATTACGGAGGCGGGGAGAGCCACCGATGCCTTCGGGGTCGCAGGTTGTCACACGCCCCCCGTGGTCTTCGGGTCGTCCCCCGACCCTTCTCCGGTTTTCCCGCTCCCGTGAGCGACGTCTCTCCCCCGGGTTCGGTCTCGCTGCGACCGCCTAGCGCTCGGTGTCGATACCTTCGTCGTCCTCGCTTTCGCTCGCGTCCCCGTTTCCGTCTTCGCCGCCCGGTTCGACCTCCTCCGCGACCCGCTCGAACGCCGCGAGGATGACGCGCTTCGTCGTCGCCCCCTCGGTCGTCCAGTGGTGGGCGTAGTCGAGCATGTCGTCGTAGATGTCGGGTTTACAGCCCGCGGCCTTCGGGTGGCCGCCGCCGTTGACCAGCGCGGCCACCTCGTGACAGCGCTCGAACCCCTCCGACCCGCGAATGGAGGCGCTCCCCGCCGGCTTGACGACCACGGACGCGTCCGCGCCCTGCTCGCGGAGCGCGTCGGCGACCTCGTTCTGCGAACACCGGCCGTAGGTGACACCGACGGTCCACTCGTCCACCCGAGTGAACTCCGCGCGGTCGACCGCGCGCTCGATGAGCGCCTCCTTCTCCACGCGACGGTACTCGACGTACTCGATCACGGAGTCGGGGAGGTCCGGGCCGTACGCCCCGACGACGGCGACGTACTCCTCGGGCGAACTCCAGTACGCGTAGTCCGCGAGGTCCTTGCTCCGGGGGTCCTCGTTCAGCCAGAGGTCGTGGTCGCGCGTCACCTCGGCGAGTTCGGTGAACCGCTCGGGGAAGTCGTAGTCGAGAGAGCGGAGCGTCACGTCGGTCGTACACTCCTCGTCGGAGTCGCCGACGACGAGGTCGACGCCCGTCTCCCGGACGAACGCCGCGACCGCTTCGTCCCACTGGTGGTGGTCGAACCATCGTACCGCTCCCGCGCGCGACGCGAGCGATTCGAGCGACGCCGAGACCGTCTCGACGCTGTCGGGGCAGAGGTCACAGACGTAGACGTCCGCGTCCGGTTCGAGGTACTCGGCGACGCGTTCGAGCGCCTCGCCGAGCGAGTGCGGGCCCGCGGCGACCAGTGCGACGGGCGACTCCTCGTCCTCTTCGTTCTCCTCCGCTCCGTCCACGTTCACGTCGACCTCGGTGTCGGACTCGTCCCCGTCGCGGACCCTGGCGGCCAGTTCCGTCTCGAACGGGGCGACGTCGAGCGCGGCGTCACGCGCCTCTCGGACGAGGGCCACCGCGCCGAGTCCGTCGGCGTCGGCGTCGGCCACGATGACGGCTTCGGCGCCCTCGCACGCCTCGCGGGTCCGTTCCTCCGCGTACTCCTCGTCCAGCGAGCTCGGGTAGAAGAAGCCCGTTCCGGGCAGGCGAGACTTCCGTGACAGCGAGAGCGTGTCGTCGTCGATGAGGCTGTCGTCCATACGGCGTTCTGTGCTCGGTTCGGGAAAAGGATGCCCTTCCGTCCCCGTCCTCGCGACTCAGAACGTCTCGTCCGACGCGAGCTGCCGCACCGTGAGCACCGGCATCGGACACGTCCGGACGACGCGCTCGGCGACACTCCCGAGGAGGAAGCGGTTCTCGCCGTGGCGTCCCCGGGTACCCATCGCGACGAGGTCGGCGTCGTGGGCATCGGCGTACTCGCGAATCTCGGTCGCCGGCCTCCCGATCCTGACCGACGTCGTCACGCCGAGCTCGGTCGACGCCGCGACGTCCGTCAGCGCCTCTTCGGCCTGTTCTTTCAGCGCTCGCTCCATCTCGTCCTGGAGGCGTTCGGGCGACGATTCGATCTCGTCGGTGTCGACGATAGAGATCGTGTGGACTTCCGCCTCGAAGCGCCGAGCGAGATCGAGCGCCACGTCGACGGCTCGCTGGACGCTCTCGGAACCGTCGGTGGCGATGACGATGGTCTCGAACATCCCTGTCCGGGGATTCCGCTGGCGACGACATAAATCCCGCGTGGACCCGCCCGTCCCCGACTCTCGTGCACTCCTCGCCGGAGCGACGAACGTCAGTCGAGGTACGCCTGCGTCTCGGGGCTGAGCCGGACGAAGACCTCCCGCCCGTCGTGTTCGCGGGTGAGCACGCCGGCCGCGGCCAGTCGGGCGACGTGGCTACTCACGGTGCTCGGCGCGAGTCCCAGCTCCGACCCGAGTTCGGTCACTCGAACCGGCTGGAGCCGCTCGACGGCTCGGACGACCCGCGCCGTCGACTGGGTCGCGAGCGCGGCCGCCGGTGCGGTCGCCGCGCCGTCGACGGGTGTCGAATACACCCGGTGGTGGCCCAGTAACGACCGCGACTCGACGAGACTGGCTCGTTCGAGGACCTTCACGTGATACCGGAGCGTGGATCGGTCGACGTCGCTCGCCCGGACGAGGTCGGCGATGCTGCTCCCCGGGACGTCCACCACGTGCTGGTAGATGCGCGCTCGCATCTCGTTGTCGAGGGCGTTCCCGTTCGTTCCCCGTTCGTACCCGACGACGAACGCGATGCCGGGGCCGTGCCGGGGGAGATCGAGGTGGCTCACCAGCCACTGACCGTCGGAGAGCGCGGACGGAACCTCCTCGGCCACCTCGTCGAGGCCGACCGGATCGAGACCCCCCGCGGCCGCGACGACGTGCTCGTCCTCGCCCACGTGTTCGAGTGGCCCTGCCCCCGCCCCTGCCGACGCCGACGCCGCGGACGCCGCGGGCGCCGGCACCGCCGCCAGGACGACTGCGAGGAACACCAGCGCGACGAGCCCCACGGTTCGATCCGTTCCGCCAGTGACCGCCGCGCTGTCGGGATGTACAGCCGAAGTTCGTCTCCCGGTCTGAGACAGCATCGTCGTATCCCACGTATGTACCAGCGGGGGCACAAGAATGTTCTCGAAACGTCTGTGGACGAATCGACCGGTAGGCGCTGTGTAACCACGACCCACGGCCTCGAGCCGATTCTCACCCGTCGGGGAAGTCACCGCCTACTTATGCCCGATGTCCACGTTCTCCGAACTGTACCGCGTTCAGACCGTTCACCTCCCTCACCCATGTCAGAACTCCCACTCCGCCGCGATGCCGACCAGTCGTCGACCGACAGCGACGTTCCCGCCCCCACCGACTGCTCGACGCGCGGCGCGTCGCTCTTCGACGACGGGACCGAGTACGCGGCCGTCGTCGTTCCCGCGGACGGCCGCCCGGACGAGTGTACCATCTTTCCGCTCGACGTGAACGAGGCGGAACTCGTCACGACGTGGATCTCGGCCGAGGAGGGCTCGTTCGTCGCGCTCGAAGAGATGCGGTGATCGGTCGGTCGTTCTGTGTTCTCGCTTCGTGTTCACTCGGTGGATGACAACCGTCTTCGGATCGGTTCGTCGACCGAACGGGACGAGAGAGTGACCGGTGTGAGAGCGACCGCGCAGTACACGGGCGCGGTGAAACCGCAGCCGCACCCTTCTGCTCGGATCTCTCCGTCCCGTCGACGAACACTGAACCGATCGTGGATTCCGACACTCTCTGTACACAGTGCCGTCGCGCGAACCGCCGTCAAAAGTCGTCGAGTGCGGACTGCTCGTTCGCGCGCAACACGTCGTCGCACGTCTTCCACGATGCCCGCGCACACGCCGGAAGCTCTCCGTGTTCGCGGACGTACTCCCGCAGAAAGCTCCGCGTCGTCGGATCGCTCGGGTAGCCGCTCCCGACGTCGCCGTACTCGGCTCTCAACCCCTCGACCCGTCGGTCCCGTTCGACCTTCGCGACGATGCTCGCCGCCGCGACGACCGGGTAGGTCCCGTCGGCACCGTGTTCGGCGCGGACGTCGACGCTCACGCCGCGCTCGTCCACCCCTCGCGCGACGCGACGGGCGAACCGCGACTCGTTCACGTCTCCCGCGTCGGTGTACACCGGGTCGCCGTCGCGTGCGACCGCCGCGACGGCCTCGGCGTGGGCCGCGACGGTCAGCGTGTTCATGTCCGTCTCCGGCGCGTCGATCCGGTCGGTGGAGACGACGCCGAGTCCGACCGCGTCGGCGACGACTCGGACCTCGGCGGCGAGTCCCTCCCGTCGCTTCGGCGTGAGGCGCTTCGAGTCGTCGACCGCCGGAGGGAGGACGTCGGGGTCGACCCGGACCGCCGCGGCGACCATCGGCCCCAGCACCGGCCCCTTCCCGGCCTCGTCGCTCCCGACGTGGATGGGCATGGCAGGGGATTCGCGCGACTCGAAAAACCGTTGTCGGTGTCGCGGCCGTTGTCCGTGCACAGTCGTTGTCCGTGTCGCCTCCCGTCGTCGTGCGAGTTGTGGACTGCGGGCGGTTCCGCCTACTCGTCCGTCTTGACGGCGGCTTCGGGCTCGTCCGCGTCTGTCCCTCGCTCGTCCCTGAAGTACGCCTCGTCCTCGAACGGTTCGCTCTCGCCGTAGACGCCGACGACGTCGAGCGCCGTCACCGTCGCACCGATGCCGAGGAGACCCGCCAGACTCGGCTCCGTCCGGTCGTCGTCGCCCGAGACGAGTTCCTTGATGTACAGCCCTCCCTGCCCGTGGAACTCGACGGTCGCGTGCGTCTCGTCCTCCCACTCGCCGTCGGCCTCGTACACCTCCCGCGTCCTGGTGAGGTTCGCCCGCCGGTGGTCGACGCGCTGTGGGGTGTACTGCTCGACGGTCGCGCCTTCGAGGTCCGAGAGCGCCTCCCTCAACGCGTCTTCCGAGACCGCGGCGTCGAACTCGACTGCCGCACGGTAGCGCTTCGAGGCGTCCAGCTCCTTCACCCGCTCGACCATCTCGTACGTCGCCAGCCGCAGCCTCTCGACCTCGACCCGACCCTCGGCGTGTTCGTTCACCACGCGTTCGAGCGGTTCGACGTTCACCGTCCGACGCCGGG
>JBEPYA010000146.1:0-10213 GCA_041641615.1 Salinigranum sp. | reverse complement strand
CCCCCCCCCCCCCCCACGGCTCGCGGGACGCGTCGCGTCCCGCGGTGGTCAGTCGCTCATCCCTCGCGCGCGGGTCGCGCGGACGAGAACCGCGCGACGCCACGCGCCACCGCACCGGTTCGTGTTCACTCCTCTGTGAGCCGAATCGTCACCGGCTGGACGCCCTCCTCCAGCGTCTTCACCTCCAGCGCCGCCAGCGCCTCTCTGGAGGCGTCGAGCGTCGCGACGTGATTGCCCGCGAGTTCCCCGGCGGGACTCTTGAAGCAGGTCGGGCCGCAAGCGAGGAGGACCTCCTGTTCGTTCCTGTAGCCGGGGTAGAGCAGCACGTCGCCCCGCGAGGGGTATACCGTGTGGTTCTCTCTGGGTACCTCACCCAGTTCGACCTCGTCGATGTTCACCCAGACGGCGTAGCCGCTCCAGCGGACGTGCATCAGCTCCGACTCGTGGGGGAGGAACGACCGCAGCGCCTCGACCGAGGCGGGTGCCTCCTCGGTGAGCAAGGTGCCCGAGAACGTCTCGCTCTCGTCGCCATCGCCGACAGTGAGTTCCAGCCGCTCGGCCGACGTCATTGGGCGGTCCACCCGCCGTCGATACTCAGTACGGTACCGGTGACGAAGTCCGAATCCGGGGAGGCGAGGAAGAGCGCCGCGTTCGCGACGTCATCCGGTTTGCCGAACCGCGGCCACGGCGTCCGCCGCTGCCAGTCCTCTAAGAGAACGGGGTCGGTCTCGCGCCACTCGGCGTTCTGTGCCGTCTCGATGATGCCGGGGGCGAGGGCGTTGACGTTCACCTCGTCCGCGGCGTAGTCGAGCGCCATCTGCCGAGTGAGGTTGGCGACGGCACCCTTCGAGGCGCAGTAGGCCGCGCTCTGTCCCCCGCCGACCAGCCCGTAGATGGACGCGAGGTTGACGATCTTCCCCTTGCGCGCGCGGAGGTGCGGCAGCGCGTGCTTCGAGCAGAGGAACACCCCGCGGACGTTGACGTCCATGATGGCGTCGTAATCGTCCATCGGGGCCTCTCCGGCGGGAGCCTGGTAGTAGATGCCGGCGTTGTTCACCAGGACGTTGAGGCCGCCGAACTCCGAGACGGCCGTGTCGACGGCGTTCTCGACCTGCTCCTCGTCGGTGACGTCCGTCTCGACGAAGGTGTACTCGGCGTCGACGGCGTCGAGGCGGTCGAACACAGATTCCTCGTCGTCGAGTTTGGGGTCGCGTCTCACGTCCGCGAGGACGACGTTCGCGCCTTCCCGTCCGAACGTGGCTGCGATGGCGTTTCCGATACCCGAACTGGCACCCGTGACGAGCGCGACGCTCTCGGCGAGGCGAGTCATGTGAGAGGCTCACACGGTCGGGAGAAGTAGTTGTCGTTCCAGTCGGAGGGTCGGTTCCGGCTGTCGCCGCTCCCGAGGGAAGGTGGCGACCGGCACACGGTCCACCGGACCGTATCACCCCTCGAAGTACGAGGCCACCGCCTCCGCGTCTTCGCCCCGGTCGACGGCGGTGAGCGCCAGCGCGAGGGTGATGCGGGCCTTCTGCGCGGGGAGGTCCCCCCCCGAGATGGCCCCGTGGTCAGCCAGCGTCGCGCCGCCGCCGGGCGTCCCGTAGACGGGTCCCACCCCGCCGGCACCACAGCGAGAGGTGACGACAACCGGGACGCCCGCCTCGACCGCGCGGCCCACCGCGTCGCCCAGGGCGCTCGTCGTGTTCCCGAGTCCGGTGCCTTCGAGGACGAGGCCGTCCACGCCGGCGTCGAGCGCCCTGTCGAGAGCCTGCGCGTCGACGCCGATACCGGTCGTCACGACTTCGACACGCGCGGTCGGTTCGCGCACGGGGACGTGCGAGCAGCGGCGGCCCGGCTCGCGGTAGAAGCGAGCGCCGCCGGGACGGAACGTGGCGACCGGGCCGCTGTTGGGAGACGCGAACGTCTCCAGCGCGCTCGTGTGGGTCTTCGTGACGTCGCGTGCGGCGTGGAGCTCCTCGTTGAACGCGACGTAGACGCCCCCCTCTCCCGCCAGCCGGTCGTGGGCGGCCGCTCGAACAGCAGTGAGGAGATTCGAAGGGCCGTCGGGACTCACCTGGTCGGGGCGACGCTGCGCCCCGGTGAACACGACGGGCGCGTCGAGATCGAGCGTCGAATCGAGGAGGTACGCCGACTCCTCCATCGTGTCGGTGCCGTGGGTGACGACGACGCCGTCGGCCCCGTCGTCGACCGCACGTTCGGACGCTTCGCCCACCCGAGCGACGGTCGAGAAGTCCATGTCGAAGCTCGGAACCTGTGCGACCTCGCTGACTGAGAGCGTCGCGTGCGTTTCGAGCGCCGGCACCGCGTCGACGAGGTCTTCCCCCGACAGTTCGGGCGTCGCCCCCGACTCCTTCGACGTGCTCGCGATGGTCCCACCGGTGCCCAGTACCGTGACGTGTGCCATACCGGGGAGACTCCGAAGCGAGGATTAGTTCTTTCGCCCGAATTTTCGAACGCATGTGGTCCCTTTCCGGTATCTCAGACAGATACCGAGTATTAAGATGTGTATACCGTGTATATACACAAACCTATATGAAGTTATATATACCCCACCACGAATGTGGTACCATGTCCCGTGGCATTAGCAGACGCAACTTCATGTTGCACGCAGGAGTGACCGCCGGCGCAGTCGGACTCGCCGGCTGTACCGGTGGCAGTAACGACGGTGGCAACGGCGGCAGCGGTGGGGGTGGCGACGGCGGTGGGAGCGGCGGCAACGGCGGCGATGGAGGAGGCAACGGCGGTGGAAACGGCGGCAACGGCGGCGACGCCAGCAGCGGGTCGCGCCCCGTCAAGTGGATGGGCCCGGCGTGGGCCGTCCGGGGCGGACAGGCCGACAAGTTCACCGAGATCACCGGCATCGACATCGAGGTGACGACTGCCGACATTCCGACGACACAGCAGAAGCTCCTCAGCGGTGACCGCGAAGGCTTCGACGTCTTCTCTATCGACACTTCCGGTGCGGGTGCGCTCACGCAGGACAACGACGCCAGCCTCACCGTTCCGACGAACGCGCTCGACAAGTGGGACGAGAGTAAGATCACGGCACTGTTCACCAATCCCGGCGAGCGGGTCAGTTATCTCGGCGCGCAGACGGACACCCTCCTGAACGAACTGTGGGCGAACGAGGACAAGACGGAACTTCTCTTCCCGCCGCACGTCTACAACTTCGACGCGATCGGGCTGAACCCCAAGCTGGTCGACCCAGACTCCGTGAGCACGTGGTCTGCGCTGTTCGACGATCAGTACTCCGGGAAAGTCGCCATGGGTGCGACCTCCGCCATCTCCATCCCCGAGGCGCTCATGCACCTGCTCGACAACGGTATGATCGACGCCGACGTGGGCGACCTGAACGACCCGACAGAGGACCAGCTCGACGCCGCCGTCGACTTCCTCATCAAGGAGAAGGAGGCCGGTCAGTTCCGGTCGACGTGGGTCGCGTACGGCAACTCCGTGAACCTCATGTCCTCCGAGGAGGCCGTCCTCGGCGACATCTGGCAGCCCGCGTGCCTCGACGTCCGTCGCGCCGGGACGCCCTGCACCTACGCCACGATGAGCGAGGGCGTGCAGGGGTACCGCTACTGGTACGGCGGCATCGCGCCGACGAACCCCGGTGCCTCGGACAGAAACAACGTCGACGAGGTCCACCAACTCATCAACGACGTCCACTACGGCGCGTGGTTCCCCGGCTTCATCCAGGGCTGGGGCTACTCGGTTCCGCACTACCCGAACACGGAACTCGTCCGGGACGGCTCCGACGACTCCGGACAGGGGATGGGCCCCGAGTACTACGACTGGGCGTACGAGGGCACCGCGACCTACCAGTCGGTCGCCGAACCCGGCCTGTTCGACCCCCAGACCTACGAGTGGTCGATGGAGGAGGGCGAACCGGCGTCTGACGGCAAGGTCCGCGACTCCGGCCCCATCGAGGAACGTATCGACCGCCTGGGCTTCTTCCAGATCTGGCCGAGCAACGCCGACTACATGCTCGACCGCTGGCAGGAGTTCACCAGCGCCTGAATCGACTGACAATAGCTTTTTGAGAGTACCTCACATGTCGGACACTATGGCAACCGAATCGGCGAGTAGCGAGCAGAACGATCCGGCCACGACCGGGCTCGGGAGTCGACTCGGCGGACTCGGCGAGGTCGCCGGCCTCGTCACACCCACGGTCGCGTGGTTCGTCGTGTTCCTCCTCGCACCGCTCGTGGTCATCTTCTACTACAGCTTCCTGACCTACTCCAGCTTCAACGTCATCCACGAGTTCACGTTGAACGCGTGGCTCTCGGTGTTCGAGCCGACCATCTACGACGTGTTCCTCCGCTCGCTGCTCATCGGCGTCGCGGTCACCGCCGTGACGCTCGTCTTCGGCTACCCACTCGCGTACTACCTCCGGTTCTACACGACGCAGAACGGGGGCATCCTCCTCCTCCTGTTCCTCGTCATCCCCTTCTGGACCTCCGCCGTCGTGCGGACCATCGGCTGGTACCCCATCCTCGGCCGGACGGGTGTCATCAACCAACTCCTCATCCAGCTCGGGGTGATCGGAGGGCCGCTCGACTTCCTCCTGTTCTCGCCGTTCTCACAGATCGTCGGCTACCTCGCCGCCTACGTGGTGTTCATGGCCGCTCCCATCTACATCTCGCTGTCGCAGATCGACGAGGACCTCCTCGATGCCTCCGAGACGCTTCGCGGCGGCCCTATCGAGACGTTCAGACACGTCACCCTCCCACTGTCGATGCCCGGCGTCGCCATCGGCGTCATCTTCGTGTTCGTCCTCTCCATCGGTGACTTCACCGTCCCGCAGTTCCTCTCCGGCGGAAAAGGTACCATCACGACGCTCATCTACCTCGCGGTGAACAACGGCCTGAACTACCCGAACGCCGCGGCGCTCTCGATCACGCTCCTCGTCCTCATCTTCGCCGTCGTCTACGTCCTGACCCGGTTCGTCGACATCAGCAAGATCGCCCGCAGCTGAGCGACGGGCCGCGCGAGCTGTTATACGTTACTAGTCGACTCTCGTCGTCCTCAGTTTCTGATGAAAAATCCCCGGCGAGCCGTTCGGCTCGCGGTCAGTTATCGACGGTCAGGTCGTAGACGCCCGCCTCGTCGAGGCGTGCTCGCCACCCGGGGTTGACGACCATCGTGGTCGTGGCCTCCTCGACGATGGCCGGGCCGACGAGCTCCGCCCCCACAGGGATCCGCGCCCCGTCGTACACCGGCGTCTCGGCGAAGCCTCCTGCGGCCTCGAAGTACGCCTCTCGGCTGCCGGCACGGGCCTCCTCGGCGCTTCCCTCGGTCGGAAGGCCGCCGCTGATGTCCGGCGGGGTCACGCGCCCGTAGGCGACGCTCTCGATGTTGATGACGTCCACCGGCGTCTCGGGTTCGGCGTACGTGTACAGCTCCTCGTGTCGGCGGTCGAACGCCTCTCTGAGGGTCGCGAGCCACTCTTCGGTTATCTCGACCGCCGGCATCGTCACCTCACACTCTTTGATCTGGTTGCGGTAGCGCATCTCGAACACCCGCTGAAGTTCGACGTCCTCTGGGGCGATGCCCTCCGTCGCGAGCCGCTCGCGCGCCTCGGCTTCGAGGGCGGCGAACCGGCTCTCCAGGTCGGCGGCGTCGACCTCCTCGATGCGAGAGGGGTACGACGCCAGCTGGTTGTGCTTGTAGTTGGAGACGACCTCGCCGTACGCACAGAGCACGCTCGCCGTCTTCGGGACCAGCACGCGCCCGACGCCGAGTTCGTCGGCCAGCGCGGTCGCGTGGGCGGGTCCGGCACCGCCGCCACAGACCATCGTGAAGTCACGCGGGTCGTGGCCCTTTTCGATGCTCACCTGCCGGATGCCGTCGACCATGTTCTTCGTGACGATCTCGAGGATGCCCGCCGCGGCCGTCTCGACATCGAGTCGAGACGCGCTCGCGATGTGTTCCTCGATGGCGGCCGAGGAGGCGTCGCTGTCGATGGGCATTCTCCCGCCGAGCAGTTCCTCCTGATTCAGATAGCCGAGCACCATCAGCGCGTCCGTCACGGTCGGTCTCGTGCCCCCCCTGTCGTAGCAGGCGGGGCCGGGTTCCGCACCCGCGCTCTGGGGGCCGACCTGGAGGACGCCCCTGTCGAGGGAGGCGATAGAGCCGCCGCCGGCACCGATGGTCTCGACGTGCAGCATGGGGAGACCCATCCGGTAGCGCATCAGGTCGAAGTCCTTCCGGACCTCTGTCGACCCCTCGCGCGTGAGGCTCACGTCGAAACTCGTCCCGCCCATGTCGACGGTGATGACGTCCTCGGAGCCGAACGTCCGCGCGAGGTGTACGCCGGCGGCGGGCCCGCCGGCCGGCCCGGAGTTGATGGCGTACGCCGGTCGCCGCCGAAGGGAGTCACTGCCGGCGATGCCGCCGTTCGCCTGGATGTACCGTATCTCCCCGCCGAACCCCTGCTCGTCGAGGTACGCATCGACGCGCGCGACGTACCGGTCGAGCGTCGGCTTGACGTACGCGTTGACGACGGTGGTGCTCGTCCGCGTGTACTCGCGCACCTGCGGGAGGACGTCCGTCGAGAGGGAGGTGAAGACGTCGGGGAGTTCCTCGTCGAGAATCTCGCGGATCCGTTCTTCGTGTGCGGGGTTCTCGAACGACCAGACGAGCGAGACGGCGACGGCGTCGACTCCCTCCTCGCGGAAGCGTTCGACCGCTTCGTAGACGTCGTCTTCGTTCAGCGGTTCGTACTCGGAGCCGTCGGCGAGGACCCGCCCGCGGACGGGCATTCGAAGGTACCGGGGGACGAGCATCTCGGCCATCGGGTAGTTCATGTCGTAGCGGTGGCCGTCCTCCTTGTGGCCGAGTCTGATTTCGAGAGAGTCCTCGTGACCCGCGGTGCAGATGAGACCCGTCTTCGCGCCCGTATGCTCGATGAGGGCGTTCGTCGCCACGGTCGTCCCGTGGATGATGATGTCGATCTGGTCTAGAAGCCCCGAGACGTCAATGTCGTGCTCGCGGGCGACGAGTTCGAGGCCGTCACGGACGGCCTGAGAGGGGTCCGAGGGCGTCGACGGCGTCTTGTGGACCTCCACGGTGCCGTCGCCGGCGAGCACGAAGTCGGTGAACGTGCCGCCGGAGTCGATACCCAGTCGGTAGGTCATCGCGCGCCCTCCTCGTCCGCGTCGGCCTCCCCGTCCGCGTCGGCCTCACTCGGTTCACTCGGTGGCGTGGCGGTCGTGCCGCCGTCGCCACGGACCGCGCGCGCCTCCTCCGTAGCACGCTCGTCGACCGCGCCCTCGACGACGACCACGCCGTACTCCTTCTCCGCACCCTCGTGGGTGACGACGCCGTTCTTCACGTCCTCGAGGACGGCGTCCGGGTCTCTGCTCATCGGGTCGCCGACGCCGCCGCCTCCGGGGTTGTCGTTGCGGGCTCGGTCGCCCGGACCGACGGTGACGATGGCGTTCTCACGGTACTCTTCCCGGGAGCCGTCGGCGCGGTCGACCTCGACGGAGCCGAGTTTCGGCTCGGTGAGCGTGTTGTACGAGCCCAGCGCGTTGGGCGTCTCGTTCTTCCTGCCCTCGCCCCACATGATGACCTGCATGTCGTGGTCGCGGGGCTCGACCTCCCAGACGGTGCCGCAGCCGCCGCGCTGACGGCCCGCGCCGCCGCTGTCGGGCCTGAGCGAGTAGCGGTGGAGGACGATCGGGTACATGTGTTCCATCACCTCGACGTCTCCCGAAGAGAGCGCGCCGAAACAACACAGCGGTCCCCGGGAGTGCCAGCCGTCCATGTCGTGGGAGGCGCCGGCCCCGCTGATGATGGAGGCCAGCACCATCGTCGTGTACGTGGTCCCCCTGTCGGGGCGCTCCCCGGCGATGTTGACGCCGCTCGTGTGCCCCCACGAGGCGACCGCGCGCTCTGGTTCGGCGTTCTCCAGGGCCGTCCGAACGGCGTCGGTGATCGTCTCCGACGGCGTCGTCGTGCAGTTGACGTGGGGGGCCGGCTCCTCGGCGTTGGTCATCGTTCCCGGCTCGCCGACGTCGACCGTGATGGGTCGGTAGAGTCCCTCGTTGTACGGCGGGTCCAGTTGCATGAACATCATGAAGCCGAGGTACACCCCCGACACCGAGTTCGCGGCGTAGGAGTTGATGTAGTACGGCAGTTGCTCGGGCGAGTCGAGTTCGACGTGCGCCTCGTCGCCTTCGATGGTGACCCGCGCGGTGATGTCGACTTCGCCGAGGCCGTGACCCGAGTCCTCCAGGGGGACGGTGCCCTCGTAGGTGCCGTCGGGAATCGTCGAGATCTCCTCGCGCATGGCGTCTTCGGCCCGGTCGAGTAGGCGGTCGAAACAGGTGTTCACCGTGTCGAGCCCGTATCTGTCTACGAGCCGGTGGAGGTGGCGCTCGCCGATCTGGACGGCCCCGTGTTGCGCGTTCAAATCCCCTTTCCAGTCGTCGGCGGAGCGGACGTTCGCCAGGAGGAGGTCGCGGACGTCCTCGCGGAGGTCGCCGCCCTCCCAGAGCTTGATCGGGGGGATGCGGAGCCCCTCGGCGTAAATCTCGGTCGCCTCGGGGTTGTAGCCCGAGGGAACCGGCCCGCCGATGTCCGTCATGTGCCCCTTCGAGACCGTCCAGTACTCGAGGGAGCCCTGGACGAAGACGGGCTTGTACATACAGCAGTCGAGGATGTGGCTTCCGCTCCACGCGGGGTCGTTGTGGTACATGACGTCGCCGGGGGAGACGTCGTCGCGGAAGCGCTCGATGACGGCCTTCGTCGCGGGCATGAGGCTCCCCAGGTGGATGGGGATGTCCTGACCCTGGATGAGCATCTGCCCGTCCTTGTCGAAGAGGGCGTTCGAGTAGTCGCGGGCGATGTTGAGCACGGAGGAACGCGCCGTGTGCATCATCGTCGTCGTCATCTCCCGTTGAGCCGTCTCCAACCCGCCCTGGACGACCGACAGGGTGATCGGGTCGATGTCTCGCGTATCGGGCATCACTGAGAATCACACACAGAGAGCTATTAGCTGTAGCGCTCGGACCAGCCGGTGGGGCGTGCCGACTCAGGGGTGTACTCGACGAGCGTGTCGAGTCGAGCGCGTCGGCTCAATCGTCGGCTGCGGGCGAGTCGGCGCGGAACTGGTATATCTCGGGGTAGCCCTTCTGCTCTTTCGGCTCCGGAGGACGGTAGGTCATGGCCTTGCTCGTCGTCTTTCCGAGCTGGACCAGCGACTCCGCGAGGACGGCGGCAGCCCCGACGCTGTCCACCACGGGAACCGGGAGTTCCTCCTCCAGCCGCTCGGCGAGCCCACCCATCCCGGCGCAGCCGAGACAGATAGCCTCCGCGCCGTCCTCCTCGATGGCGAGTCGGCTCACCGCCAGGAGGCCCTCGAACGTCGCGTCGCGGGCCTCCTCGGTCTCGACGACGGTCAGATCCGTGCACCGAACCGACGCGCAGCGGTCGGTGAGGCCGGTCTTGATCACGGCGGCCTCGATGAAGTGCTTCGCGCGGGGGAGGATGGTCGCGACCGACCATCTCGCCCCGACCATGTTGGCGACGTACATCGACGCCTCGGCGATGCCGACGACGGGCTTTTCGGTCACCTCGCGACAGGCTTCGAGCCCGGGGTCGCCCCAGCAGGCGACGATGAACGCGTCGTACGCGTCGTCGTCCTTCATGATCTCTTCGAGAAGTCCGGGGACCGCGAGGTAGTCGTCGTAGTACGACTCGATACTCACGGGACCGCGGGCGGGCGAGACCGCGGTTACACTGGTCGTGTCGGCGGTGTACCGGTTCGCTTGCCGTCCGATGTTCTCGGTCATCGCCTGCGTCGTATTCGGGTTGATGGCTTTGATTCGGATGGCTGGGGAGTAGTCGTCGGACATCTGTGTTCCTCGGTGGCAGGTCGCGTGGTGGGGATAAAGCAGTTCGCTCGACCCGGAGCGGGCGGAACGGCCAGAGCGCAACCGTCTGGGACCGATTAGTCCGAGAGACGTGAACGGAAAAGACGAATCACGGTGCACGGGCGCGGTGGACCGCCGCCTCACCCTCCCCAGCCGACTGCGGTACTCGGACACTCGCTTCGCTCGTGCCCTGCGTTCCTCGTCCCTCGCGCGCGAGTCGCGCGGACGGGACCGCGAGACGCCACGCGCCACCGCCTCGGCACACACTACCGCGGAGTATCGGAGACACACCGCCTTTCCGCACTCTCTCT
>JBEPYA010000145.1:0-10280 GCA_041641615.1 Salinigranum sp. | reverse complement strand
GTGAGGTCGTCGAGCGGGACACCCGCCATCGGGTACGACGAGCCGTGGGAGGACTTCTGGGAGACCTTCAGGTCCAGCTCCCGGCCCACGGTCTCGGCGTCGTCGGCGAAGAACTCGTAGAAGTCGCCGCACTGCATCGCCAATAGGTCCGCGTCCGTCTCGGCTTTCAGCGAGAGAAACTCTCCGACGATCCCTTGCGGCATATACAGACAGGTCCGGCGCTCGGCTGGTAAAACACTGTGGGTCGACCGCTGCTGTCGTCGATCCCGTCGTGCTCTCAGTGCCGCGGTCGGCGACGCCGACACGGGGAGCGCAGACGGTTCACCCGCGTCGATACGTCCGGACGTAGTCGAGTGCCAGCGCCCGGAGGGTCGGCACGGCGAAGCCGCCCGCGACGAACGTCGCCACGCCGACGAGGACGACGCCGACGAGTCCGGGAATGTCCGTGACGGTGACGACCGACTGGATACCGACGAGGACGCCGCCCATGACGGCGGAGACGGCGGTCACGCGCAGGATGTTCCCGACGGGGAGCCGGTAGGTGACCTCGGTCCGGAGGTACCACGCCCGCTGGACCATTCCGACACTGAAGGCCAACGTCGTCGCCACCGCGGCCCCGATGAGGCCGTAGCGCGGGATGAACGCGACGTTGAGCACCACGTTGAGGACCGTCGAGACGACCGTCGCGCGGGCGACGAGGTCCGGTCGGTCGATACCGAGGAGGACGCGTCCGACGACGATCTGGACCGCCTCGGGTATCTTCCCCGCGATGAGGACGACCAGGACGAGGCTCGCCGCGGCGTACTCCGGACCGAACAGGAGGCCGAGAATCTCCCTCGCGAAGACGAGCGTCCCGAACACGGCCGGGATGACGAGCGCGACCGACGGCAAGAGCGCGTTGCTGATGAGGCGGCCGACGCGCTCGCGGTTCCCGCTGGTGCTGAACGCGCTCGCCTGCGGGAGGAGCGAGACGCCGAGCGCGTTCGGAAACAGGAGGGTGATCGCCGCGACCCGCCAGGCGACCTCGTACGCGCCGACGTCGGCCTGCGTGAGGATGAGCCCGATGATGAGGACGTCCGTCCAGTTGTGCACCTGGACGCCGAGCGCCGGAATGATGTTGTACTTCGTGTACGACAGCAGCGAGCGGACCGACGCCATCGACGGTCGCGCCGGTCGGGTGTCGAGTTTGGTGACCCCCCAGAGGAACGAGACGAGGCTCCCGGCGACGACGCCGTAGATGAGGCCGATCGGACCCATCCCGAAGCCGAGGACGAAGATCGCCCCGAGCAGGGCGTAGACGACCTGATTCGCGAGGAACAGCACGGCCGTCTCCCCGACCCGAAGCTCCCCGCGCAGGGTGGTCGTCGCGATGGTCGCAAGCTGAGAGGCCCCGACGGTGAGTATCAACAGGCCCGCGACCGGCGCGCCCACGTAGCTGTTTACGGGTCCGCGGAACGCGACGAGGAGCGCCACGACGCCGAGGAATCCGGCGAACTTCAGGACGATGCCGCTGCCGAGCATCATCTCCCGGTCCGCCCCCTCGCTGAGTCGCTTCTCGATGGCGGTGTTCAGTCCGAGGTCGATGCCGGACTCGAGCACGCGAAAGAGCGCCTGGAAGAGGAAGAACGCGCCGATGCCCGCCGGGCCGAGTTCGCGAGCGAACACGGTGACGGCGAGGAAGCCGATACCCGCGTTCGCCACGTTGACGACGAACAGTTTCGAACTCGACCGGGTGACGCTCATCGGGGACGTGTGCCCGATGCTTGGCGGGTAGAATAAACACACCGTCTCGCGCGTTTCCGATCGATCGACTGCAGTCTCTCGGTTCTCGTCGGAACTCCCCGTCGCTCGGGGCTGCTGTGCACCCGCCGCCCGAACGGACAACGCTCTTTGGAGTGCGTCCCTCACCGCCGTGTATGAGTACCGACGTCGACGCCGACGCGAACGCCGAGACGCCGACCATCACCGTCTACTCCGACTACGTCTGTCCGTTCTGTTACCTGGGCCGGGAGTCTCTCAGTCGCTATCAGGAGACGCGCGAGGACGAGTTGGAGATCGACTGGCGTCCGTTCGACCTCCGGAGCGGGAAGCGCAATCCGGATGGAAGCATCGACCACTCGGTCGACGACGGCAAGGACGACGACTACTACGAACAGGCCAAGCAGAACGTCCGCCGACTGCAGGAGAAGTACGACGTCGAGATGGAACTGGAGCTCGCCACCGACGTCGACTCCCTCCCGGCACAGGTCGCCTCGTACTACGTCAAGGAACACTACCCGTACGAGACGTGGCTCGACTTCGACGTCTCGGTCTTCGAGGCGCTCTGGCAGGAGGGGCGAGACATCGGTGACGCCGACCTGCTCGTCGACCTCGCCACCGATGCAAGCGTCGACGGCGACGAGCTCCGGTCGGCGCTCGACGACGACGCGCTGAGAGACGAGGTCCGCCAGCGATTCGCCGAGGCCCAGCAGGCGGGCGTCACCGGCGTCCCGACGTTCGCGTACGACGGCTACGCCGCACGCGGGGCCGTCCCGCCCGAGCACCTCGAACGGCTGGTCGAGGGCGTCTGAATACACGCGCGGCTCTGGACGGGTGCGAGTTCGGCGGGCCCCACTCTTCGTTCTCCGACGAGGAGATTAATGGATAACTATATCCATTAGTGTACTGTTCTGGACATCGAGGGTCCAGATGACGTCCGATACCACCTACGAGCTCGAAGACTTCGCGTTCGTCGGCCGGACGCTCGCCGAGTACCGCCGGATGTTGAACCTGGACCTCGATGCGCTTCAGGGGCGGAGCGTTCTGGACTGTCCATCGGGCACCTGTTCGTTCGTCGCCGAGGCGTGTGCGCGCGTGGTGGACGCCACCGGCGTCGACCGACTGTACGGCCACACTCCCGCGTCGTTAGCCCGTGCGGCCGCCCGGGACATCGGGCGGACGGGCGCGGCGTTCGCTGGCGTCGAAGACCAGTTCGTCTGGGCGTTTTACCACGACGTCGCGGACCTCCGGACGTACCGCGAGGCGGCCGCCTCGGCGTTCCTGCACGACTACGCCCACCACGGCGAGCGCTACCTGCAGGCGACGCTCCCCGACCTCCCGTTCGCCGACGACGCGTTCGACGTGGTCCTCTCCGCGCACTTCCTGTTCCTGTACGACGACCGGTTGACGCGGTCGTTCCACGTCGACTCGATTCGGGAGCTGCTCCGCGTCGGCCGCGAACTCAGGGTCTTTCCCCTCCACAGCCTCGAGGGCTCGCGCTCGTCGGTCGTCGAGACGGTGATCGAGACGTTCCGAGACGAGGGACGCTCCGCGACGATCGAGCCCGACTCGTTCGAGTTCCAGCGGGGGGCGAACGAGCTGCTGATACTCCGCTGAGCGGTCCGGTCTCCGGACCGACGGCGCGGTGGTCGCGACGACACGACTCTATCGCGGCGTCTCCGTCCCCCACTTCTCCATCGCGGCGGCGAGTTCGGGGTGGTCCGACGCGTACTCCTCCAGCGGGACTCCGGCGACCGTCGCGTCCGTCGCCTGTCGGAGCGCCTTCGCGCCGGCGTGGGTGCCGCCGGGGTGGCCGTGGATGCCGCCGCCGGCCTGGATGCAGACGTTCGTCCCCACCCGGGAGACGAGTTCGGGGACGAGCCCCGGGTGCAGTCCCCCCGAGGCCACCGGGAGGACGTCGTGTAGCCCGTACAGTTCGGAGTACAGCCACTCGTTGATGCCGACGGTGTCCTCGTTCGCCAGCTTCCCCAGGTCGGCAGTCCCGGTGTGGATCTGGTCGACGCCGCACAGCCGGGCGATCTGAGCGATGACGCGCATCGACACGCCGTGGGTCTCGATGCGGTCGAACGCGGCGTGCATCGCGCGGTGGGCGTGGATGGCGATTCCGTGAGAGTCGCAGGCGTCGCGGACCGTCTGGACCGCGCCCCACCCGGTCGTCACGACGTCGACCATCACGTACTCACAACCCTCCGCGGCCGCGCGGTCGACCCGTTCGAGCATGTCGTGGGTCGGTCCCGTGACGTTCACCAGATACGACTTCGGCTCGCCCGTCTCCTCTTCCACTTCGTCCCGAGCCGCCAGCGACCCCGTCAGCCGGTCCTCGTAGGGGTTGAACGACTGGTCGGTGAGGTTCTCGTCGTCTTTCAGGAGGTCGACGCCGCCCAGCCACGCCTCCCGACCGACGCGGACGTGCTCTTCGGTCGGGAGACCGACCTTCGGCTTCGGTACCGTCGCGAGGATGGGCCGGTCGCCCGCGTCGAAGATATCGTCTCGAACGCGCGACCCGAACTGCGGGCCCGGGAACGAGGTCGCGAGCCCTTCGGGCCACCGACAGTCGAGGAGTCGGATGCGGTCGACCGCCTTCATTCCCATGATGTTCCCCGCGATGCAGGAGAGCACCTGCGGCATGTTCCCCGGCTCGAACAGCGCGTCGGGATAGGCGACGGTCACCCGGGACCCGTCGATGGCGCAGGCGGTCGCACTCAGGTCGACGAACTCCTCGACCTGGAGTTCGGCCCACGTCCCGTTCGAACTCTCGGACGCGACCCGGGAGGCGGCGGCCTCCACGTCCATATCGGCCGCCGGTTCGACGTGGAACTCACAGACGAGGTCGTCGTCCGTCGGCTCGTACGAGAGGTCGAGGAAGTCCTCGTACGTGATACCTGTCATGTGTTCTCATCCAGCACGTTCGAGTAAATACCCACCGGTGAGGGGGTCCTCGGCTCAGTCCGACAGCACCCGCTCGATGTCGGCGATGGAGTCGAGAACGGCGTCCGGCTCGATCTCTGACCCGGAGAGCGTTTCCTCGTCGGTCACGCCCGTCCGGACGAGGACGGTCGTCATCCCCGTCTTCGAGCCCATCTCGATGTCCGTGTCGAGGCGGTCGCCGACGAGGAGACACTCCCCGGCGGAGACGCCGAGGCGGTCGAGCGCGAACCGGGCGGCCACCTCGCTCGGCTTGCCCGCGACGACGTCGGGTCCGCGGCCGGTCATTCCCTCGACGGCCCCGATGACGACCCCCGCGCTGGGGACGACGCCGTCCGTGCCGGGCTTGGTCCGGTCGGGGTTCGTCGCGACGATGGGCGTGTCGGGACCGATCGCGCGAAGCGTTCGCGTGAAGAGGTCGTAGTCGAGACCGGTGTCGAGCGAGAGGACGACCGCGTCCGTTTCCGCGGGGTCGCCGGTGAGAGAGAGGCCCGCCTCGGAGAGCACCTGCGTCAGGTCGGGTTCGCCGACGACGAACAGGTCGTCGTTCCGGTGTTCCCGGGCGAGGTAGTCGGCGGTGACGACGCCCGCGGTGACGATGTCGGTGGGGGAGGCGTCGATGCCCATCCCGGCCAGCTTCTTCACGTAGTTCTCGGGCGACTTCGTCGGGTTGTTGGTGAGGAACTGGACGGCGACGCCGGCCTCCCGGAGGACGTCGATGGCGTCTCCGGCTCCCTCGATGGGCGCGTCTCCGCGGTATAGCGTCCCGTCCATGTCGACGAGCGCGCCCGCGAATCTCGTCTGCATGCGCCGGGCTATGTCGGCGAGAGCATTACGTGTGAGGGCCGCGGCACTGTTCCCGCTGACCCGTCGGACGCACACCTGCCCGTGACGGGCGAGGCAGTCGCGCACGTCAGAACCGAGCGGTCATCGACGCGGCGTCGGCGCTTCGTCGGCGAGTTCGCCGTTCTGCTTCCGTTGGCCGCTCTGTTTCCGTTCGCCGTTCCCCGTCCCGTTCTCCACGCCCTCCGTGTTCTCCTCGGGACCGGTCACGCCGTCGTGTTCGCGGCCCCGCCCCGCGTCGAGGTGGACGCCGTGTGCCCCCTCGCGCTCGGCCGCACTGGGCGAGACGCGGACGAACTCCGCGTTCGCACGCGCCTCCGCGAGCGTGTGACCCCCGCAGTACGACACGCCCGAACGGATACCCCAGAGGAACTCGGTCGTCTTCGGTTCGAGCGCTCCACTGTAGGGAGTCAGGCCTTCGACGCCCTCGTCGGCACCCGGCCCGTTGTCCGTCTTGTCGCTGCGGGCCTCGTTCGCGGCGGTCGTCGACATGCCGCGCGTCCGCTTGAACCGCCGACCGTCGACCGTGACGACCTCGCCGGGTGCCTCGTCGGTGCCAGCGAAGAAACTCCCCAGCATCACGGCGTCCGCTCCGGCTACGAGCGCCTTCACGGCGTCGCCCGAGGTGCGGATGCCGCCGTCGGCGACGATGCTGACGTCGAGGTCCCGTGCCGCCTCGGCGCAGTCGTCGA
Organism: Salinigranum sp.; assembly: GCA_041641615.1. Taxonomy (GTDB): domain Archaea; phylum Halobacteriota; class Halobacteria; order Halobacteriales; family Haloferacaceae; genus Salinigranum. Next base: position 4,041 of record JBEPYA010000145.1, on the reverse strand, counting down.
CCGCCGTCAACTGGGGCATTCCGGCGCCCGTCACCTGCCGCGTGGTGCAGTGCGACCCCGGACCGACGCCCACCTTCACCGCGTCTGCACCCGCGGTGGCGAGGTCCTCGACGCCCGCGGGCGTGACGACGTTGCCCGCGACGAGGTCGACGTCGAACGCGGCGTCGAGTTCGGCGACAGCGTCGAGACACCGCTCCATATGTCCGTGGGCGACGTCGACGACGACGACGGCGGCACCGGCGTCGACCACCGTCGCCGTTCGCGCGACGTAGTCCTCGTCGATACCGACCGCCGCGCCGACCTGTGCGCCCGCCTCGCTCGCCCGGCGCACCGCGTCGGCCAGTTCGTCGACGGTCAGAAAGCGGTGGACGACGCCGAGTCCGCCGACGGCGTCGAGGGCAACCGCCGTCTCCGTCTCGGTGACCGTGTCCATCGGTGCGGACAGCACCGGTGCCGTCAGTTCGACGTTCGGGGTGAGGCTCGTCGTCAGGTCGATGTCGCTCCGACTGTCGACCGGCGACCGCTTCGGTACGACCAGTACGTCGCCGTACGAGAGTCCCTCTCTGATATCCATCTGTGACCTCGACAACCCAGGCTACTCTCCGATATATGTCTGTCGGAACGACCACGGAACTCGATCTCGATACGCTCTCCCTCAGCTGTCCGGCCAGCCGATCTGCTGCGTACTCTATCGGAATCCGAAATTCAAGTTTGAAAATCGGCGGCGAGGACTTATGAGACTCTCGACGGTGGGCCACTGTATGTTCGACGCACTGCGAGGATGGCTCGCGTCTGTGGGGGGACGTCGGCCGGACGCCGAGGCTGACGGCGGGATACAGCTGAACGAAGCGCGGACGCTCGCCGCGAGCGCGCACGAGTTCGACCTCGACCAGTTGCTCGACGGGGTCGGAGCACCCCTGTTCGCGCTCGACGCGGAGGGGCGCGTCGTCGTCTGGAACTCGGCGATCGAGGAACTCACCGGCGTCTCAGCCGAGGAAGCGCTCGGTATCGCCCACGTGAGCGAGGCGTTCTACCCCGACGGCCGCCGGGCGCGGACACTCGCCGACAAGGTCCTCGACCACCCCGAGGACGCCGACAGCGCGTTCGGCCTCGACCGGATGGCGGCGGACACGCGCCTGTACACCGACTCCAGCGTCATGACCGACCGCCACGGCGTCGACCGTCACATCAGCTTCAACGCGATGCCGATCTACGACGGGGACGAACTGACCGGCGTGGTCGAGGTGGTCCACGACCGGACCGACGAGGTCACGAAGAGCCAGCAGACGCAGGCGCTCGTCGACGAACTCGGCCGGACCATCCGCTCCGTCGGCGACGGTACCCTCGACGACCGCGCGTCGTTCGTCGACGAGGCGGACGTCCTCTCGGACGACCTGCTCGTCGTCCTCGACGAGTTCAACGAGATGGCCGAGCGGTTCGAGACCCTCACCGCCGAGGTCGACGGGACGGCACACACACTGAGCGACGCGATCCACCGCGCGGCCGACGCCGCGAACGAGATCGAGTCGCAGGTCCACGACCAGAACGAACTCCTAGAGAAGGGTGCCGACGAGATGCAGGACCTCTCGGCGTCGATGGAGGAGATCGCCGCCACCTCCGACGAGGTCGCCTCGGCGGCCGAGCAGGTCCAGACGGCGGCCGAGGACGGACAGCACGCCGGCGAGAGCGTCCGGGCGGCCACCGACAACGTCATCGGCATCTCCGACGAACTCCTCGCGAGCGTCACCGAACTGCAAAAGCGGATGGGCGCCATCGAGGAGGTCGTCGAGGTCATCGCCGAGGTCGCCGACCGGACCAACCTCCTCGCGCTGAACGCCAACATCGAGGCCGCGCGGGCGGGCGAGGCCGGCGACGGGTTCTCCGTCGTCGCCGACGAGGTCAAACAGCTGGCGAACCAGACGCACGAACACACCGAGGAGATCGCGACGAGCATCGAGAAACTCCAGACACAGGCCGACCGGACGGTCGAGGCGAGCGAGGCCTCCCACGAACAGGTCGAGGTCGCCTCCGGGGAGATCGAGGACGTCCTCGACTCGCTGGAGGACATCGCCGAGGCGGCCGACGCCGCGGCGAACGGCGTCCAGGAGGTCGCCCGCGCGACTGACGGGCAGGCGACGAACATCGAGGAGGTGACGACGACCATCCAGACGATCCGCGAGCGCGCCCACGAGACCGAGGCCGCCAGCAGCGACATCACCGACGCGACGAACCACCAGTCCGTCGCCATCGACGACCTCCAGGCGCAGGTCGACCAACTCTGCGGCCGGGTCGACTCGACGATGGATGTCTCCGAAAGCGCCGCGGTGGCGCGCTCCGACGGCGGCCGCCCCGGGCAGTCGGGGTTCGAGTTCGACCGGCGACCCTGACCCACGGACGCTCCCTCACCCTCCGCTGCGCTGCTCCCTCCGGCCGCCACGTACTACGAAGGCTTTTTTGTCACTGTCAACCCCGCTCGGAACGTGCACCGACGCCTGCGGTTCGTCCTCGGCGTCCTCCTGGGCGTCGGAGCCCTTGCGGCCTACCTCTGGTACGTCGGCCCGGCGGCGGTACTCGGGCGCGCGTCCGCCGTCGCCGGATGGGCCGTCGCCGCCGTCGCCCTTCTGGTCGTCGCCGAAGCAGCCGCAGACGGCGTCGGCGTGTGGGCCTCCGTCCGCCCATTGAACGGTGGGCTCTCGCCGCGACGGAGCGTTCAGTTCGCTCTCGCTGGCGACTTCTTCGACGTGCTCAGTCCGGCGGGACCGGTCAGCTCCGAGCCGGTCATGGCCCAGTTCTTCGGCGTCGCGACGGGGACCAGCTACAGCGAGGCGCTGGGCGTCCGCGGCGTCGCCAAGTATGTCAAGTCCGCCGCCCAGCTCCTCCTGTCGGTGCTTCTCGTGAGCGTCCTCCTCGTCGGTGGGTCCGCGCCGCGCTCGGTGCTCCTCACGCTCGCCGGTGCCGTCGTCGCGCTCGGCGTCGCGGGCGTCGCCGTCGTGCTCGCACGCGACTGGGTGGCCCGCGCCGTCGTGTTCGCCCTCACGCCGGTCGTCGCGGCGGTCTCGGGGCTCTATCGCTCCGAACCGCACGGGCGAAACGCGGTCGTGGACGCGGTCGCCCGCTTCCGGACGCGGGTGGCCGCGTTCCGGGACACCCCGGGGCTGATCGCACTCATCGCCCTCGGCGGTCTCCTCGAACAGCTCCTCACCGCCGGCGCGCTGTGGGTCGCGTTCTCGGGCACCGGAACCGCCGTCGCCCTCGTCGCCGTCGTCGCGCTCGTCCCGCTCCCACAGGCCGCGAGCGTCGTCCCCATCCCCGGTAGCCTCGGCGCGTACGACCTGTTGCTCGCCGGCGCGCTCGTCGCGATGACCGGCGCACCTGCCGCGAGCGCCGCCGCCGCCGTGCTCATCGTCCGGACCTTCGGACTCGGCGTCTCGCTCGCCGGTGGCGGCGTGGCCGTCGCCCTTCTCCGGGCCCGCCGGTCGTGACCGGTCGGCCCCACGCTGTCCGGACCCTCGCGACGACAGCTGCCTCTGCTGTCGGCGCACCGGTCCCGTCGCGGCCCGAGCGGTTCGACAGCGTTGTCCGGCTATCTGTTCGTCGGTCCCTCTCAGTGACTCACCGCACAGCCGCCGGAGTACTCGACGTTCGCGACGCTCTCGATAGGGTCGTCGCCGCAGACGGGGCAGTCGGGGTTCTTCCGGTAGGGGACGGTCTCGAACGTCATGTCCATCGCGTCGTAGAAGAGGAGCCGCCCGGCCAGCGTCTCGCCCGAGTCCAGGAGGAGCTTCACCGCCTCGGTCGCCTGGATACACCCGAGCGTACCGGGGAGCACGCCCAGGACGCCCGTCGTCGCGCAGTCGGGGACCGTCCCCGGCTCGGGCGCTTCGGGGAACAGACACCGGTAACAGGGGCCCCCCGGATGGATGGTCGTGGCCTGTCCCTCGAACTTGTAGATAGCGCCGTGCGCCAGTGGCGTGTCGGTGAGCTGGCAGTAGTCGTTCAGGAGGTAGCGCGTCGGGAAGTTGTCCGAGGCGTCGACGACGA
>JBEPYA010000144.1:0-10295 GCA_041641615.1 Salinigranum sp. | reverse complement strand
GGAAGAACGGACGGTCGATCCCGGCGAGACCGCTGTCGACGGCGAGACGGGGGCCGCAGACACCGCCACCGACGCCGACGCTGACGCGGGGACGGTCGACGTCTGCTGGCGGTGTGAGACGCCGGTGAGCCACCGCGACCTCGACCAGTGGTTCTTCCGCATCACCGAGTACGCCGAGGAACTCCACGACGGACTCGACGATCTAGACGGGTGGTCCGACGGCGTCCGCGAAAGACAGCGCAACTGGATCGGCCGCCGCGAGGGGGCGGCGGTGACGTTCGAGCTCCCCCGGCGCGACACCACGGTCGACGTGTTCACCACGCGACTGGACACAGTGTACGGCGGGACGTTCGTCGCGCTCTCGCCGGGGCACGACCTCACGCGCGAACTCGTCGCCGAGGACGAGACCCTCGCCCAGTACGTCGACATGGTTCGAGGGGGAGAGGGAGACGGAACCTCGGGCGTCGACACGGGCCTCCGAGCGACCCATCCGCTCACCGGCGAGTCGCTTCCCGTGTACGTCGCCGCGTACGTCCTCGACGACGTCGGGACGGGCGCGGTGATGGGCGTCCCCGCGCACAACGAGCGCGATTACGCCTTCGCGGAGGCGCACGACCTCCCGCTCAGACAGGCCGTCGAACCCGTCGACGACTCGGGGACGAACCTCCCGGACGAGCCCTTCACGGGTGATGGAATGCTCACCGACAGTGGCGAGTACGACGGCCTCGCGAGCACGGCCGCCCGCGAACGACTGCTCGACGAAGACGCCGTCGGGGAACACGTCACCTACCGCCTACGCGACTGGCTCATCTCCCGACAGCGCTACTGGGGGACGCCCATCCCGGTCGTCCACTGCGACGACTGCGGGCACGTCCTCGTGCCCGACGAGGACCTCCCCGTCGAACTGCCGGCGTTCGTCAAGACGACGGGCAACCCGCTCGACGCGAGCGAGGAGTTCGTCGAGGCGACCTGTCCCGACTGCGGCGGGGACGCGAGACGCGAGACCGACACGATGGACACGTTCGTCGACAGCGCGTGGTACTTCCTCCGCTTTCTCTCGCCCGACCTCGAAACGGCACCGTTCGACACCGGCCGGGCGAACGACCTCCTCCCCATCGACGTCTACGTCGGCGGCGACGAACACGCCATCCTCCACCTGCTGTACGTCCGCTTCTTCACGCGGGCGCTGTGCGACCTCGATCTCCTCGATGTCCGCGAGCCGATCGACCGTCTGGTCAACCAGGGCACGGTGCTGTACGACGGTCAGAAGATGTCGAAGTCGAAGGGTAACGCCATCGCCCCCCACGAGTACGGCGCGGAGACGACGCGGCTGTTCGTCCTGAGCGCGGCGCACCCGCGACAGGACTTCGAGTGGACCGCGAAGAAGGTCTCCACGTCGTACGACCTCCAGCAGCAGGTCTACGAGCTGGTGCGCTCGTACGTCGAGAGTGACGAGGTAGCCGCCCGCGACGAACACGCCCCGCACGACACCTACCTCGAACGCGAACTCGACCGGACCATCGCCGCCGTCACCGCGGACTACGACCGGTTCCGCTTCCACCGCGTGGTGAGCGAGGTTCACGGACTGGTGCGGCTGCTCCGCCGGTACCAGGCGTACCAGACACCGTACAAGTACCCGTACGAGCGCGGTCTCCGGGCGCTGACCCGCTTTATCGCGCCTATCACGCCGTTCCTCGCGGAGGAACTGTGGAGCATGCTCGGCGAGGAGGGACTCGTGGCGGAGGCGCGCTGGCCCGAACCGCTCCGGACGGTCCCCGACTACCGCATCGAACGGGAACTGATCCGGAGAACGCTCGAAGACGTCCGCGGCATCACCGACGTCGTCGGCATCGATACCCCGGAGCGGATCGAACTCGTGGTCGCCCAGGGGTGGAAGTACCGCGCGTACCGGATCGCCCGCGAGGCCGACCCCGACGCGGCGGTCGTCGGACGGATCATGGCCGACGAGGAGATACGCGAGCGGGGAGAGGCCGCCGCCGAATTCGCCGACGAGGTCGCGGAGGCGAAGCCCGGTCTCGAACCCGCGCTCGACCCCGAAACCGAGCGAGAGCTGTTCGAACAGGCCGCCTGGCTCTTCGAGGAGGAGTTCGGAGCCAGGGTGGTGGTCCGGCAGGCGACCGACGACCCCGACGACGACCTCGCTCGCAAGGCGCGGCCCGACAAGCCCGCCATCCACATCGACTGAGGCGGCCCGTCGGGAGCCGGACCCGCCGGATGCATCGAACGAGCCCGACCGCGACCGCTACCCGCCGAGGAAGTCCCGCCGCACCTCCTCGTCGGCCAAGAGTGCGTCGCCGGTGTCGGCGTAGCGGTTCTCCCCCTGTGCGAGGACGTATCCCCGCTCGCAGCGTTCGAGCGCCGTCTTCGCGTTCTGTTCGACGATGAGGACGGCGGTCCCGGCCGCGTTGATGCGGTCGATGTGGTCGAACATGGTCGTGACCAGATCGGGTGCCAGTCCGGCGGAGGGTTCGTCCAGGAGGAGGAGCGACGGGTCGAGGACGAGCGCCCGGCCCATCGCGAGCATCTGCTGTTGCCCGCCGGAGAGGTTGCCGGCGCGCTGGTTCGTCCGCTCTTCGAGCACGGGGAACTGCTCGTACACCCGTTCGAGCGCCGCGTCCGACGCCCCGCCGTCGAGATACCCGCCCAGCCGGAGGTTCTCCTCGACGGTGAGCGTCGCGAAGATGTTCCCCGTCTGCGGGACGTAGCCGATGCCCCGGTCGATGATCTTCTGCGTGGCGAGCCCCGAGATGTCCTTCCCCTCGAAGGCGATGCGCCCGTCCATATACGTCGTCAGTCCGACGACCGTCTTCATCGCGGTCGACTTGCCGGCACCGTTCGGGCCGACGATCGCGACGTACTCCCTGTCGTCGACAGCGAGGTCGACGCCGTGGAGGATCTGTAAGTCGCCGTACCCCGCGTCGAGGTCCTCGACAGCGAGGAGCGTCATCGAGAGCCACCGCCAGCGTTCGAGAAGGGTGACTCCGTCGTCGACTGCGCCGTCGGTTTTAGCATGGATTCGAGCTCCGGATGTTCATTGGTTCAGTTTCCGAGGTAGGCGTCGATGACGCGCTGGTCTTCGAGTATCTCTTCGGGCGTGCCGGTCGTGAGGACGCTCCCGTTCGTCAGGACGATGAGCCGGTCGACCAGGTCGGTGAGCGTCTCGAGTTCGTGTTCGATGATGAGCAGCGTCAGCCCGTCGTCGTTGAGCGCCTCGATGTGGGCCGCGATGTCGCGGGTGAGCGTCGGGTTGACACCCGCGAACGGCTCGTCGAGGAGCAGGAGGTCCGGGTCGAGCATCAGCGCCCGCGCGAGTTCGAGCAGTTTCCGCTGCCCACCGGAGAGCGAGCCCGCGTACTCGTCGACCATCGTGTCGAGGTCGAAGAGCGCCAGCAGTTCCTCCGCCCGCTCGCGTGCGGCCCGCTCGCGGTCGGCCGACGCCTCGGTCCGGAAGACGGCGTGGTGGGCGCGCTCTCCGGGGTGGTCGAGCGTCGGCACCAGCATGTTCGCGTGGACAGACATGGTCGAAAACTCCCGCGTCTGCTGGAACGTCCGGACCATCCCCCGCCGGGGGAGTTCGTACGGGGCCACGTTCGTGACGTCTTCGCCGTCGAGGCGGACGGTCCCGGCGTCGCTCTCGAGAACCCCCGAGACGCAGTTGAACAGCGTCGTCTTGCCCGCGCCGTTCGGCCCGATCATCCCGACGAGTTCGCCGCGCTCGACCGTGAAGCTCGCGCCGTCGAGCGCGCGGATCGAGCCGAACGACCGCCGGAGCTCCGAGACGTCGAGGAGCGTCATCGAGACACCTCCGTCATCGCTCCACCCCCAGTTCCTTCGGGTCGCCCCAGATTCCCTCGGGTCGGTAGCGGACGATGAGCACGAGTAAGAGTCCCACGAGGATGAGGCGGATGGAGGCGAATTGGTCGGCGGTGACGGTGGGTATCTGGTCGTTCAGGAAGCGGGTCAGCAGCTGGAAGCTCATGATGATGGCGAGCCCGCCGATGACGCCGCGGTCGCTGGCCGCGCCGCCGATGAGCATGCCGATCCAGACCAGGACGGTCACGTTGATGGTGAAAAAGCCCGGGGAGACCGCGCCGAGGTGGAAGGCGAACATCGCACCCGCGAAGCCCGCGAGGGCGGCGCCGTAGACGAAGACGACCAGTTTGTACCGGAAGACGTCTTTGCCGAGGGTCTCGGTGACCTGCTCGTCCGCGCGGATGGCGTGAAGGACGCGGCCGTACGGCGACTCGGCGAGCCGGTGGAACACGCCGTACGCCAGGAGCGCCAGGGAGCCGAACAGGAACGCCGTCGCGAAGAGGTTGGGCGCGCCCTCGCGGGTGAGCGCCGCGAAGGGTCGCGGGACGTTGCCGAGTCCGAGGCTTCCGCCGGTGATTGATTGGAAGGTGCCGACGAGCCCGTGGACGATCTCCGCGACCGCGAGCGTGACGATGGCGAGGAAGTCGTCGCGGAGGCGGAGCGTCGAGACGCCGAGTACCACGCCGAGCGCCACCGCGGCGACGACGCCGGCGACGAGACCGACGGGCCAGGGGAAGCCGAGGCCGATCCCCTCGAACGGACCGTCGGCGGTCATCATCGCCGCGGTGTAGCCGCCGACGGCAAAGAAGGCCACGGGACCGAAGTTGACCAGCCCGGCGTGTCCGAACTGGAGGTTCACCCCGACGAGGATGAGGACGTACGCCAGGAAGATGATGCCGACCTCGAAGAACAGGAGAGTGACGCGCGGCGGGGCGATGAAGAACGGGCTCAGGAGGAACGCGACGGCGAGCACGACGAGGACGACGCCGGCGCGGGCCGCGTCCACCGAGAGGGGGAGGTCGTCGAGAGCGCTCACGAGTGGCGGACCTCCTGGTTGACGATGCCGCCGGGCCGCACGAGCAGGACGACGATGAGCACGACGAACGCCATAGTCGTCCCGAACTCGGAGACGCCGGTGGGGAGGAAGGCGATGGCGAGCGAGATGCCGATGCCGAGGATGTACGAGCCGACGACCGCTCCGTAGGGGCTCCCGGCACCGCCGAGAATGGCCGCGGTCAACACCAGGAGGAGCTGTCCGAAGCCGAGCGAGGGGTTCGCCGACCGGCTCACGGCCAGGAGGATGCCCGCGACGCCCGCGAAGGCCGAGGCGATGAGCCAGACGACGTGGCGGACGCGGCGCGTGTCGATACCGGTCACGAGCGCCAGGTCCTCGTTGTCCGACGTGGCGCGCATCGCCACGCCGATCAGCGTCCGGTTCAAGAAGAGGTGAAGCGCGACGACTGCCACGACGGTGATGGCGACGATGAACACCTGCTGGTCGGTGAAGAAGAACCCTAGCTCCTCGAACCGGTAGGCGGTCGGCCGAGTCGTGTCGATGTACTGCGGGCTCGCACCCGCGGCCAGCCGGATCCCGTTTCGGAGGATGAGCCCGACGCCGATAGAGGTCAGAAGCAGCGGGACCGCCCCGGCGTCGTTCAGCGGCTCGAACGTTACCTGTGCAACACCCCAGCCGAAGACGGCAGTGACCGCGAGCGCAGCGACGACTGCGACGGCGAAGGGGAACCCGAGGAACTGCGCGGCGATGAGTCCGACGTATGCCCCGACTGTGACGAACTCGCCGTGGGCGAAGTTGATCATGTTCACTAGCCCGTACACCAGGGTGAAGCCGATGGCTCCCAGCGCGATGAACGAGCCGAGAACCAGGCCGAAGATGAGTTCCTGAACGAGAGGGAGAGCCATTTATGATTTCGAGAGAGTGGTCAGTAGTCCGCGATGGATTCTTTCAGCGTGTCCGCCTCGACGGTGAACTCCTCTTCGAACCCGTCGGGGGTGACCGTCGAGACGCCGACGTTCCCCCAGACGTTCCCGAACTCGGTGAAGTCGACCGGCGTCACCGCCCCCTCGTAGTTGATCTCCTCGCCGGCGTCGAGCGCCTCTTTGCCCTCGGCGAAGTTCGAGACCGTCGTCCCCCCCTCGCGTGTGACGGGACCGATGTTCCGCTCGATGGCCTCCGGCGTGGCCTCGCCCGCGCGGTGAGTCGCCAGCGCGAGGACGTTCGTCGCGTCGTAGGAGGCGACCCCCCAGGGGTGGACGTCCGCGTCTCCCAGCTCCTGGTACTTCGGGAGGAACGTATCGTAGTTCGGCCCCTGCGTGCTCCCGGCGGCGATCCACGCCCCGTCCGCCTGGTCGCCGACCGCCTCGATGAGGTCGGCGTCCATCAGCCCGTCTTCGAGGAGGAGTTGACGCCCGTAGCCCGCGTTCGACCAGTCGCGAATGACTGTCGTCGCGTCGGTGAGCGCCACCGCGAGCGCCCACGCGTCGAAGTCGGCCTGGAACAGCCGGTTGAGCGACGACTGGTACGAGGACTGTCCCTCCGAGACCTCGACGCGCTCGGAGACCGTCCCCCCGAGGTCTTCGAACGCAGCGATGAACGAGTCGGACCAACTCCGTTCACCGGCGCTGGTCCCGTTGAGGACGCCGATGGTCGAGAAGTCGTTGTCGATCATCGCCTTCGCTGCGCCGGCGGTGTGGACCGTGTCACCGATGACCGTCCGCCAGAGCCACTCGTCGTCGCTCAGGTCCTCGGGCGTTCCCCGGTCGCCCCCACGGGTATCGAGGAACGTCGTCCCCGGCCACGGCGAGATGATAGGGACCGCCAGCTCCTGGATGAAGTCCCACAGCGGCACGATCTCGCTCGAGAAGAGCCCGTTGATCGCCGGAACCCCGTCGTTGTTGACGAGCTGGCGGACCACCTGCCGGGCCTGTTGTGGGTTGACCGCCGTGTCACGCCGCAGGAGTTCGAACTCCGCGTCGAGGGGGCCGCCGGCGTCGTTGATCTGCTGTGTCGCGAGCTCCGACGCCTGCGACACCGCCGGCTGGAGGAAGTCCCACTTCCCCGAGATGCCCGCCGGCTGGCCGAAGACGACCCGCTCGGGGCCCGACGACGTCGTGGTTCCCGTCGAGGTCTGGCCGCCACCGCTGGCTTCCGTCTCGGTCGCTGTCGACCCGCCGCCGCTCGGAGCGTCGGTCGCAGTCGCGGTCGCCCCACCGCCTTCCGTGCCCGCACAGCCGGCGAGACTGGTCGCCAGCATCGCGCTCGCTCCCGAGAGTTTCAGGAACCGCCGACGGCTCGAACGGTTCGCCCTCCGGGACGTATGCCTCTCACTCATTGTTACTCGTTCTCAATCGACATGGCCACATTTGATAAGTGTATCGGGAAGCGCCGGTGGGGTACGCGATGTGAATATCGAAGTAATAGGATACCCGCGTATATTTTACCGCATCATTTACGGAGTTTAGTTTGAAGATGTGTATCCGGTCAGTCGAGCGTGAAGACGAGTTTGCCGTAGGCCCGACGGTCGGCCATCGTCCGGAACGCCTCGGCGTACGCGTCCAGCGGGAACGTCTCCTGAACGACGGGTGCGACCGTCCCGTCCCAGACGTACCGGAGGGCGTGTCTGAGGTCGGTCGCGCTGTGTGCGGTGCTCCCCAGCACGTCGAGCTGGCGGACGAACACCAGCCTGATCTCGGTCGGGGGGGTGGGGCCGGCGGTCGCCCCCGACGTGACCAGCCGCCCCCCGGGTCTGAGTGCCCGCATCGACGGCACCCACGTCTCCCCGCCGACGTTGTTGTACACCACGTCGACGCCCCGTCTGTCCGTGAGCTCCCACACCCGCGCGCTGAACTCCTCCTCCGTGTAGTCGATGACGTGGTCGACGCCGAGGTCGCGGAGGAACGCCGCCTTCTCCTCGCTGCTCGTCGTCGCGTAGATGGTGTCGACGTTGAGCACCTCGCGGGCGAGCTGAACGGCCATGTGGCCGAGCCCGCCGGTCGCGCCGACGACGAGCAGTTCCTCGTACGGTTCGAGCGAGGCCCGCGTCGCCAACGCCCGCCAGGCGGTACCGGTGACCATCGGCGCGGCGGCGGCCGTCTCGAAGGATATCGGCTCGGGGATCGAGACGAGGTTTTCGGCGGGGACGGCGGCGTACTCGGCGAACCCGCCCTTGCGGTGTTCGCCGAACACCTGGTACCGCTCACACATCGACTGTTCGCCCGCGAGGCAGTACCGGCACGTCCCACACGTTATCGTCGGGTCGACGGCGACCCGCGCGCCGACGTCCCATCCCGTCACTCGCTCGCCGACGGCGGCGACGGTTCCCGCCATGTCGCCGCCGCCCCAGAACGGGTACTTGGGAACGTAGTGTTCGAGTTCCCTGACGGCGAAGAGGTCCTGGTGGTTGAGCGACGCCGCCCGAACGTCGACGAGCACCTCGTCGGGCTCGATCGCGGGGACCGGCACCTCCAGCAACTCGAACTGGTCGATGTCGCCGTGTTCGTGGAAGCCGACCGCGCGCATCGTCGTCTCTGTCGCCGGGGATGCCATGCCCCTCCGGTTCGTCGGGGCGGGTGATATACTGTCGGGCGGAGCTAGCTATATATCGGGCCTCCCAGTTCGTAGAGTATGAACGAGGGGCCCGCCCACGCGACGACCGACATCGAGGGATACGTCCCGTTCCCGACCGACCGGATCAGGACGTACCGCGAGGCGGGGTACTGGCGGGACCTCACCTTCCACGCCGTCGTCGACCGGAGGGCCGAGGCCACACCGTCGCGGCGAGCGCTCGTCGGGCCGGAACGGGAGCTGAGCTACGGCGACCTCGCGCGGAACTCCAGACGGCTCGCGGGCGCGTTCCGTAACGAATTGGGGCTTCGAGCCGACGACACGGTGACCCTCCAGTTGCCGAACTGCATCGAGTTCGTCGAGGCGTTCCTCGCGTGCTCGCGCCTCGGCGTCGTCCCGGCGTTCGTCCTCCCGCGGCACCGCGAACAGGAACTGAGACACGTCGTCTCGCTCACCGAGTCGAAGGCCGTCGTCACCGCGGGCGACCGGTACGACCTCGGCTTCGACTACGTGGGGCTCGTCGACGGTATCGTCGACGACTACGCTCACCTCGACGCGTGCGTCGCCGTCACCGGGGACGGGGACGAGGACGAGAGCGATGTGTCCCCAGGGTGGCACGGCCTGGCGGCCCTGCGCAATCACGACGAGGAGGTCGCAGGCGACGACGTGAACCCCTGCAACCCCGGGCTGTTCATGCTCTCGGGCGGGACGAGCGGCCTCCCGAAGGCGATTCCGCGGACCCACAACGATTACGTCTACCTCTGGGAGCACATCGCGCGAGCAATGGGAGTCGGGTCGGACTGGACGCTCGTCGCGGGCCTCCCGGTCCCGCACAGCTTCGCGTTCGGGTACGTCCTCGGCGCGGGCCTCTGGGCGGGTGCGACCGTCGCGGTCGAGCCGGTGTTGAAGCCCGCGCCGCTCGTCGCCCTCGTCGACCGGGTCGACGGCGACGTGACCACGCTCATCCCCAAACAGCTCATCGACTTCCTCGACGCGGGGGCGGACGCGACGCTGTCGACGCTCCGGGTCGTCTGCTCCGGCGGGCAGAAGGTCCCGCCCGACCTCGTCCGGCGCGTCGCCGACCAGTGGGACGCCGGCTTCTGCAACGTCTTCGGTATGGGCGAGGGTGCCCAGATCATCACCCGACCAGACGACCCGGTGGAGGTGCAGGCGACGACCGTCGGTCGACCGCTCGGCCCCGGGGACGAGGTCCGCATCGTCGACGAGGGACGAGCGGTCCCGCAGGGCGAACTCGGCGAACTCGTCGTCAGGGGACCCGGCGTGTTCACGGGCTACTTCCGCAACGAGGCCGCGAACGAGTCGTCGTTCGACGAGGACGGGTGGTTCCACACCGGCGACGTCTTCTCGCAGCGTCCGGACGGGGCCTACGAGGTGTGGGGACGCCTCGACGACACCATCAACCGCGCCGGGGAGACCATCTACGCGCCGGCCGTCGAGGACGTCCTCGTCGAGCACCCGAAGATCGCCAAGGCGGCTGTCGTCGGCGTCCCCGACGAGACGCTGGGCGAGCGGGTCGGCGCGGCGGTCGAACTCCGGCGCGGCGTCGACGCGCTCACGCTCGACGAGGTGACGGCCTTCCTCGACGAGCGGGGACTGGCCGTCTTCCGCCGGCCCGAACGACTCGACGTGGTCGAGTCGCTCCCGGAGACCGACGTCGGAAAGATCGACCGCGGGGCCGTCGAGCGAGGGTTCGAAGCCGGCGAGCGGATGTGAGAATCAGAACGCGCTGGGCGCGAGCGCCTCGACGTTCCGGAGTTTCACCGACTCGGGTCCGTAGTTGTAAATGACGGGGCAGTCGATGCCGGCGTCGACATACGCGCGGTAGCGGTCGCGGACGGTCTCGGGCGAGCCGACGGCC
>JBEPYA010000143.1:0-10314 GCA_041641615.1 Salinigranum sp. | reverse complement strand
CGATGGCGCGAACCACGTTCTCACCGAGGAGGTAGACGGCGTGGACCGAGGCGTCGTACTGCTCGGCGATGGAGACGGCGTACTCGACGGCGAGCGCGGACTCCTCGCTCCCGTCGACGGGGGCGAGCACGAGTTCGACGTCGAGCGGGCCCGACGGCGCGTGTTCCATGTCTGGGGGTGTGACGGCCGATGGCAAAAACCCGTCGCCTCCGCGGGGGTCCGGAGACGGTGTGTCGCAATTCCGGCCGGTAAAGTAGCTCGTCGGTGACCGCGTGAGGGGGTTCGTCGAACCGACGGTGAGAATCGACTGGTGAAGACGGGCAGACCTCGCGGCAGTGACGAACGGGCGCGATAGCACACCCTCAGCTCCGACCGGTTACCACGAGCGTCTCCCGTCCGAACTCGGCGTCCGGTGGTTCGGAGACGCGGACCGCGAGACGAGTCGACGAGTCACCCGCTCACAGCAGCAGCAGCCGCGGGTTCTCCAGTAGTTCGATCACCCGATTGGTGAACTGCCCGGCGTCGGCACCGTCCACGACGCGGTGGTCGATCGAGAGCGAGAGCGGCAGGGTGTGTCTCGCCACTACCTCGCCGTTCTCGACGACCGGCCGCTGCTCGATGGCGCCCAGACCGAGAATGGCGACCTCGGGGTAGTTGATGATGGGCGTCGCGTACTCGCCGCCGATAGCGCCGAAGTTGGTGAGCGTGAACGTGCTGCCCTGCATCTCCTCGCGGCTGATCTTTCGCTCGCGGGCCCGCTCGACCAGGCCACCCAGCTCCGAGGCGAGTTCGACGGCCCCCTTGCGGTCGACGTCGCGGACGACGGGCACCATCAGGCCCGCTTCGGTCGCGACCGCGACGCCGAGGTGGTAGTCCTGCCGGTAGACGATCTCCTCCGCCTCCTCGTCGAGCATCGCGTTGAGGACCGGGAACTCCTTCAGCGCCTTCACGACCGCGGCCATCACGAACGGCATGTACGTGAGCGAGACGCCCCGTTCCTCCGCGTGGGGCTTCAACTCCGCACGGAGCGCGACGAGGTCGTCGACGACGGCGGTATCGTGGTGTGAGACGTGCGGTGCCGTGTACTTCGAGCGCTGCATCTGCTCGCCGATGGCTCGCCGGACGCCCCGGTAGGGCACGCGTTCGTCTTCGTCGCCGGCGACACTCACGGCACTCGCTCCGGTGTCGGCCTCCGGTTCGGCTGCAGCGTCGGCACGGGTCTCGGTCGCGACGTCGCCAGCCGTAGTCCCCCCGACACCGGCTTCGCCCGACTGCGACACGGCGGCCGCGTCGGCTTCCTGGGCCGCACGCTGCGCCTCGGCGTACGCGCGGACGTGGTCGGGCGTGACGAACGCCTCGCCCTCCCGTTCCTCGTTGGTCGGCACGTCGTCGATGTCGATTCCCTCCTCGTCGGCGAGCTTCCGCGTCGCCGGCGCGGCGAGCGTCCGAGAGCGCCCCGCCGGCGTCACGTCCCCTGTCTCGACCGCCTGTCCGTCGCCGGCGTCCCCGGCCGACGTCGCCGGGCGACCGCTGAACGAGACGGCCGTCGGGGCCGACTCCTCGGTTTCGTCGTCCTCGTCCTCGTCCTCGGACGCTTCCGCAGTGCCCTCTGTCGCCGCTCTGACGTCGCCCTCGGTGATCCGCCCACCGGGACCGCTCCCGTCGACGGCCGCGAGGTCGACGCCGAGTTCCCGCGCGAGGCGACGAACGCTCGGGGGCGCGAACACCCGCGCGTCCGGCGCGTGCTCGACGTCGTTGCCGGCGGGTGTGTCGGTCCCCGTCTCGGGTTCCGGTTCGGACTCCGATGCCGACTCCGGCTCCGGCTCGGGTTCGGCGGTCTCCTCCCCCGGTTCCTCCTCGCCGGGCACCTCGAACGTGATGATGACGTCTCCAACCGGGACGACTTCGCCTTCCTCGGCGAGCAACTCCGCCACGGTTCCGTTGTACGGCGACGGCACCTCGACGAGCGCCTTGTCCGTCTCCACTTCCGCGACGATCTGGTCCTCGCTAACCTCGTCGCCGGGTTCGACGTGCCACTCGACCAGTTCGCCCTCCGCTACCCCCTCTCCGACGTCGGGGAGTCTGAACTCTTCGATCATCGGAACTCTGCCGCCTCCCGGATGCCGTCTTCGATGCGAGCCACGCTCGGCAGGTAGTAGTCCTCCAGCGCGTACAGGGGGTAGGGAACGTCGTAACCCGTCACGCGGACGACCGGCGCCTCTTGGTAGTAGAGCGCCCGCTCCTGAATCGTGGCGGTAATCTCGCCCGCCATGCCGCCCGAGCGCGGCGCTTCGTGGACGACGCAGGCCCGGCCGGTCTTCTTGAACGAGTCGACGATGGCGTCCCTATCGAGCGGTGAGACGGTGCGGAGGTCGACCACCTCACAGTCGATTCCGTCCTCTGCGAGGTTCTCGGCCGCTTCGAGGGTGCGAGGCGTCATCGCGCCGTAGACGAACACCGAGACGTCCTCCCCCTCGCGGCGGACCTCCGCTTCCCCGATGGGGACGGTGTACTCCCCCTCGGGGACGTCGCCCCGGAAGGCGCGGTAGATGAGTTTCGGTTCGAGGAACACGACGGGGTCGGGGTCGCGGATGGCGGAGATGAGCAGCCCCTTCGTGTCGTACGGCGTCGAGGGAATGACCACTTTCAGTCCCGCCTCGTGCGCGTAGAACGCCTCCTTCGACTCGGAGTGGTGTTCGGGCGCGCGGATTCCACCCCCGTAGGGCGCGCGGATGACCATCGGGCAGGTGTACCGCCCGCGCGACCGGGTCCGGAGCCGGGCGGCGTGAGAGACGATCTGGTCGAACGCGGGGTACATGAAGCCCGAGAACTGTATCTCGGGGACGGGCTTGAGGCCGTAGGCGGCCATCCCGACGGCGGTGCCGACGATGCCGGACTCCGCCAGCGGCGTGTCGACGACGCGGTCGCCGCCGAACTCGTCGTACAGCCCTTCGGTGGCGCGGAAGACGCCGCCGTTCTTCCCGACGTCCTCCCCGAGGACGATGACGTCCTCGTCTCGCTGCATCTCGGTGTGGAGACCGTCCCGTACTGCCTGGACCAGTGTGAGGTTCTGTGTCTGTTGGGTGCTCATTGGATTACCTGTGGAGGAACGCGTCGTCCCCGAACTCCTCGCGGAGCGCGGCGAACGACTCGTACTGTGCGTCGAGATCCGGCGTCCGGTCGGCGAAGACGTGCTCGAACATCTCGTCGGGGTCGGGGCGGGGCGTCGACTCCGCCGTCTCGATGGCGTCGGCGACCAGCCCCTGGACCTCTTCTTCGATCTCCGCGACCCGGTCGTCGTCCAGCCGCCCGGTGTCGCGGAGGAACGTTTCGAGTCGCGGAATCGGGTCCTTCCGCTTCCATTTCTCGACCTCGTCGCTGTCGCGGTAGACGGTCGGGTCATCGGCGGTCGTGTGCGCGCCGAAGCGGTACTGGACCGCCTCGATGAGTGTCGGCCGCAACTCGCCGGGGTCGTCTGCCTTGGCCTTCTCGACGGCGGCGCGCGTCACCTGATAGACCGCGAGAGGGTCCATCCCGTCGACCTGCACGCCCTGGAAGCCGTAGGCGTTCGCCTTCTGCGCGATGGTCTCGGACCTCGTCTGTCGCTCACGGGGGACGGAGATGGCCCACTGGTTGTTGTTGCAGAAGAAGACGGTGGGGGTGTCGAACACGCCCGCGAAGTTCATCGCCTCGTGGGTGTCTCCCTCCGAGGTGCCGCCGTCGCCGAAGTAGACGATGAACGCTTCGTCTTTCCCTTTCAATTTCGAAGCCCATGCCGCACCGACGGCGTGGAGCGTCTGCGTCGCGATGGGCACCGCGACGGGGAACGTGTTAACGTCCGGCGGTGCCACGTTGCCCCCTTCGGTCCCCATCCAGTAGAGGAGAATGCGGTCGAGCGGGAAGCCGCGGACGTGGAGCGCGCCGTGTTCCCGATAGGAGGGGAAGAGCCAGTCGTCCTCGTCGAGCGCGTGGGCGCTGGCTACCTGCGCACCCTCCTGTCCCGAGAGGGGTGGATAAGTCCCCATCCGCCCCTGTCGCTGGAGGCTCACCGCCCGGGTGTCGAAGTGTCGGGCGAGTTTCATCTCCCGGTAGATCGACAGCAGCGTCTCGTCGTCGACGTCGGGCACCTCGCCGACGACGCTGCCGTCCTCGTCGAGGACCTGGACTCGATCCCGCGGGTCGCGCTGTAGCACGCTCACGGTCGGACCCTCCAGTGCATGCGAGAGGGGTCATCCCCCTGCCGTATAGTGTTTTCGTAGAAAAATCGTGGAGGCCGGTGTAGGCGACGCTCGCGGCCGGTTTCGGGCGTTTCAGGCGCTCGGCGTCGTCGAGTCGGACGTCAGTCGGCGGCCCGGGCGGCCTGCCGCGCCTCCTCGACCGACCGACCCTCGCGAACCAGGGCGTCGACGAACAGCTCTCCCGCCTTGTACGACGAACGGACCATCGGCCCCGACGCGCAGTAGAGAAAGCCCAGTTCCTCCTCGGCCACGCGCCGCCAGGTCTCGAACGCGTCGGGGTGGACGTAGTCGTACACGTCGAGGTGCGACCGCGAAGGCTGGAGGTACTGCCCGAGGGTGACGACGTCGACGTCGGCCTCCCGGAGGTCCGAGAGGGTCTGGTACACCTCGTGGGCGTACTCGCCCAATCCGAGCATGATCGACGTCTTGGTGTAGATGTCCGACTCCCGCTGGACCTGTTCGAGGACCGAGAGCGACTGCTCGTAGCCGGCGCGGCGGTCCCGAACCGGCCACTGGAGGCGCTCGACGGTCTCGATGTTGTGCGCGATGACGTCCGGGCGGGCGTCGATGATCTTCCGCACCAGTTCCGGCTGGCCCTGGAAATCGGGGACGAGCACCTCGACGAGGATGGAGGGGTCGCGCTCTTTGATCGCGCGGATGGTCCGCGCGAAGTGACCCGCGCCCTGGTCGGGGAGGTCGTCTCTGTCCACCGACGTCAACACGACGTAGTCGAGGCCGATCTCCGCGACGGCGTCGGCGACGTTGGCGGGTTCGTCGGGGTCGAGCGCCTCCATTCCTCCGGTCTGGACGTCGCAGAAGTTACAGCCGCGCGAGCAGCGGTCGCCCATCAGCATGAACGTCGCCGTCCCCGGGCCGTCGCGTCCCGACCAGCATTCGCCGAGGTTCGGACAGTTCGCCTCCTCACAGACCGTGTGGAGGTCCCTGTCGCGGAGTTCGCGCTTGATCTCGGTGAACCGCTGTCCGGACGGCGGTCGCATCTTCAGCCAGTCGGGCTTTCGACGATGCCGACGACTCCCGCTCATACCGGATGGTAGGCGGCGGTCGTGAAAAACGTGCGGACCTGTCGCATCGATGGGCGGACGCTCACCGTGCGTCGACAGGACAGGTGTCGACACCGAGGAGCGCGTTCAGCGGACACCGCTGGACCGCACCTGTCACGGTTAGGACCACCCCGACGACCAGGGAGGCGACCCCACCGAGCGTCCCCAGCGGGAGCACCCCGACGAAGGCGGCGATGCTCACGAGAAGCAATAGCGGTCCGACGACGAGTCGCGCCTTCCGGTCGATTCCTCCGACGTTCTTGCTCATGCTGATCCGCTCGTGAGTTCGTCTCCCACTATATTGTAAGTATCTACCAATACCAGTATCCGAGAATCGCTCCCCGTTCCGATCTACTTTCACCCCGCCACCGGAAGTTTTTGGTCGAGCGGGCGCCCCCGTCTTTCCATGACCCCCATCGGGACCTGGGAACGCGGAGGACGCCACGGGTGAAAGTCGCAGAGGCCCTGCCCGACTTCGCCGACGCCTTCGGATTCGAGGAGTTCAACCGGATGCAACGCGAGGCGCTCCCCGCCATCTTAGAGCGCGAGGAGAACGTCGTCGCCGCCGCGCCGACGGCCTCGGGCAAGACGGCACTCGCGGAGCTGGCCATCTGCAAGACGCTCCAGGAGGGCGGCACCGCGCTCTTCGTCGCCCCCCTGCGCGCGCTGACGAACGAGAAGGAGGCCGAGTGGGAGCGGTTCGAGGCCCTGGGCTACTCCGTCTACGTCGTCACGGGCGAGCGCGACCTCAATCCCCGCCGGGCGGAGCGGGCGGACATCCTCGTGATGACGCCCGAGAAGGCCGACTCCGCCACCAGGAAGCACGAGTCGCCCCGGTACCAGTTCATCCTGGACGTCAGCTGTGTCGTCATCGACGAGGTCCACCTCCTCGATTCTGATTCGAGGGGTGGGGTCCTCGAAGTCACGGTGTCGCGCCTGCGACGGCTGTGCGACCCGCGGGTAGTGGCGCTCTCGGCGACGATGCGGAACGTCGCCGACGTCGCCGACTGGCTCGACGCCGTGCCCGAGACGACGTTCGAGTTCGGCGACGACTACCGACCGGTGAAGCTCCACGCGGGCGTGAAGACGTACAGCCACGGCGAGAACAGCTTCGCCGACAAGTACCGCCGACTCTACCGGGCGTTCGACCTCGCCGAACCGCACATCCGCGACGAGGGCCAGGCGCTCGTCTTCGTCTCCTCCCGACAGGACACCGTCCAGGCCGCGGCGAAGGCCCGCGACGAGTTCGCCGAGCGCGACGTTCCCATGGGTGCTCGCGGCGACTACGACTTCCACAACGAGGCGAAAGAGCTGACGAACGATAGTCTGAGGAAGTCGGTCGTCGACGGCGTCGGCTTCCACCACGCGGGGTTGGGAAAGGACGACCGGGACAGGGTCGAACGATGGTTCCGCGAGGGGAAGGTCCAGCTCCTCTTTTCGACCTCGACCCTGGCGTGGGGGGTGAACCTCCCCGCGCGGTGTGTCGTCATCCGCGACACGAAGTACCACGACCCACTCGAAGGCGACGTCGACATCTCTCCGCTCGACGTGATGCAGATGCTCGGTCGCGCGGGGCGACCCGGCTACGACGACGTCGGCTACGGCTGGGTCGTCTGCGACAGCTCCGACGCGGACCGTTACCGGCGACTCATTCGGGAGGGGAAGGACATCGAGTCGCACCTCGCGGAGGAACTCGACTCGCACCTGAACGCCGAGATCGCCATGGGGACCATCGACGACCTCGACGACGTCCTCTCGTGGCTCGAAACGACGTTCTACTACGTCCGCGCGCAGTCCCGTCCCGCCGAGTACGGCTTCGACGGGCTCAGGGGGCGAGTCCGGGAGACGCTCGAATCGCTCGTCGCCCGCGGTTTCGTCGAGATGAACGAGCTACAGGTCGAACCCACGCCGCTGGGACGGCTCGCCTCGAAGTACTACCTCGACCTCGCCACGGCCGAGCGTTTCCACGACCTCTCTGGACGGGAGTACATCGACGCCGACGCGGTGCTCGACTGCGTCGCCGGCGCCTCGGAGTTCGACTCGGTCTCCTGTCGCGCCGCCGAGGTCGACGCGGTCGACTCCGTCCTCACCGGTGTCGACACCCGACTCGACGGCGGCAATCGGAAGGTGCTCGCCATCTGCCGGGCGTCGATGACGGGGTCGACGCCCGCCGACCTGCGGAGCGACGCCTGGGTCATCCGGCAGAACGCGCTGCGACTCTTCGCGGCGTTGCGGGAGTTCCTCGACACCTTCGCGGGACCACGCGCGGCCAACCTCGCCCGGCGCATCGAGGCGCGCGTCGAACACGGCGTCTCCCGGGACGCGGTCGGTCTCACGGCAGTCGACGGCGTCGGCTCCCGGCGCGCGAGCCGGCTTGCCTCCGCCGGCCTCCGGACCCCGGCGGACCTCGTCTCCGCGGGTGTCACCGAGTTGACCCGTGCGGACCTCTCGGAGGGGGTCGCAGAGCGGGTCGTCGAATCGGCGAAGGGGCTCCCGGCCATCGAACTCGACTGGGGAGCGTTCCCCGAGACGGTCGAGCGAGGGACGAGCACGGTGAAGCAGGTCGGCGTCGCGAACACCGGTGGGAGCGCCCGGACCGGCATCAGAGTGACCGTCAACGGGGTGGAGATGACGACGAAGACGACGTACCTCTCCGACTCGACACGGGTTCCGGTGGGCGTGTTCGGCGCGACCGACGACGAGCTCACCTTCCGAGTCGAGGTGTCCTTTCCCGACCTCCCGCTCTTGCCCGTACACGAGGAGCGCGCCGTCCGCGTCGTGGACTGAGTTTTGCTGTGTGTCGGTATCGAGGACTGTGTGGAGCGTGACAAATTGAACCCTCGACAGAGATACGCTCGGCCACCGATAACGGACACGTCCGGTACCGAGCGATCAGGCCGAAGATTCGAGTCGACGATTCGCTCACGACAGCCACACCGCCCACCGAATACACGTCCTACCGCGTGGCGTCATTTTAACACGGTTCCCTTCGAGGGCGGGGTATGGTCGTCGGAGACATCTCGACAGGGACAGAACTGCTCGTCATCGGCGCTGGGCCGGGCGGCTACGTCGCCGCTATCCGCGCCGCGCAGAAGGGAGTCGACACGACGCTCGTCGAGCGCGACGCCTACGGGGGGACGTGTCTCAACCACGGCTGCATCCCCTCGAAGGCGTACATCACGGCGACGGACCTCGCCCACCGGGCGGGACACGCCGAGGAGATGGGCATCCACGCGGACCCGGTCGTCGACATGGCGGGGATGCGCGAGTGGAAAGACGGCGTCGTCGACCAGTTGACGGGCGGCGTCGAGAAGCTCTGCAAAGCCAACGGCGTCAACCTCGTGGAGGGGACCGCCCGGTTCGACGGGCCGAACCGGGTGAGAGTGGCTCACGGCGGAGAGGGCCAGGGCTCCGAAAGCATCGAATTCGAGCACTGCATCGTCGCCACCGGGTCGCGGCCGGTCGAGATCCCGAACTTCTCGTACGACGACCTCCCCGTGCTCTCCTCGCGCGACGCGCTCGCGCTCGACTCCGTCCCGAACCGGATGGTGGTCGTGGGCGCGGGCTACATCGGCATGGAACTGTCGACCGTCTTCGCGAAGCTCGGCACCGACGTGACGGTCGTCGAGATGCTCGACGACGCCCTCCCGGGGTACGAGGAGGACATCGCGCGCGTGGTCCGCAAGCGCGCCGAAGA
The DNA here is from genome assembly GCA_041641615.1 of Salinigranum sp. Classification (GTDB taxonomy): domain Archaea; phylum Halobacteriota; class Halobacteria; order Halobacteriales; family Haloferacaceae; genus Salinigranum. The sequence goes on along the minus strand of JBEPYA010000143.1, from coordinate 1,318 downwards.
GCTGGGCGTGGAGTTTCACTTCGGCGAGGGGGCCGCCGACTGGCGCGACGGCAACGACGGCGGCATCGTCGTCGCCACGGAAACCGAAGATGGGGAGCGAAGCGAGTACGACGCCGACGTCGTCCTCGTCGCGGTCGGCCGCGCGCCCGTCTCGGATACGCTCGACCTCGATGCTGCCGGCGTAGAGACGGACGAGAAGGGGTTCATCCCGACCGACGACCAGTGTCGAACCAACGTCGACCCCATCTTCGCCGTCGGCGACGTCGCGGGCGAGCCGATGCTGGCGCACGTCGGCTCGAAAGAGGGCATCGTCGCCGCCGAAGTGGTGGCTGGCGAGCCAGCCGCCCTCGACTACCAGGCCGTCCCCGCTGCAGTGTTCACCGACCCCGAAATCGGGACCGTCGGGATGACCGAGACCGAGGCCGAGGAGGCCGGGTTCACGCCGGTCGTCGGGCAGATGCCGTTCAACGCCTCGGGGCGCGCGCTGACGACGGGCCACACGACGGGGTTCGTCCGCGTCGTCGCCGACGAGGAGACGGGGTTCGTCCTCGGCGGGCAGATCGTCGGCCCCGAGGCTTCCGAACTCGTCGCCGAACTCGCCCTGGCCGTCGAGATGGGTGCGACACTGGAGGACGTGGCGGCGACCATCCACACCCACCCGACGCTCGTGGAGGCGACGATGGAAGCCTGCGAGAACGCGCTCGGACAGGCGATCCACACGCTCAACAGGTAAAATCGAACGCTCGCTCGGACGGTCGTCTCACGAGCGGTTGAAAGAGGGTGTCGTCGGTGGACGTCCGTCGACGACGGGACCGTCGCCACGCGGTGACGACAGGTAGTCCACGACAGGAGGGGGGTGCCTCCGAGGGACCACGCGGCCCGAATGTGATGGGGAGGGGGGCGTCGTGATTCCTCAACCACACGTAAGTCGGTGCTAGTATTGAGTCTTGACACGCATATATGAGGTTCGCGCGGGAGGACCGACACCACCAGAGCTTTCGCTCGTCGCTGGAACCACCCGATAATGTGGCCGTGGGGACATCTGGCGGTCGGTTATCTGTCGTACACTGTCGGCGTCAGGCTCGTCCGAGCGAGCCACGAACGCGCGGCTCTCCTCGCGCTCGTCCTCGGAACGCAGTTCCCCGACCTCGTCGACAAGCCCCTGACGTGGATCGGCGTCCTCGCGTACGGCCGGTCGTTGGCGCACTCGCTTCTCGTGCTCGGTCCGCTCTGTCTGCTCGTCGTGGTCCTGGCACGTCGGCACGGCGCGCCTCAGGTGGGCGGCGCGTTCGGAGTCGGTGTGCTGTCACACACGCTC
>JBEPYA010000142.1:0-10350 GCA_041641615.1 Salinigranum sp. | reverse complement strand
GTCGTACGTCGACCTCGACTCGACGAACGTCGTCGCCGACGGCAAGCAGGCGAAGATCCTGACGTGGTACGACAACGAGTACGGGTTCTCGAACCGGATGCTCGACGTCGCCGCGTACGTCCACGACAACTGAGCCGAGCCGAGTCGAGCTGACCCCGGACCGAGCGCCACCAACCGGGTGCCGCCCACCGACACCACGCCCCACTCTTTCGCACCCACCCGGAGAGTTCCGCTGTTCCCCCGGAGCCGGACCGACTTCGCACACGACTAAGTGCCCGTCACGCGACGATTCACGCACGAGCCATGTTCAAGACGCTCGACGACCTCGACCCCGAACAGCGCGTCCTCGTCCGACTCGACCTGAACTCTCCCGTCGATGAGGGTGTCGCCCAGGACAATCGACGGTTCGAGCGCCACGCCGAGACCGTCCGCGACCTCGCCGACGCCGGCCACCGCGTCGCGCTCATGGCTCACCAGGGCCGCCCCGGCGACGACGACTTCATCTCGCTTTCGAGCCACGCCGAGATCCTCGCCGACCACGCCGGCGTCGACGTCGACTTCGTCGACTCCACGTACGGTCAGGAGGCGATAGACGCCATCCGCGACCTCGAATCGGGCAACGTCCTCCTCCTCGAAAACACCCGGATGACGGACGACGAACTGCCCGAGAAGGAACCCGAGGAACACGCCGAAAGCGAGTTCGTGCGGACGCTGGCCCCGGAGTTCGACGCGTACGTCAACGACGCGTACTCCGCGGCCCACCGCGCACACGCCTCGCTCGTCGGCTTCCCCCTGGTGCTCCCCGCCTTCGCCGGCCGCGTGATGGTCGCGGAGTACGAGGCCAACTCCGCCATCGCCACGAAGGAGTTCGAAGGCGACGTGACGATGGTCGTCGGCGGCACGAAGGCGACGGACGTCATCTCGGTGATGAACGGCATCGGCGACAAGGTCGACACCTTCTGTCTGGGGGGCATCGCGGGCGAACTGTTCCTCCGCGCGGACGGCCACCCCGTCGGCGAGGACATCGAGGGGATGGACCTCTTCGACGAGCAGTGGGAGAAGAACCACGAGACCATCGAGTCCCTCCTCGAGGAGCGCGGCGACCAGATCGAACTCGCCGTCGACCTCGCGTACGAGGACGAGAACGACGAACGGGCCGAGAGCCGCGTGGACGTCATCACGGAGAAGGACCGCGCGTTCCTCGACGTCGGCTCGGAGACCGTCGCCACGTACGATCCGATCATCCACGACTCGGAGGCCGTCTTCGTGAAGGGCGCGCTCGGCCTGTTCGAGGACGAGCGGTTCGCGGTCGGGACTGTCGGCGTGCTCGAATCCATCGCCGACACCGACTGCTTCTCCGTCGTCGGCGGCGGCGACACCTCCCGGGCCATCGGAATGTACGACCTGTCGGAGGAGGACTTCTCGCACGTCTCCATCGCCGGCGGTGCCTACATCCGCGCGCTGACGGGCGAGCCACTCGCGGCCGTGGAACTGCTGAAGCAGGAGTGACGCGGCGGGCCGCGCGAGAGTCTGGCCCCGTCACAAGGCACTTACCGGGCAGGTCGAAAGCGCCGGTCGAGACGGACGGAGGATGCCCGAGGGAATCCACGCACAACTGGCCGTCCGGCCGCGCGAGGACTGTCCGCTGGGCCGCATCGTCAGCGACTACCCGGTTCGGAGCCTCGTCCCGGCGCAGGGGACGACGCCGCCGCAGGTAGTGGTCGAATCCGAGGCAGTGGCCGTGGCCGACGACGCGACGCTGCGAGCGGTCGACACCACCAAAGAGACCGTCGTCTGTCGTCTGAGCGGCAGCGACGACGAGTCGGAGGGGTGGACCTGCGGGCGCTGTCCCTCCCGGTGTCCGGCGGCCGGGTTCGACCACCTCCCGCTACGGCCGTACGACCTGTCGGTGACCGGCGAGTGGCTCCGACTCGCGTTCGCCGCGGTCGACGAGACCGAACTCCGGGCGTGTATGGAGCGACTCGACGAACTCGGTCGGAGCGTCTCGCTCGAAGCGCTCCGGGCGGGCGACGACGCCGACGCCGGAACCGAGGAACCGCGGACGGTCCTCGTCGACCTGAGCGACCTCACGGCGCGACAGCGCGAGACGGCCGCCCTCGCCGTGCGTCACGGGTATTTCGAGTCCGAAGGCGTGTCGGCCGGCGAACTGGCCGACCACCTCGACGTCTCGAAGGCGACCGTGTCGGAGCACCTCCGCGTCGTTCGCGCGAAGGTCGGCCGACAGCTCTTCCCCAGCGAGCGCAGCGAACGTGCAGCGAGTGGGGCCGGTGACGCGGGTGGGCGCGACGGCGGGGGCGAAGAGTGACCGGACGTCGCGGCACAGAATCTACACGGGTGACTTAAACCGTCGAACTATCAGCAACAGCGCCTACGTGGCGTTCGTCCCTCCGCTCGAACGGTGCGTTCCCATGAGCGACACCCCTGAACCCACGCGACGAACAGTGCTGAAAGGTGCTGCGGCCTCGCTCGTCGGGGTGACTGCGCTTGCCACGACCGGCGCGGCGACGAACGGCGGGTCCGCCCGAAAGTGGACGACGGCGGAGACGCCCACGGGTAACACGCTCTACGACGTCGAGGAGACCAGCGCGGGCGTGTACGCCGTCGGCGGGGGCGGTGTCGTCGTCCGGCGGACGTCCGACGGCTGGCGGAAGGTCCTCGACGGCGGTCCGACCGGGAACGGGAACGACCTCTACGGCGCGGACGTCACCGACGACGGCTCGCGGTTGTGGTTCGTCGGGGCGAGCGGCGCTATCGGCGAGTACGACGTCGAGACGGGCGTCTTGACCGACCACTCCGCGCCGAACGACGTGACGAACAACTTCAACGACGTCTCCGCGACCGGAGCGGCGGACGAGGCGAACGTGTACGTCGCCGGCGACTCCGGAAAGATCTACTACTCGTTCGAGAACGGCGCGACCGGCACCTGGGAGGACGTGACGCCCGGGAGCGGGTCCGCCATCAACGCCATCGACTTCCACAGTGCGCGGGAGGGCCACGCCGTCGACGGCAACCAGACCGTGTTCGTCACCGACGACGGGACGGCGTGGGACAAACGCGGAATCACGGACGCGAACCACAACTTCTACGGCATCGACAGCGACGCGGCCGACGACGTCACCGTCTCCGGCGGGGGCGGCACCGTCTACGCGTGGAACGGGTCGCAGTGGGTCCGGTCGGACACGGGCGACGCGGACCTCCGTGACGTCGAGGTCGAAGGAAGCGACGGCTTGACCGTCGGCGGTGGCGGTGTGGTGTTCCGTCTCGGTCGCGACGGCTGGACGCAGGAGACGACGCCGACCGGCGCGAACCTGAAGGCGGTCGTCCGCGCGAACCCGTCGGTCGCGGTCGGCGCTGGCGGGACGGTCATCGAACGTCGGTAGGCGAAAACTGCCGAGAACCGGCTCAGTCGTCGGCGGGGACCTGCTGCTGGCTAAACCCCGCCGGATCACCGCTGATGCCGACGCCCATCGTGTCGTCGGTGAGCCGCATCGACTCGTCCTGCGGTTCGAGGCCCATCACGGCGCGGATGGCGTCGACGTTCTCGGGAACGACGTCGGACTCCTGGTGGATGGCCTGGAAGAGGTAGAGATCCCTGCCGCGGACGGCGATGGACTCGCCCCAGATGCAGTTCTCCCAGAGGTCGCCGCGGGGGCGACCGGCGTCGAGCGCGAAGTTCTTCAGCTTCCCGACGCCGTCGATGCCCATCCCCTCGGGGATGACGTAGAGCCGGTTCTCCCGTTCGAGGAGGGCCTGGACGTGCGCGGCGGTGACGCGCTCGTCGAGCGTGATGTTCAGCGCGTGGACGTGCATCAGCGTCGCCGGCACCTTCAGGCCCATCGTGTCGATGTCGAGGTCCTCGAAGATGGTCTGGACGTCGGGGCCGTGGTGGGAGGGGACGTGAATGGGGTTCGGGAGGATGTCGTTGATCGGGCCGCGCGTGTTCTGGCCCGGATCTCCGCCCCGACGGACCAGGGTCGCGCGGACCTTCTCGACGCCGTACTCCTCCTGGAGCGGGGCGATGACGCGAGAGAGTCCGGTCGTGTTACACGAGACGACGCGGGCGTAGTCGGCGTCGGCCGCGGCGTCGAAGTTGGCCCGGGCGTTGAAGCTCACGTCGGCGACGTCGGCCGACTCGCCCCCCTGAAAGAGCGCGGGGGTGTCGTGTGACTCGTAGAGCGAGCGGTTCTCGGCACCGATTCCGGAGGGCGTGGCGTCGACGATGACGTCGGCCTCGGCGACGAGTTCGTCGACGGCACCGGCGAGTTCCAGCCCGGCCTCGGAGAAGAGCGGGGCGCGCTCGGGGATGGCAGCGTACAACGGGTACCCACGACGGACGGCGGCGTGTGCCTCGTAGTTCGGCTGCGTCTTGGCGACGCCGGCGACCGTCATGTCCGGTTGTGCGGCGACCGCGTCGGCCACGCGCTTCCCGATGGTACCGTACCCGTTTATTCCGACCTTCAACATACCCCCACATCAACGGGACAGCCAATTAGTTATTTCGGACGCTAACGGGTAGAAATTAATCCCTACACGAGTAACGGCTTCGATGTTTTCAGGGGATCGAACGAGAGATTTAGCGGATGTCGAGCGGAGAGAACGGGAGCGGGACGGACCCGGACGAAGGCAAGACCTAACCAACTCAACCTCGTTCGCCGCGGTATGGACGAATCCGACACACGGCTCGCGGAGGCCGCCGAGACGGCGGTGACGCAGTGTCTCGCCGTCACAGAGGGGGAGGCGTTCGTGGTCGTCACGGATGACAAGCGTCGACGCATCGGCGAGTTCCTCTACGAAGCCGGGGCGGAGCGGACGGAGGACGTCGTCGTCGTCCAGTATCCGCCGGGGCCGCAACACGGGGCCGAACCCCCCGACGCGGTCGCGGCGGCGATGCGCGACGCCGACGTGTTCGTCGCGCCGACGACGAAGAGCATCAGCCACACCCGCGCTCGGTCGGCCGCCTGCGAGAACGGGGCGCGCGGCGCGACGATGCCCGGCATCACCGAGGAGGTGATGGTCGCGGGGTTAGATGCGGACTACGGGGCGATCTCCGAGCACTGTGCGGCGGTGTACGAACAGGTCTCGGACGCCGAAGAGGTGCGGGTGACGACCGAGGCGGGGACGGACATCACGTTCGAGCCCGGGAGCCGCGAATGGCACACCGACACCGGTCTCGTACACGAGGCGGGGGCGTTCTCGAATCTTCCGGCGGGAGAGGTGTTCGTCGCCCCCGAGACGGCGCACGGCACGTACGTCGTCGACGGGACGATGCGGCCGCACGGCCTCCTCGACGAGGAGTTGCGGTTCGAGGTCGAAGACGGCTTCGTCACTCACATCTCGGACGAGGCCGTCCGCGAGCAGGTCGAAGCGGGGGCCGAGTCGGTAGGGAGGGACGCGTACAACCTCGCCGAACTGGGCATCGGCACGAACGTGGGCGTCACCGAACTGGTGGGGTCGGTGCTCCTCGACGAGAAGGCCGCCGGCACGGTCCACATCGCCATCGGTGACGACGCCTCCATCGGCGGCGACACCGAGGCCCCACTGCATCTCGACGGCATCCTGAGAGACCCGACCGTGTACGCGGATGGGGAGGAAGTGAAACTTCCTCGGTAGGCGAACGGCGGAGCCGTGAGCGGGGGAGGTCGTAGACCTCCCGACGGTCGAGCGGTAACACCGCGAGACAGCGAGAAAGTGGACCAACTGGCAGTCGAGTGTGAGACCGCGAGACCGCGCGGGGGGGACGCTCGGAACGGACGAGCGGTTCGAGGACGTACACCGAGAGGAAGAGAGAGAGAGAGGGAGGCCGGACCGTTCACCGCGACCGGCCGGGCCGTCGCGCGAGAGTCGGGTCGCGTTTCCATCGCCACCGGGGAAAACCCGAAAACCCGGTGACTCGAACGGATATCGTCACCACCAAGGGCTTGTTCGTGGCGGACGAGCGACCCTGCGAGACGCCCCGCCGTCAGGTGGTCTCACCGGACCGAGTTCGGTTGGCGGTCGCGCGGTGAGACGGGCGTGTAGCCCGGCACGGTGAGGGTCCGTCCGAACCTATCGACTCGGTTCGATTGACTGCATAGCTTGCGTCCGCAACCCCGGTACCCGCGGAGAGAATTCGGTCGGGGAACGACGACGGACGGCGAGCGACGCCGCTCAGAGTCGGCCTCGGGACCGAGGCGACAGTTCCGTCCGACGGCGACCCGTGTCATCTCCCCGCACGGAACCGGCGAAACGTGCCCTTTTCACGGGTGGGAGAAGTACGAGACCGTATGAGTACGATCCCCGACGCCGGCGAGCGCGTCCCGCTCGTCTGTCCGTCCTGTTCGCCCGACGAGCAGACGGTCCACGAGGTAATCAAGCCGGACGGTCACTCCACCGTCCGGTGTACGGCCTGTGGCCACGTCCGCAAGGAGAAGGTAGAGAAGCCCCGCGAGGTGCCGGTCGACGTCGTCGTCTCCCAGGACGGCGAGTCGGTATCGACCACCGTCGACGCGCCCGCCGAAGACACGGTCGAAGTCGGCGACGAGTTCATCGTCGACACGCCCGAGGCGCTGATGCAAGTTCGCGTCACCGCCATCGAGGTCGGCCCCGAACAACGCGTCGACGAGGCGGTCGTCGAGGACGTCCAGACCGTCTGGACGCGCGTCGTCGACAACGTGACCGTGAACGTCACCATCCACCCGAACGACGGCCGCAAGGACGCCTCACGCAGCCTGAAGATGCAGGTTCCCGGCGACTACGAGTTCGTCGTCGGCGAGATCGAATCCGCGGGCGACGAGGAGTTCGAGATCGACGGCATCCACGTCCGGACCGACGCCGACGCCGAGAACTACCGGTTCGACAAGTTCGACCACGAGGGCGACATGGTGTTCGCCAAGGACGTGAAACGCCTCTACGGGCGCGACACCACGACGGCGGCCTGGTCCGCCTGGTGACGGCCGGTCCGGTCGACACCGAGGTACCGTTTCCTGCAGCCCCAACGTCCTACTGATTCTCGCACAGTGAGTCCCGTCCAGCCGGCCCCGTTCGTCGAACGACGTTTCATGCCGCCCGCACGAACCGCTGCTCGCAACGTGAGGACCACGACGGCCACTGGCACGAGCGCGTCACCGTCCTCGGCTGGCCCGCGCCCGTGTCGGTGCTGGAGTCGGTGGTCGAGGGAGACTTTCTCGTCGCCGACGACCCCCGGACGACGGAGGCGCTGAAGGGGTACGTCCTCCAGACGGTCGACTACGTCGAGACGGGCGAGCGTTCTGTGACGTGGAGTCGTGTCGGCTCGCGAACCCGCACAGACAGCCGGGAGTGGTGAGCGCGCAGCTACGCGACCCCGAGTTCTGTGACCGCCACGCCGTGCGGTACGGCGTCTCCGACCGGGCCACCGAGCACGACAAGTTGTAACACCGTCGGCGACCAACGGTGGGTATGGTCCGCGACGGTGAGAACCCCGCGACGGCCCGCCACCGACTGGTCGACCGGCTCGTCGAACGCGGCTACGTCGAGCGCGAGTCGACCGAGCGTGCGCTTCGGGCGGTCCCGCGTCACGAGTTCGTGCCCGAGGGGAGTCGCCGGGAGGCGTACGCGGACCGGCCGCTCTCGATCGGGCGGGGACAGACCATCAGCGCGCCGCACATGGTCGCCCTGATGACGGACCTCCTCGACCTCGATCGGGGCGACCGGGTCCTCGAAGTCGGCACCGGCTGTGGCTACCACGCGGCCGTGACGAGCGAAATCGTCGGCCCGGGAAACGTCTACAGCGTCGAGTACGACGCCGAACTCGCCGACGAAGCGCGGGAACGACTCGAACGCCTCGGCTACGAGATTCACGTCCGACAGGGTGACGGTCGGCATGGATGGCCCGAACACGCCCCCTTCGACCGCACGTACCTCACCTGCGCCCCACGGACCGTCCCCGAGGCGGTCGTCGACCAGGTCCGTGTCGGCGGTCGGGTGGTCTCGCCCGAGGGGGCGCGACGCCAGAAGCTCGTGGTGTTGACGCCGACCGAGTCGGGGGTCGAGCGGACCACCCACGGCGGCGTCCGATTCGTGTCGATGCGCGGCGAAAGTGAGGGGTCGTGAACGCTCGACCCCCATGCAGGGAGTTTTGAGCCGAGGGGACGGAGACGAGGTATGCCGACCCGAGACGGCTCCGGACCCGACCACGAGGAACTGCTACTGCTGTGGGTCGCCCGTCGAACCGGCGTCGTCGACGCGCTGACGACGTCCGCCGGCACCGTCGACGAGGTGGCCGAAGCGACGGGACTCGACCCCGAGACGGCCGGCCGAGTGGTCCGGCTCCTCGACGAGTACGGCTACCTCCACCCGGTGGGCGACGAGTACGAGGTGACCAATCGAGCGCTGGGTTTCCTCGCGACGCGAGACGTCCGCTCCATCGGGGCGATTCCGTACGCGCTCGACCGACTGGACGCGCTGGTCGAAATCGGAGACGGGGCCGTGGACCGGGCAGAGACCGCTACGGGCGACCGCGCGCTCCGCCACCGCCTCGGGGCACACGCCGCGACGCCGACGACGACGGTGCGGGCGGGCGTGACCGCGGCGGTTCACGCGGCACCCGACGCCGAGCGGGTCGTCGACGTCCACGGTGCGTCGGGGGTGTACGCCACCGAATTTGCCCGACGCGGGCGAGCGGTGACGCTCGTCGAGGCGCGGGAGGTGCTCGACGTCGTCGAGCCGATGCTCTCTGTGGAGGAGATCGAGACGGTCGCGGCCGACTCGATCACAAACGTTCCCGTCGAGAACGCCAACCTCGCCCTCCTGGCGGGCGTCCTGCAGCGTCATCCACCCGAAACGAATCGGAGGCTCCTGGAGTCGGTGCACGACGCACTCGGGGAGCGGGGAGCGGTAGTCGTGCTCGAACCGCTCCGGAGAGACTCGCCTGTGGCACGGCGGGTCGCCGTCGAACGGCTCGCCCAGGGTCGAGGGGACGCCTACACGGAGGAGGAGGTCACGACGTGGCTCGGGGAGGTTGGCTTCGCCGACAGCGACGTCCGTGACGTTCCGGGAACCGACTATCGGGCCGTCGTTGCCCACCGCGAGCGTGGCGTTGAATAGGGTCGGGGGCCGAGACGGGAGTATGGACATCGCGGTGGTGCGCGACGACATGGTCGACGGCATCGAGCAGCGCGCGCCGCTCGACGACGCCGTCTCCCACGCCATGCGGACCGACCCGCGCCACGAGTTCGTCGAGGACCGCCCGTACGACAACCGCTCCTCGGAGTTCGAGGGGACGCGCGTCCTCGCACCGGGGCTCGCCGCGCGACTGGTCTCGGCGCTCTCTGTCGACCCCGCGCACTCGGTACTCGTCGTGGGCGTCGGCGTGGGCTACACGGCAGCCGTGGTCGCCGAACTCGTCGGCGCTCGACGAGTGCACGCCATCGACATCGCCAGACCCCTCGTGTACGAGGCGCGCCGCAACCTCGAACGGGCGGGGTACGGGGACGTCCTCGTCGACTGCCGCGACGGGGCCGACGGCCTCCCCGAGTACGCCCCTTACGACCGAATTCTCGTCGAGGCCGGCGCGGTTCGCCCGCCGAAGCGACTCCTCCGACAGCTCGCCCCGGACGGGCGGCTCGTCATGCCGCTCGGCGGCGGCGGGCGAGAGCAGGTTCTCGTCGCCGTCGAGGACGACGGAGCCGAGGGCGAAGTGGTCGACGAGTTCGGTGCGGTCAGGTTCCGGCCCCTCTTAGTCGACGGCGAGCAGCACGGAGCCTCGCGGAACCGGACCGACCGCGAGGACGCCGAGTTCGCGAAGCAGGGGTACTTCGCGCCCACCGGCTGGGAACAGGAGTGGATCGACTGGGACGAACACCTGTGAGTGGCGTTCGGTCGTGACCGTTACTCGCCTGCCCCGCGGACGACGAGAATCTCCGTGTTGCCGCGGCGGTCGACGTACTGACTTCCCGCGGGCGGTTTGACGTCGACGACGACCGTCCCGTCCTGCTGGTGGGCCAGGAGCGACGGCTCGATGGACACGCTCGCGACGCCCCTGTCGTCCGTCTCCGCGGTGACGACTCCTTCTGTCAAGGAGGCGCTGCCACTCTTGACGACGACCGTCGCGCCGGGGACGGGGTCGCCGTCGGAGTCGACGACGACGAGGTCGAGTTCGTGCGACCCGGGGTTGATGACGTCTCTTTCGGGGCGAACGTCGAGTTCCGCGACGGCGAGCCCTTCGACGCCGGTCAGCATGTTCAGCATGAGACTGAGGCTCGCAACGCCGACGACGAGTGCGACGACGAGTCTGACCGGTAGCCCCTCGATGGCCCGTTCGTCACGGCAGAAACGGGACAGGTCGAGGACCGGCGTGAGCGAGCGAGTGGC
>JBEPYA010000141.1:0-10391 GCA_041641615.1 Salinigranum sp. | reverse complement strand
AAGCAGATGATCCGCCACGGCATCCACGAGCCGGGTGCGCAAGGGTCAAGCGGCGACGTGACCGCCGAGCGCGCCGGCGACGACCGCGCGCTCGACTCGGCGTCGCCGGCGTCCGCGTCCGATGTCGACGAAGCGGGTGAGGGAGACGGCGCGGACGAGACGAGGGCGGTGAACGAAACGGGCGACGCCGAACCGGACGTCGAGCTCTCGTCCGAAACCGACGCGCCGCTCGCCGACGACACACTCGTCGCCGACCGGCTTCCGGACCTCGACCTCCCGGGGTCGCTCTCGACGCAGGACCTGCTAACCGCCGTCGAGGAGGCGAACACGCTGTACGACGTTCAGCGGGCGCTCGACCTCGATCAGCGGACGACGCGAGACGTCCTCACGGAGTACGACCTCCTCGAACTGGTCTCTGGACGGGCCGCCGCGGTCGGTGACCGCGAGGAGTTGAAGGCCGAGATCGGCCAGCGGATCCGCCGGACCGCAACCTGACGTGACTCACTCCGACAACCACGTCTCGTGGAGATGGACCCACTCGACCCCGTTCGGCGTCCCCGCGGCGCGACGGAACAGCGCCGTCGCGACCCGGCCGGTCCGCTCTTCTCCCGTTGTCTGCCACTCTTCGTACGTCCCGAGGCAGGTCTCGTCGGCGACGTGTCGCGGTTCGAGCGACGACGTCTCGACCGTGACGTTCTCGTGAGCCTCGTGGGCGTCGAAGACGTCAGTGACGATGCCGTCGCGGGTCTTGGTCAACCCCGAGGGCTGTATCATCCGGAAGTCCTCGGCGAGCACCCGTTCGAACCGGCGCAGTTCGCTGCGCGTCTGCGGGAGTTCGCCGACGAACCAGAGCTCGAAGAAGGCGTGGAGTTCGTCGACCTCCCGCCGACACTGCTCGACGAGCGAGGAGTCGGTCGCGGTCATGGTCGTCGGACGCTGCCGGGCCTCTTCAGTCCAGGGGCATCACCGCTTCAGTCCGCCCGCTCCACAGGCTGGCCCGCTCGCGCCCACGCGAGCATCTCCGCGTAGAAGGGGTCCGACGAGAGCGCGTCGGTGTCCCCGACGAGGACGAGCGCCTTCTTCGCGCGCGTGAGCGCGACGTTCACGCGCCGGTGGTCCTCGAAGATGGGGCCGTCGAGCGTCCCGCTCGCGACGAACGAGATGACGACGACCTCCTTCGCGGAGCCCTGGAAGCGGTCGACGGTGTCGACCGTCACGTCCACCCGTCGGCTTATCTCGGCCACCTGCGCGCGGAAGGGGGCGATGACGCCGACGTCGTCCTCCCCGACTCCGGCGTCGAGGAACGCCTCGACCACCTCGGCGACCCGGTCTGCCTCGACGGGATTGGCGTTCCCCTCGCGCCGTCCCTCGGGATCGACGAACGACACCTGGTCTCTGAGGGCGGGAGGGAGGCGGTCGGGTTCGACGCCCGGCAGGTCCGAGAGCCGCTGGGCGGCGACGGTTCCAGAAGCGGGGCGGAGCTTGTTGTCGTAGAAGCGCTTCGAGGAGAACGCCTGGATGCGCTGGGCCATTCGGTACTGGCGGTCGAGCATCACCGACGCCTCGGGGTAGCGTTCGACGAGTCGCTGAAAGAGCGACCGCTGCAGGTCGGTCTCGGCGCGGACGACCGGCGGCAGCTGTTTGTGGTCGCCGACGAGGACGAACCGGTCGGCGAGGTTGACGGCCGCGAGCGTCCCCGGCTCCGTCAGCTGTGAGGCCTCGTCGACGAGCGCGACGTCGAACGATTGCTCGCGGAGCGCGCGCGACCCGCAGGCCGCAGTGGTCGCCGCGACGACCGGCGCGTTTCGGAATCTCGACGCGAGTTCCGCGGGGTCGCCGCGCTCTCGAAGCCGGATGTCGTGCATGTCCTCGCGGACGCCGGTCTCGCTCCCCACCCGGATCGCGTCTTCGAACCCCTGGTCGCGGAGGGCTTCGAGCGCGTTGTCCACGGCGCGGTTGGTGAACGCCGAGAGGAGGACGCGGTCCCCGCGCTCGACGAGCGCCCGCACCGTCCGCGCGATGGTGTAAGTCTTGCCCGTGCCCGGCGGCCCGTGGACGAGTGCGAGGTCCGCAGCGTTCACCGCACGGTTCACCGCCGCGTTCTGCGAGGCGTTGTTGTCGATGTACGTGTGCTGCTCCTCGCGGAACTCGGGCTCCGTCCGCCCGAACAGGACGTCTTTCCGCCGCTCGTCGCCCTTCAGGAGGGCGTCGTGGAGCGCGGTGAGCAGTCTCGAAATCGTGATCTCGGAGGGGTAGACGTCCAGCCGCCGGAGGTCGACCGGTTCGTCCGTCGTCACGACCACCTCGCTCCCGAGTCGCTCGATGCGGCAGAGTTCGGCGTGGCCGCGGACGGGGTCGCCGTCCGATGCGAGCGCGACATCGCCCTCGCGGAGCTTCGAGACCGCGTCGCTCGCCTGCCGGGCGCGCAGCTCCCACCGGCCGTCGTCTCGCTCCGTGCGAGCACGCGGCTCGAGGTCGACGAGCGCCCGGTCGTCGGCCGCCCGCTCTTCGCCCGTCTGTTCCCAGAGCTTCCGGTACTCGCGGTGGACTTCGCGGCGCTCGGCTTCGAGGTCCGCGTACATCCGCTCGAAGTACGCCCGCTCGTCCTCGGGGATAGCGGTCCCGATCTGTCCGGCTTTCGACTCCTGGTCGAGGCGGCCGGAGACGACCATGCAGGTGTCCTGCTCGAAGCAGTACTCGCACTTCGCGTTGGCCTCGTAGCCGGTGGGAACGCCGGTCGAGAACTCCATCGCGGCGATCTCGTTTCGCGTCCGGACGACGTACTTGAGGAGGCCTGGACCGATGGAGAAGTCCTTCGCGGGCGAGAGGTCGCCGCTCTCCTCGACGCGTTCGAGCGCCGTGTTCTTCGTGTACAGCAGGGTTCCCGTGTCGGGGGCTTCTTCTCCAGAATCGGCGAGCATCAGCGCGTAGGCGGCCGCCTGAATCTTGTCCTGAAAGCGCGGGTCGCGTCTGAGGTTCTTCCCCGTCTTCAGTTCGACTGGCGACCCGCGCCGGATGGCGTCGGCGCGTCCCTTCATCCCGAACGTCGGCGAGATGAGCGTGTACTCCGAGCGCCACTCGTCCGCCTGCGAGAGCGTCCCCTGCGCCAGCCACCCCTCGATGGCGGCGGCGTTGCGCCGCACCTCGTCCGCCACCTCGGTCGCCTCCCGTCCCAGGAGGCCGATGTCGAGGGCTGCTTCGGCGACCCGGTCCTCGATGGACTCCTCCAGGTCCATTCCGCGGAGGAGGTCGCCGAACACCTCGTGGACGACGGTCCCCTTGACGACCGGGTAGTTCAGCGGGACTCCCGAGAGCTTGTTCAGGTAGTACATCCGCGGGCACTGCACCCACGAGCGGACGTCGGTCACGTCGACGAGGAAGTCCGGTTCGAGCACGACGTGCGACTCGCCCGAGGTGGAGTAGGTGGTCTCTCCGCGGAACTCCTTCTCGTCGGCGTCCGTAACCAGGAGGTCCATCCCCGGTTCGGCGTAGTCGGCCGTCTCGGTCCACTTCCCCCAGAGCGTCACGCGGAGGGGGTCTCCGTCCTCCGGGCGAACGGTGAGCTCGACGAGGTCGCTCTCGCCGTACTGCGTGTTCACCGTCTTCACGTCGCCGACGTCGAGGACCCGACCGCGAACGTTCACGAACCGGTCCACGCCCCCGATAGTAAAAAGCCTGTTTTCGACCCGGTCAGCGGATCTTGAAGTACAGCCAGCGCCAGACGCCGAGACCGACGACGCCGACGACGAGCGTGACGCCGAAGAAGATGACGAGCGGAACGAGCCGTCCCATCAGCGGGCCGTTCGAGTCGAACGGCAGGACCACTCGAAGCAGGATGCCGATGACGTCTGCGACGACCCACGACCGTATCGCCAGCGGGATGGCGGCCTTCGCCGACTCCGCAGCGCCCGCCGAGTAGGCCCCGACGAGGGGGGCGGCGACGACCCACCCGACGAGGAACGGGAGGAGCGTCAGTGCGAGGCCGACCGGGTTCTCCGTGAGGTACGCGAAGCCGTTGTGCCGCGCCGTCCCGAGCGACAGCAACAGCGCGAGTACCAGTACGTCCCCCACCGCCAGGGGCAGCGCGGCCGTGACGATGCGCCCGTCCAGGAACGACCCTGTCGAGGTTGCCATACGCGCTCCTTCTGGGGGGTGCCTCTTGGCTTCCCCGGTTCAGTGTCGAGCCCCCTCGACGCGACCGGCGACGACGTAGCCGAAGCCCGCCCTGACGACGCGCGCCGTGAGGCCCTCCCGTTCGAGGAAGCGCGCGAGGTCGTCCGGCGTCGAGAAAACCGAGTCGAACCCCACGACGCGTTCGAGACCGACGAGTGCCCGGCCGCGAAGCGTCGAGGGGTCGAAGTCGGCGACGACGACCACCCCGCCGGGGGCGACGACCCGACGCGCCTCGGCGACGAGCGCCCGCTGATTCCGGACGTGGTGGAGCGCGTCGACGACCGTGACGGCGTCGACGGCGTCTGTCTCGACGGGGAGGACGGTCGCGTCCGCGGCCAGACACGCGTGTCCCGCTTCCCGCGCGACGTCGAGCATCTCTCTCGACCGGTCGACGACGACGACGCCCTCCCCCTCTGCGTCGGTCGCTGCGACGATGTCGGACAGCGCCCGCGCCGCGCGTCCGGTCCCCCCGGCGACGTCGAGGAGCGTCCCCACGGGACGGCCGGACAGCGACAGCGCGTCCGCCAGGGCCGCCCCGTCCGCGGAGGGCATCAGACGGTCGTACAGCGGTGCGACGCGGTCGAAGAAGCGGACGTCACCGGGACCGTGGTCGAGCATACGGCCGAGTCGGGGCCGGGGCAGGAGAAGGTTATCCCATGGGTTCGAGACCCGTGAGAACCGTATCCAACGCGTCACTACATTCATTCTCCGGCGCGCACAGCCATCGGATATGGCTCAGACCCAGCAGTCGCGGCCCGAGTTGACCGTGCCGTCGAGTCTGGACGCGACGAGTTCGAAGCTCGTCTACCTCTGTCTCGCCGAGGGGGGCGAGTCGACCGTCTCGGAACTCGCGGAGACGCTCGACATGCGGATGCTGGCGCTCTACAGCGTCCTTGGCTCGCTGGTCGACCAGGACCTGGTCGAACGCCGGGGCGAGACCTACCACCTGCGTGAGTGAGGGGGAAAGACACAGGCCGCTCCTCGGCCTGTACTCGGTATGGAGTACGCGTTCCTCGGTTGGCACGACGGAGAGGGGGGAGGACCGCGGCTTCGACTCGACTACCGCGCGTTCGCCTACGCCGGCAAGTTCGTCACCTCGTCGACGGGCGTGGCCGTCGTCCGCGACGAGAGCGAC
This sequence comes from Salinigranum sp., assembly GCA_041641615.1. GTDB lineage: Archaea > Halobacteriota > Halobacteria > Halobacteriales > Haloferacaceae > Salinigranum. The sequence continues at coordinate 5,083 of JBEPYA010000141.1, read as the reverse complement.
CCGCTGACCCTCGACGTGGACGAGGACGAACCCCCGCAGATCGGCGACCCGACCGTCGTCGCCGCCGTCGCGTTCAACGAGGACCGGACCGACCCCGAGACGCTGTGGCTCCGGTACGTGACGGTTCGGGGAGACCGCCGCGGCGAGGGGCTCGCCCCGCGGCTCGTCGCGCTGGTTTGCGAGCGCGCTCGTGCACGGGGATACGAGCGGTGTCGCATCGCCGTGAACAACGTCTTCTCGTACGAGGCGCTCTCGAAGGTCGGCTTCGCCTACACGGGGAGAGAGACCGGACTGGCAGAGGCGGTGCTGGACAGAGAGCTGAGGGACGAGACAGGGGGGATCGACGCCGACACCTACCAGCGCGGCCTGGACGTCTTCCGCGACCGCGACTGCACCGAGGAGGAGCGGGCGTTCCTGGCGGCGCGGGAGGACGCGGGGCCGCCGGAGCGGGTCGACGCGCCCGAGTAGCGAGACGACGACTGCACGGCGTGCGGTGGCACGGGCGGGGCAGCCCGCGGCAGCACCGTCCTGACGACAGCGCGTCCGCGTGTCTCGACCGCTCGATCGCGTTCGACGGATGCTCGCGCACCGAGGTACCTCCAGTTTCCACGAGTCAACGCCGTGTGGTTAAGACGCTCCACCCCATCGACCCGACAATGGGAAACGCAGACCTCCGCAGCCTCGCGGCCCTCTCGGACGTCGCGTGGGACGACATCTCCGGAAGCATCGTCGCCGTCGACGCGCACAACTGGCTCTACCGGTACCTCACGACCACGGTGAAGTGGACCCGCGACGAGGTGTACACCACCGGCGCGGGAGAGGAGGTGGCGAACCTCGTCGGCCTCGTCCAGGGGCTCCCGAAGTTCTTCGAGCACGATCTGATACCCGTGTTCGTTTTCGACGGGGGCGTGACGGCGTTGAAGGACGACGAGGTGGAGAAGCGCCGCGAGGCAAAGGAGAGGGCACAGGAGCGACTAGAAGACGCGCGCGAACGCGGAGATACGGTCGAGGCCGCCCGCCTCGAAGCCCGCACCCAGCGGCTCACGTCCGTCATCCAGGAGACGACGCGCGAACTCCTCTCGCTCCTCGACGTCCCGTACATCGAAGCGCCCGCCGAGGGGGAGGCCCAGGCGTCGTACATAGCGCGGACGGGCGACGCCGACTACGTCGGGAGCGAGGACTACGACACGCTCCTCTTCGGCGCGCCGTACACGCTCCGCGGCCTGACGAGCAAGGGCGCCCCCGAACTGATGAGCCTCGACGCGACCCTCGAACGGAACGACCTCACGTGGGAGCAGCTCGTCGACGTCGCCATCCTCTGCGGCACCGACTTCAACCAGGGCATCAGGGGCGTCGGCCCGAAGACGGCCGTGAAGGAGATCAAAGAGCACGGCGACCTCTGGGGCGTCCTCGGCGCGAGAGACGACCACATCCCGAACGCCGACCGCGTCCGCGACCTCTTCCTCGACCCTCCGGTGACCGACGAGTACGAGTTCGACCCGGACATCGACCCCGACCTGGCGGCCGCCCGGCGCTACGTGGTCGAGGAGTGGGAGGTCGCAGAGAGCGAGGTCGAGACGGGCTTTCGGCGCATCGAGGAGTCGCTGGTGCAGACGGGGCTCGACCGCTGGACCTGATTCGAACTCGAACCGCTCCGTCACACCGTCGCTTTCACGACGTGGACGGGGACGTCGGCCGTCCGGACGACGCGCTCGGTCACGCTCCCGACGAGCCGGTGATAGTCGTCGCTCCGTCGTTCGGTCCCCATCACGACGAGGTCCGCGCCGACCATCGCAATGGCGTCGATGATGGCCTCGTGGGGCACGCCTTCGACGACGTGCTGTTCGGTCGGGACGCCCTCGTCGTCGGCGCGAGCGGTGGCCTCCGAGAGCGCATCCGCGCCGTGTGACTGGAGCGCCCTCTCGACGCCTTCGATGGCGTCGATGCCAGCGTAGTGGTTCACGACGTCCGTGTCGACCACGTAGAGGAGGTGCAGTGTCGCGTCGTACCGCCGCGCGAGGTCGAGCGCGTGGTCGACGGCCAGCTCAGACCCGGGGCTCCCGTCGGTGGGCAAGAGGATCGTCTGGTACATCACGGGGAGTCCTTCCGTCGCCGGCTCCAAAAACACGGGTGGCCGGTTCCCGGCGTGTGAGAAGGAGCCGGAAGGCCGAGGAGAGAGTGACACCGAGGCTGCGGTCAGGAGACGTCGTCGATCGCCTGCGTGAGGAGGTCGGCTCCGAGGTCGATCTCCCGCTCGGTGACGTCCAGTGGGGGGAGCACTCGGAGGGTCCTGTGCCCGCAGCCGAGCGTCAACAGCCCACGCGAGAGCGCCGCCTCCTGGACCGCGTCGCGTCGGTCCTTCGAATCGAACTCGACGGCGAGTAAGAGCCCCAGTCCGCGGACGTCCCTGACGACGTCGTGGTCGGCGTCCTCGAGGCGTTCGACGAACTGCCGGCCCCGCGCGGTGGCGTTCGTCAGGAGGTCGCGTTCCTCGATGAGGTCGATGGTGAGCGCCCCGCCCGCGGCGGCGACGAGGTCGCCCGCGCCCCACGTCGACGAGAGGCGGCCCTCCTCGCCGGGGAACAGGTCCTCCCGCCCCACGGTCGCACCCACTCGAAGCGCCTTCGCCGAGCAGATGAGGTCCGGTTCGAGCGCCGAGTGGTCCGAGGCCCACCACTCACCCGTTCGGCCGAGACCGGTCTGAATCTCGTCGGCGACGAGGGTGATGTCGTGTTCCGCAACGACCGCCGCCACCTCGTCGGTGAACGCCTCGCTGGGGAACCGGTAGCCGCCCTCGCCCTGGACGGGTTCGAGGACGATGTACGCGACCTCCTCGGGTGGGAGGTGCCCCCGTTCGGGGTCGAGCTTTCGGCGCAGGCGGGACTCGCTGCCCTCCGCTCCGACGAAGAACCCACACGAGCACGTCTCGGACGTGCAGGTCCGGTCCTCGCAGAAGGGAACGTCGACGACGCCGGCGACTTCGGGGAAGTGCCGTCGGTACTTCTCCTTCGAGCGGTTGAGCGAGAGCGCCCCGAGCGTCCGGCCGTGGAAGGCGCCCTCGAAGGTGACGCCGTGTTTCGCTCCCCGAGAGGAGTCGTACGCGACCTTGATGGCGTTCTCGATGGCCTCCGCGCCGGAGTTCGAGAGGAAGACGGTGTCCATGCCGTAGTGGTCGGTGAGGCGCGTGAGTCGTTTCATCAGCCCCGCTGGGCCGGGGGCGTCCTGCTCTTCGGGGAGGTGGTGGCCACCGGCGACGTAGAAGTCCTGACCCGCGACCTTCAGTGGGTCGACGAGGTCGAACTCGTCGAGTCGTTCGAGGAGAGCGGGGTTGTTGTACCCGAGCGGAGCGGCGGCGACGTGGCTGGTGAAGTCCATGAGGACGTTGCCGTCGACGTCGGTGCAGAACGGACCCTCGGCGGGCGCGGTCCGGTCCCAGACGAAGTCGTACACGTAGGTGCTGAGCGCGGCGGTCGACTGGTGGTAGTCGACCCACTCCTTGGCGCGCGTGCCCGGGAAGCCGTCCACCTGCGGCTCCGCCGTCTCTCGATTCATGGCTCTGCTACGCCCAGGGTGGTCAAAAGGGGTTCGCCCCACCTGCCCGACCCCGATCACATGGTCGTCACGAGGAGGGTCGCGACGCCGCTCGTGAGCAGGAGAGCGACCGACCACCGGGCGACGGCACGGGTGAACGACCCGGGTCCGGCGAGGGCGAGCGCCGTCTTTACGAGCACGCTCGCTGCCGTCGCCAGCAGGACGGCGACCACCGCGTCCCGCCCGGTGACGCTTCCCCCACGATAGAGGAGGACCGCCGTCGTCGTCGCGCCCGCCGAGGAAACCAGCCCCGAGACGAACGAACTCACGTACAGCCCGGCCGTCCCGAACTCCGTCTGTGCGACGGTGCCGACCGCGAGGATGAAGAGGAAGACGGCACCGAAGCCGAGCGCGTTCCGAAGCGAGAAGGGACTCTCGAGGTCCAGGTCGACCGACTCCTTCCGGTTGGCTGTCCAGACCGCGACGGCGATCGCCCCGACGACGAACGTGCCCAGCGGGACCACGGCCACGACCAGGGGCGACGGAAACGAGAAGACGAGTGTGATGGCGAGGTTCCGGACGGCCATCGCCGCGTCGGCCAGGAGGACGGCCGCGACGGCGAACGATTCGAGTTCGGGGCGGCGACGGACGTGGTCGAGCGTGCTCCCGACGACCGCGGTGGAGGAGGCCAATCCCCCGAAAAAGCCCGTCGCGACGACGCCGATACCGCCGTACGTCCGGACGACGACGTAGTTGACGAAGCCGATACCCGCGACGGTGACGACCATGAGCCACGCGATGCGCGGTTCGAGGGTAACGTTCTGGACGGTGACGTCGTCGGCGGGGAGGAGCGGGAAAACGACGAACGCGAGGATAGCGAACTCGGAGGCCGAGCGGAGTTCGTCGCGCGAGAGCGCCCCGGCGAAGTCGTGGAGTTCGCGCTTCAACACGAGGAGCAGCGACGAGACGACCGCCACGGCGACGCCCGCCAGGACGAACTCCGAGACGACGAGCGCCCCGACGCCGTAGGCGACGAGGAGCGAGGCTGACGTCGTGAGGTGGAGCGAACCGTCCGTACTGAACGCGGCGAACGAGAGCGAGGCGGCCTGCACGAGGACGAACAGTCCGCCGACGAGGAGCGCGCTCTCGATTCCCGTCTCGCGAGCGACGAGGGTGAAGACGCCGCCGGCGAGGCCAGTGAGCGAGAACGTCCGTATCCCGGCGTCGATGTCGGACCACTCCCGTTCGAGCCCGAGGAACAGTCCGAGCAGGGCCGCGAGGATGAGGAGAACCGCCGGCTGAACCAGGAGTTCCTCGAACACCGGGCCGATCTGCAGCGGCATATACATATGCATACAACTGCCACAGTAGAGTATATAGTATTCGGCGGCGACGCACTCGAACCGACAGAGGGCGGTGCGGGTGGGGTAGCTTCAAGTGACACGATGGCGGAGAAGGGATAATGTCCCTCCTCGGCCTCGAGCGCGCGCGGCTCGGGTGGTGGTTGCTCGGAGTCGCGCTCGCGGCCGCAGTCGTCTTAGTGATTCACGCG
>JBEPYA010000140.1:0-10458 GCA_041641615.1 Salinigranum sp. | reverse complement strand
GCCGGTTCCACCGTCGGCCGGTTGTCTGCGGGCTTCCTTCTCGGGTTGCTGGTCCCGTGGAGCCTCTACCTCGTCGTGACGGCGGTCACGGCCGTCGTCTTCGTCACGACGCTCGTCATCGACGACCCGACGCCGACCCCAGAGCGGCGGTCGGCCACCGAGGTCGTCGGCGAGGTGCGCCGGCGGCTCTTCCCCACGCGGGCGGGCCGCGCACACCTCCGGACGCACGGCCTCCGCTGGCTCTACCTCGCCGTGTTGCTCCGGAACTTCGCCGTCATCGGCACCGGGAGCCTGCTGCCGGTGTACTTCGTCTCGAACCTCGGCGTCACGGAGGCGACGATGGGCGCGCTGCTCGCGATCAACCCCGGCGGGCAGACGCTGTTCATGTACCTCTCCGGGGGGCTCGCCGACAGAGTGGGCCGAAAGCCGCTCATCAGCGCCGGAATGGCCGGCAGCGGCGCGTTCGCCGCACTCCTCGCCGTCGCGGGTACCGTCGGGAACCACCTCGGACAGGTGGCGGTCGCGGTCGGCGGGATGCTCACGCTCGCGATGGCGTTCTCGCTGCTGCGCGTGGGTGCCGTCTCCTTCATCGGCGACGTCTCGCCCGCCGAGAGAGAGTCGGAGCTCATCGGGTTCCGGTCGACCGCTCGCGGGCTCGGCGGCATCGTCGGCCCGGTGGCCGTCGGGGGGCCGCGAGCGTAGTCGGCTTCGAAGCCGCCTTCGTGGGTGCGAGTCTCCTAGCGTTCGGGGCGGCGGCGCTCGTCGCGGTCACGCTCACCGAGAGCCTCCCCGGCATCGGGACGACGGCGCTGGATAGTGACTGAGCCAGTCAGTCGTAGACGTGCGTGCTCCCCGTCCGGTGCGCTTCGATGTACTCCCAGTCGTAGTCGACGCCGAGACCCGGGCCATCGGGAACGGAGACGGTACCGTCGTCGTCGATGGAGTCCAGTTGGTCGGCGTAGTCCCCCCGATACACCGGCGGCACCGGGTTCTTCACGTGCGGGTGGAGGAGCGCCATCTCGTAGTAGTTCGTGTTTCGGGTGGCGGCCATGAGGTGTCGCTGGGCCGGGCCGGGCGCGTGATACTCCACGTCGAGACCGAACCCTTCGGCCACGTGAGCGATCTTCATTGCGCCCGTGATACCCGCGTCGTACTCGGGGTCCGCGCGGACGAAGTCGGTCGCGCCGTTGGCGACGAAGTCCGTGTGCGGCTCCAGCCCCCGAACGTGCTCGGTCAGGAGCAAGGGCGTGTCCAGTCGCTCTCGGAGCTTCGCGTGGGCGTGCTGGGAGATGCCGCCGTCGCGGTAGGGGTCCTCGTACCAGAAGAAGTCCTGCTCGTCGCAGGCCTTCCCCACCTTCAGCGCGTCGGCGAACGTCTCGTACTGACACGCGGGGTCGAGCATGAGGTCCATCTCGCTGCCGACCCGTTCGCCGACCGCGTGGACCGTCTCGACCGCGCGGTCGACGTCGCCCCACGCCTCCTGCTCCCAGACGTGGAGTTTGAACGCCGGATACCCCCGGTCGAGGCAGTCCTCGGCGAAATCGGCGAACGCCTCCGGCGAGTCGAGCCCGCCGTTCATGTCGCCGTCGTACGAGGAGGCGTAGGCGGGCAGGCGCGTTCGGTAGGTGCCGAGCAGTTCGTGGATAGGCGCGTCGTAGTACTTGCCGGCGAAGTCCCACAGCGCGATGTCGATGGGGCCCATCCCCATCCGGTCGTACTTCCTCAGTGCCCGTTTCACCTCGCTCCAGATGCGCTCGCGGTCGAGGGGGTTGCGGCCGACGAGGAACCGGCCGAACAGGTTGATCTGGGCGGCCGCCGGGGAGTTTCCGCCGACGTACTCACCGGTGACGCCCACGTCGGTGTGGATTTTGATGCCGAACAGTTTCCGGTGGAGCGTCTCGCCGGGGTCGTAGACGAGGCTGAACGAGTTGGGGCTCGTCCCCGCGTCCTCGACCGGGAAGGCGAACTCGGTCGACTCGATCTTTGTGATGGTTGGTGACACACCGCGGGCTTCACCACGTCGTCGTATAGCTATTGCTGTCGTCCAGAGAGGTTCGGGGGCTATCGGTCGCCGAGGCCGAGCGTCTCCATCGTCTCCTGTTCGCGCTGGACGAACGCCGACTGGCGGTACCTCTCGAACAGTTCGTCGAGGTGTGGCGTCCCCTCGCGCTGTTCGGCCCGCCACTCCTCGGCGAACGCGCCGGACTGGATGGCGTCGAGTCGGTCGCGCATGTACGCGACCATCGGTTCGGGGTCGAACGACTCCAACCCCTTCAACTGGCCGTACTGGCTCGTCCGCGAGTGCAACAGGAGCTGTTCGATCATCCCCTTCGTCGCCGCCTGCTCGAAGATGTACGCCATCTCCCGCGAGAGGTACGATTCGAGAAGGGCGACCTCCGGCGGGACGCCCGCTTCGACCTCGACGCGGTACTTCGCCATGATGGCGTGGGCGAAGAGCGGGAACAGCGCCTGCTCGCTCATCAGGTCGGTCGTCGTCTCGACCGCGAACGTCGACTCGACGACTCCCGAGCGGGTCGCGCCGATGCCTTTCGCCAGACCGAGGCCGACCTCGTGCGCCTCGCCGGTGGCGTCCTGGTGGACGGCGAACAGTGCGGGTGCGCCGCGACCCCGGGTGTAGAGGTCGCGCACCATCGTCCCGATCATGCGCGGGGCGAGCAGGACGACGTCCACGTCGTCCGCGGGCTCGATGTAGCCGTAGGTGACGTTGAAGCCGGAGGCGAAGTTCACGAGGTCACCCGACGAGAGGTTCGGTTCGATGGCCTCCTCGTACACCGCCGGGGCGACCTCGTCGGGGATGAGTAAGAAGACGACGTCGGCTCTGGAGACCGCGCCTGCGATGTCGAACGCCTCGAAGCCGTCCTCGCGCGCCTGCTCCCGGGACTCGTCGGCGCGGTTCCCGACGAGGACGTCAGAGACGCCCGAGTCCCTGAGGTTCAGCGCTTGTGCGCGGCCCTGGTTGCCGTAGCCGACGACGGCGATGGTCCGGTCGCTCAGTACGGAGAGGTCCGCATCCGCGTCGTGGTAGACGGTCGTCTCTGTCTCCGACATACTGCGTGACTCACGCGAGGAGGAGTTAGCTCTTCGGCTGGGGGAAGAACGGGTCGCGAGTCGCGGGACCGTCCGCGTGCGGCGGCGAGAGGCCCGCCAAGGTTTATACGTCTCTGTAGTGACCTGCGACCTGATGACGATACTGGCAGCAGTCGACGGCGACGACGAACCGGACCGCGTCGTCACCGTCGGACAGGACCTCGCGGAGGCGTACGACGACGAACTCGTGGTGGTTCACGTGCTCGAACAGGACGAGTTCGAACAGCGCGGTGAGGTCAAACGCGACGAACCGTACACCGTCGAGGACGGACAGCGCGACGCCGAGGCGACGGCACGAACGGTGGTCAAAGCGTCGACCGACCGACCGGGGCGGGTCACGACGCGCGGACTCGTCGGGAACGTGGTCGAGGAACTCCAGGGGGAGCTCTCGCGGTCGGACGCCTCGTATCTCGTCATCGGCGGGCGGAAGCGAACCCCCGTCGGGAAGGCGCTGTTCGGGAGCGTCACCCAGTCGATCCTCCTCGAGGCGGACGTCCCGGTCGTCGCGGTGATGGACGAGTAGGGCGTCGCCAGCGTCAGTGAGCGTCGACGATCGTGTTCGCCACGTCAGCGACCGCGCTCGTCGTCGGTCTCGTAGGGGTCGGGGGGGAGATCGCCGTCGACGAGTTCGAACGGGCGGCGTTCGAGGACGCGGACGTCGTCGCGGCCGGCCAGTTCCTCGACGACCGGGGCGGAGGCGACGAACCGACCGAGGTCGAGCGTGTTGGGCACGCGGACGAAGCGGAGGGCTCCCGGGTCGCGCACGCCCGTCGTCGACGTGGCCACCCGGAGCGCGACCCCGTCGCGTTCGGCGATGAGCGGGATGCGTGCCCGGGAGACCTCCCCGCTCGTGATCACGTTCACGTACGTCTCGGTGAGGTCGAGGTCGGCGACGAGGTCCGCGTGGACGAAGTCCGCGAGGCCGATACCGATGCCGTTGCCGTGCGAGGCCTCGGTGACGCCGCGGACGTAGATGCGCGTGTACGACGGCTCGTCGGGTTCGGGCTGGTTGTGGTAGAGCACCCGACCGACGACGTTGGTGTCCATTCCCGTCCCCGAGATCTCCTTGCCGATCTCGTCGAGGACCAGGAGGTCGAGGTCCGAGCTCGGGAGCATCGGCAGGAGCTCCTTCGAGCGAGTCAGAAGCTCGGGTTCGCGGTTGAGGATCTCGTCGACCGGGAGGCCCTCGATCTGCGCGGCCCGGTCGTCGGCGTTCTCGACGATGGCGACGCCCCCGACCACGGGTGTCTCCTCGAACAGCACGGCGGCGCGCTCGGGGATCACCTCGTCCAGCCCCGCGACGAGGCCGACGTTGTGTGTCACCTCCGCGCCGCGTTGCTTCCCGAGGCCGATGACGGCCATCTTCGCGAGACCGCTCTCGTAGCGACCGCGGAAGTCGGTGTGAGCCTTCACCCGATTAACGAGGAGGACGGCGTCGGCCGCGAGCGCGTCCCGGGTGGCGAATATCGGCCGTCCCTCGCTGTCGTCGGCGACGCGCTCGACCGCCATCGACGACCGGATCTCACAGCCCATCGTCTCCTCGGTGATGCCGAGTGCGGCGAGCGCCTCGCGCTGACCCTCTGCCGTCGCCCCGCCGTGGCTGCCCATCGCCGGGAAGACGAACGGCTCCAGCCCGCGCGCGTCGAGGTACTCGACGGTCGTGCGGAGGACCGTCGGCACGTCGTGGATGCCGCGACTCCCCGCGGTGAGGCCGACCTCCGCACCCTCGGGGAGTCCGGAGAGGGCCGGAATCTCGTCCAGCGCTGCCCGCGTCGCCGCGGCCACGTCGTCCACCTGAGGGTGGTCCCGGACGTGTTCGAGGAGCGCGACGTCGGGCAGGTCTGCGGGCGTTGCGTCGGACAGGGCCGCGAGTCGGTCGGCGTCCGGTAACTCGAGCATCGTGAACAGTGGTAGTCCGACGCCGGGGGTAATCAGTGTGTAGCACGCGGCGGGAGTCCAGCAGAGCACGGACCGCCACAGCAGCGGGGCGAGCGGAGCGGCGACACTCGTGTGAGGCTGAAGTCGGCAACTACGGTCTCCTCCCGAGGAACTTTGCTACCGTCTATCGTGAGTCACGTGTGCACGTCACAGATGTCACACCGTTCGTCGTCGACGCCGACTGGCGGAACTGGTTCTTCGTCAAGGTGGAGACGGACGAGGGAATAGACGGGATCGGAGAGGCGCTGAGCGGCGAAGGGTTGACCGCCGCGCTCGAAGCGACGACGGAGGCGCACAAGCACTACGTCATCGGGGAGGACCCGCTCAATCGGAAGGCGATCTCACGGAGACTCAGGCGCTACCCGTTCGCGTGGCGCGGCGGGAAACTCATCAACGCGGTCGCGGCCGCCATCGACATCGCGCTGTGGGACATCGCCGGGAAGTACTACGACGAACCGGTGTGGAAGCTCCTCGGTGGGAAGGTCCACGACGAGATACCGGTGTACGCGAACGGATGGCACATCGGTGAACGGACGCCGGAGAACTACGCACACCACGCGAAGAAGGCCGTCGAGGAGCAGGGGTATCCGGCGCTCAAGTGCGACCCGTTCGCTCACTACGAGTACTCGCTGACGGCCGACCAGATACAGGAGGTGGCCGACCTCCTCGAAGCGGTCCGTGACGCCGTCGGCTGGGACGTCGGTATCGGCCTCGACTGTCACGGCCGGTTCACCCGACGCGGGGCCATCGAGGTGGCGAACGCGCTCGAAGAGTACGACCTCATGTTCCTCGAAGAGCCGGTCGAACTGGAGGACAGGGAGGTGATGGCCGACGTGACCCAGCACGTGAACGTCCCCGTCGCGACGGGCGAGCGCATCTACAACAACGAGACCACGGAGGATATCGTCCGCAAACAGGCCTGTGACATCATCCAGCCCGACGTGACGAACTACGGGAGCCTCCAAGAGATCCAGCACGCCGCCGCCATCGCGAAGGCGCGATACATGACCATCGCGCCGCACAACCCCAACGCGGGTGTGAGCACTGCCGCCTCGCTCCATCTCTGTGCGGGGTTCGAGAACCTCGAAATCCTCGAACACATGAGCCGGGACGTCCCGTGGGGCGACGAGGTCATCCAGCACGAGTTCAGGGTCGAAGACGGGGCGATAGCCGTCCCGGACGAGCCGGGACTGGGCGTCACCTTCGACGAGGACGCCGCGCGCGCTCACCCCGGCGAACCGAAGGACAGCCACAGCCTGTTCGACGTGGACGGCGCGCTGAAGCGACCGTGAGTACCGACGGAGTCACACGCCGAGGAGCGTGAACGGGGCCGGGGCGGATGGGGGTCACGACCCACCGGAGGAGCGTCCCTCGTCGGCCGGCCGTCGGCTCCCCCGCGGACTCCCGAATCGGGTGACGTCGCCGAGAAACCGGGTCGAAGACGCGCGACGGGAAGCGGAGAACCGAGAGACGCCTCACTCAACGAGGGCGTCCAGCGGTCCTGCGTGATGGCACGCCCAGCGCGTCCCGGACGACGTGTATGAACAGATATAATTGAATTCGTTTGGAGCACACGTATCCGATTTGAGTGGGCGATGATGGCGTCTGAGCCTGTATTTACCGAGTATGAGACCAACTGAGACCGATTCGTCACCGTTATAGATATATAACCGATTCTCTCGACCTATTTAATGTAGAGAGTCTACCCTTATGTCGAAAATACGCTATTATTCTATTAGTATCGCACGTAACACCACACTCCTACTCAGAGAAAATTGTGTCTTCTACCAGTATTACAATTACATCTGTGCACTCGCGAGAGTGGAACACCTCGGCCGATGGGGTTCGCGCGGTACGACGTTCGCTTACAGCAGTACTCTTGTAACGGAATATGCGGCGGCGGCTCAGCGACTTCTTATAAACGTGCGGCTCTCCAGAATGCAGTAGAAGAGAGAGATGAGAAGTCTCGCGATACTCGGGATTCGACCCAGCTGGAACGTTCAGCACCTCGGAACGGTTCCTGAGAGACGGATGTTTATATCGAGCGCGCGTCTCACGACGAGCGTAACGGAGGAGACGAGCGGAGTATCTTCGCACTTCGTCCAAGTTTCGTGTTACCACACCACATATTTATGGCATAATGGTACAAGTACGTTCGAGGTGTCCGAACGAATGGACGGTGGTGACCGTCCCGGTCACGAACGTCTATAGGGGTAGCCGTTGGAGGAGGGTGTATGACAGAACGCCCGGGTCGAACGGCGGAGAAGCAGGTGTTGCAGACGACGGCGGTCTCGCTCCAGCTCGTCGACGAGATCCTGGAACTCGGGGGGGCCAGCCTGTCCGAACTGGTCGAGGCGACGGGACTGGCGAAGAGCACCGTCCACAGCCACCTCCGCACGCTGTCGGAGTACGGATACGTCGTCAACGAGGACAACCGGTATCACCTCGGGGCGAAGTTCTGCCACCTCGGCGATTACGTGCGGACCGGCAAGGAGTACCACCGGATCGCCGAGGAGATCATCGCGGGGCTCGCCGAGGAGTCGACGATGGAGGTCGACTTCGCCGTCGAGGAACACGGCCGCATCGTCTCGCTGTACGGGAACCTCGACTTCTCGAACATCCCGCGGTTTCTCATCGACGGCAGCCCGTTCCACGTCCACACGACCGCCTCCGGGAAGGCCATCATCGCCCAGTACGACGAGGAACGCGTCCGCGCGATCATCGACCGGTGGGGGCTCCCGGCAGCGACGGAGCGGTCGATCACCACCGAGGAGGACCTGTTCGAGGAGTTGGCGCGGGTGCGCGAGCGGGGGTACGCCGAGAACCGCGGCGAGGCCATCGAGGGGTTCTGGGCGATGGGGAAAGCCGTGATGTCCCCACGGGGGGAGGTGTACGGCTCGCTGAACCTCAGCGGCCCGGAGTACCTCGTCGACGACGAGGTTCGGGCGACGCAGGCGGACCTCCTCTCGCGGGCGGTCGAGACGTTCGAGCGCGAGGTCGAACAGCTGTACCGGCCGCCGTCGGACGCGACCGAGGAGTGAGTACGGAATCTGTGTATACCCTCTATGGAAAACGTGGACAAATTTTTTATGAGTGTTTTTCGTGGTTCGAACCATGGTCGCGAGCCCACCGATCGACGAGTTACACTACGACGACGCACCGGACGTGGACGTGGTTCCCGGGCCGAACTCGCGCGAACTACTGGAGCGACAGCGCGAGATCGATTCGAGTGCGGTCGCCTATCCCGAGGAGATCCCGGTCGCCTTCGAGGAGGGCAGGGGTGCGACGGTCCGCGACGCGGACGGCAACACGTTCATCGACATGTTCGCGGGCATCGGCGTGTTGAACGTCGGCCACGCGAACCCCTACGTGATGGAGGCGGTCCACGAGCAGGCGGACAAGCTCGTCCACACCGTGGACTTCCCCACCGAGGCACGACTCGAACTCATCGAGAAGCTCGACGAAATCGCCCCGCCCGGGTTACGCGGCCAGAACCGCGTCGTCTTTGGCGGTCCCACCGGGAGCGATGCGGTCGAGGCGGCCATCAAGCTCGCGAAGTACAACACCGGCGGCGACGGCCTCATCGCGTTCCGCGGCGCGTACCACGGCGCGACGAGCGGCGCGATGAGCCTCACCGGCAACAAGAAGTTCAAGGGCGAGTACACCCCGCTGCTGTCGGACGTCGTCCACGCGAAGTACCCGACGCCCGCGACCGATCCGGACGGGGACGCGGCGGCGCTGTGTCCGCGCGACGGGGACGCGTGCTGTGACTCGTTCTCGTGTGCGCGGGCGCTTCGCGAGGTGAAGGAGATACTCGAAGACCCCTACGGCGGACTCGCCAACCCGGCGGGCATCTTCGTCGAACCCATCCAGGGCGAGGGCGGCGTCATCGTCCCGCCGGAGGGCTTCCTGAGAGGCCTCCGCGACCTCGCCGACGCCAACGACGTCCCGCTCATCTTCGACGAGATTCAGAGCGGCTTCGGTCGCTCGGGCCAGTGGTGGGCCTCCGAGTGGTACGACGTCACGCCGGACATCATGACGACGGCCAAGGCGCTCGGCGGCACCGGCCTCCCGCTCTCGGCGACCATCTACCACGAGGACCTCGACACGTGGGGGTCGGGCGACCACGCCGGCACCTACCGGGGCCACGTCGTCGCGATGCGCGCTGGTTCGCGCGCCATCGAGTACGTTCAGGAGCACGACCTGCTCGCCCACGCCCGCGACCTCGGCGAGTACATCCGCGGGCGGCTCTCGCGGGCCGCCGAGGACAACCCTCGCATCCTCGACGTGCGCGGCAAGGGGCTGTTCGTCGGCTGCGAGTTCGTCGACAGCGACGGCAACCCGGACGGCGACGCCGCCGACGCGCTCCAGGACTACTGCTTCGAGCACGGCGTCCTCGTCTGGAAGGCGGGGCGGCAGGGCAACGTCCTGCGCCTGCTCCCCCCGCTCGTCCTCACGGAGGACCTCGCCGAGACGGCGATGGACGTCGTCGTCGAGGGCATCGAGACGGTGACGGCGGAAGCACAGCACGCCTGAGAGTATCGAAATGTCCAGGGAGCGAGTCGTCACGGACGACGCACCGCGGAACGACAACCCCTACTCGCAGGGGGTGCGCGCCGGCGACACGCTGTACGTCTCCGGCTACGGCCCGGTCGACCCCGAGACCGGCGAGGAGGTGGCGGGAAGCATCGAAGCACAGACCGAGCGGGTCCTCGACAACATCGCCGCCGTCGTCAGCGAGGCGGGCGGCGACGGCCTCGACGACGTGGTGAAGGTGACCGTCTACCTCACCGACCTGGAGACGTACGACCGGGTCAACGAGGCCTACGGCACTCGGTTCGGCGGCGACCCCCCGGCGAGAGTCTGCGTCGAGGTGTCGCGCCTCCCAGGAGAGGTCCACGTCGAGATGGACGCCGTCGCGTATCTGGGCTGAGTCGGGAGAGTCAGCCGTTCAGTTCCTCGACCCGCCGTTCGCGGCGTTCGGCCGCGGCGTCGACCCGTTCGAGGAACGCCGTCATCTGTGCTTTCATCTCCGAGCGGATGGCCGTGGCGTCGAAGTCGTCCGACTCGCCGAGCAGGCGGACGAACGCGCGGAGCTCCTCGTCGGTGAGGTCGTCGAAGTTTTCCGAATCGAGTTTGTCGACGACGGCGTCGACGTCGATCCGTCCCACCGGGTCGACGTTGAAGTCGACCGTCACCATCCGGTACTCCGAGTCGGCCAGTTCCTGCTCCGCTCGGTTGACGCCCGTCGCGAGCATGTGTTTGAACGGGGTGTGATAGCCCATCGTCCCCAGATGGAGGAAGGCGAGCATGTCCGTGATGCCCCGGGTGTACGCCTCGCGGTTCTCGTCGTCGGGGTTGAACACCGTCTCGCGGTCACGCGTTTCGAGACCCTCGAACAGGATGGTGAAG
>JBEPYA010000139.1:0-10477 GCA_041641615.1 Salinigranum sp. | reverse complement strand
ACCGAGTGGAGACCGGGAGATGCCATGGCTCTGTCTGTCATATACTGACGGGCAGAACCCGGTAACGGGGAGACCACAGAGTGCGGGGTGTTCAAGTGTGGGTTCGACGGCCCGACGACGTGACCCGGGGCCCGAAGGGCATTTATCTCAGAACCCGGTATCGGGGTTCGAATGGTCAACAGTGGCGTCCACGCTGAGGTCGAGGTGACGGGGTCGGTCTGTCGCATTGTCGACGCGTCACGGACGGCCGACGTGCAGTCCGTTGCCCGTGCCGCCGACCCCATCGAACCGTGCACGACCGTGGAGTTCACGGCCGACGCGGACGCCGATTTCGAGGACGCCGACCTCGACGACGTCGCCGAGGTGTTCCAGTACGAAGGGAAGACGGTCTACCGATTCGAGCGCGACGCCCGTTCGGAGCCACAGTGTGCCTGTGAGTTCGTCGAGCGTCACGGCACCCCTGCGCGTCACATCAAGGCGGACGACGGCTCCGTCGTCCTCTCGTTCGTCGTCGAGGACCTCTACGCGCTTCGGGCGGTCGTCAGCGACCTCCGCGACGCCTTCGACGGCGTCTCGCTCCGTCGCCTCACCCGTTCGGAACACGAATCGGACGAGTCCGACCTCGTCTTCGTCGACCGCGCGGCGCTCACTGACCGACAGCGCGAGGTGCTGGAGACGGCCCACCGGATGGGCTACTTCGAGCACCCGCGGGAGGCGAACGCGACCGAAGTCTCCGCGGCGCTCGACATCAACCGCTCGACGTTCGCCGAGCACCTCGCCGCGGCACAGTCGAAGCTCCTCGACGCGGTCCTCGACGCCTGAACGCGGGGTCACCCGTTTCAACACCCACACGATGTGGGGTCGACCGTCATCATCCAGTCCCGCGTCGGTACCCACGACGGGAGACGGGGATGGCGAACGAGTTCGTCTTCGACTGCGCCGCCTGCGACGTCGAGACGACCGTCGACAGCGACATCCGGGCGGAACTCCTCGATGACGGCTGTGTGTTGTGCGGGGCACCGGTCGAAGCCGACGACTTCATCGGACGGGTGTCCGAACGCGAGGGATGACTCGGCCCCCTCGTCACGGTTCGTCCGGCGACTCGTCCGACCCCGCGGTGTCGACCGCGTCGAAGACGAACCCGTCGAACGGGGTCGAGCGGTCCCCGCGGATGAGTTCCTCCTCGCCGATAGTCAGGCCGAGTTCGACGAGCGTGCGGGCCGCCTCGGTCAGCTCTTCGGCGTCCGCGGCGACGACGGTGACCATGACGTTCTCGGTTCCGGTGGCGATCTCGCGGACGTCGACCACCCCGGAGACGGTGAGCGCCTCGTCCGCGAGTCGCTCGCGCTCGGGGATGGGCGCGGTACAGATGAGCACCATGTACAGCGGGTAGCCGGCCCGCTCGTAGTCGACAGTGGCGTGGTACCCCGTGAGGATGCCCTCCGATTCGAGCCGCTGGATGCGCTTTCGGACGGTCGACGCGGAGACGTCCATCTGCTCTGCGATCTCGCCCGAGGAGGTGTGACGCGCGTCACGCTGGAGCGCGCCGAGGATCGCTCGGTCCAGATCGTCGAGTCCCTCGAGAGTCATGTCCGACCTACCACGGGCCTGCCGCATGAACGTTACCGTTGCGGTGGTCGGCTCTCGGAGGGAGAACGTGAGGAGTCGTGCGACGTCCGCACACGGCGGATACGGTTATGCTATCTGTCGGCGAGTGGACGACATCGATGACGAACGACGCTGAGTCCGACACCGGGAAGGAGACTCGCTGGCACAAGGCGCTCGCACCCGACGAACTTCCCGAGGGGCGCGTGACGGCAGTCACACTCGGGGGGACGACTGTCTGCCTGACCCACTTCCGGGGACGGTACGCCGCTATCGACAACGCCTGCCCCCACCAGGGCGGCCCACTCGGCGAGGGTTCCATCGAGAACGGGCTCCTCCGCTGCCCGTGGCACGGTTGGGACTTCGACCCGCTCACCGGGGAGTCACCGGGTGCCCACGACGACTGCGTCCTCGTCTACGACGTCGAGGAACGCGAGGACGGCATCTACGTCGCCATCCCGGTCGAGCACGACCGCGAGCGGACCGTCTCGGACGTGATGGTCGAGACGATGACCGCGTGGGGCGTCTCGCAGGTCTGGGGCATCGTCGGCCACTCGAACCTCGGTCTCGCCGACGCCTTCCGCGAGGCCGAGACCAGAGAAGAACTCACCTACTACGGGGTCAGACACGAGGGCGCGGCCGCCTTCGCGGCGTCGGCGTACGGCAAACTCACCGGAGAGCCGGCGGCCTGTTTCTCGATCGCTGGCCCGGGGGCGACCAACCTCCTCACCGGACTCTGGGACGCCAACGTCGACCGCTCCCCGACGCTCGCGCTGACGGGCCAGGTCGCCACGCAGGTCCTGGGGACGGGAAACTTCCAGGAGGTCGACCTGGAGGCCGCCTACGGCGACGTCGCGCTGTTCGAGCAGACCGTCCTGCCGAACAGCGATCACGCCGAGCTGATGACGCGGGCGGTGAAGACCGCTCTCCTGGAGGGCGGCGTCTCCCACCTCGTCTTCCCGGACGAGGTCCAGACGCTCCCCTCGGAAGTGGCGGCGGGTGGACCCGAGGGACGCATCACCCGACGGGATATCGCCCCACCGGATGATTCGGTCGCGGAGGCGGTCGAGTTGCTCTCTCGGGCCGACCGTCCCCTCATAATCGTCGGATACGGAGCGCGCTTCCACATGGAACCGGTCGTGACGCTCGCCGAGGCGCTGAACTGTCCGGTGGTGACGACGTTCAAGGCGAAGGGACAGCTCTCGGACCACCACCCGCTCGCCGGAGGCGTCCTCGGGCGGAGCGGGACGCCCGTCGCGAGCCATTTCATGAACGAGTCCGACCTGCTCCTCGTCTTCGGTGCGAGCTTCTCGAACCACACGGGCATCTCCGAGTACAAACCCACCGTCCACGTCGACCACGATCCGATGGTGCTCGGGAAACACCATCCCGTCGACG
Source organism: Salinigranum sp. (assembly GCA_041641615.1). Classification (GTDB taxonomy): domain Archaea; phylum Halobacteriota; class Halobacteria; order Halobacteriales; family Haloferacaceae; genus Salinigranum. Next base: position 7,474 of record JBEPYA010000139.1, on the reverse strand, counting down.
TCCCCGTCTGGGGCGACGTGGGCGTCACGGTCGACCGTCTCCGTGACTGCCTCGACGCCGCCGGCGTCGAGACGGAGGACCAGCGCGAGGAGATCGCGGAACGGTGGGCTATCTGGCGGGACGAGAAGGCCACGAGGAGGAGCCAGCCACCCGAACGTGGCGTCAACTACGCGACGACGTTCGACGCGATGAGCCGACTCCTCCCGGAGGACGCGATCCTCCCCGTGGACGTCGGGAACAACACCTACGCCTTCGGCCGGTACTTCGAGTGCGTCGACCACACCGTCTTGATGTCGGGCTACCTCGGCTCGATCGGCTTCGCCCTCCCCGCGGCACTGGGTGCGTGGGCCGCGACACGGGAACGGGCGTCGCTCCATCGCGGTCGGCCCGTCGTCTCCGTCTCCAGCGACGGCGGTTTCGGGCAGTACATGGCCGAGTTGACCACGGCCGTCAAGTACGACATGGACCTGACACACGTCCTCCTGAACGACGACGAACTCGGGAAGATCAGCAAAGAACAGCGCGACGGCGGGTGGCCCGTCTGGCAGACCGACCTCGTGAACCCGGACTTCGCGGCGTACGCCGAGAGCTGTGGAGCGCGCGGGGTCCGCGTCGAGAACCCGGACGAACTCGAAGCCGCGCTGGAGGAGGGGCTCGCACACGACGGGCCGGCGCTCGTCGAAGTGTTGACCGACGCCAACCCGGTGTAGGCCAGTCTCACGGCTCCGCGCCCCCTTCCAGCGGGTCGACCCGCCCGGTCGCCCGCTCGCCGAGCTTCGTGACCGACTGCTTGAGGCGGTCGCCGACGTCGAGGGAGCGCTTGGTCATGATGACCGTCGCCGGGGCGCGCTCGGCAACGGTCTCCGGGATGGTCCCGAAGATGAACTTCTGGAACACGCCCTCCCGAGTCGCGCCGATGACGGTCAGGTCGTGGTTCGCGCTCTCGTCGACGAGCGCCGACACGACGTCGTCGTTCGTCAGGGCGCGCGTCTCGACCGGCGAGGAGAGCAGTTCCGTGGCCGTCGTGAGCATCGCCGTCGCCTGCCGGCGCTCCTCGTCCGTCGCGTCCGACGGGATGACGTACACCGCACGGACGGTCGCGCCGGTTCGGGCGGCGATTGCGCCGGCCGTCTCGACGGCAAGCGTCGCGTGGGGACCGCCCGCGATGGGGAGGAGAACGGAGTCGACCTCGCCGTCCGCGCGCATCCCGAACTTCTCGACGAAGACGTCACAGTCCGCTTCCCTCACGATCCGGTCGACGTTCGTCCCCAGCACGACGTCGCGCCGCTGGGTACGTCTCCCCTTCCAGCCGAGGACGACTGCGTCGCTGTCGTGCTGGATGGCCGTGTTCAGGATGGCAGAGGCGGCGTTGTGACCGATCCGAATCGTCCCGCTCACGGGGACGCCCTCGTCCTCGGCGATGGACATCGCGTACTCGAGGACGTCCCGCTTCTCGTCGGTGCGCTCGCGCCCGCGGGAGAGCGGCGTCTGTTCGGGGACGGTGACGACGCTCATCACCAGCACCTCGCCGTCGTTCGCGGCCGCGAGCGTCGTCGCGGTGCGCATCAGCTGTGCGGCGTTCCGCGGGTTCGCGATGGGGACGACCACCTGATACCCCTCGCCCGGGGCTCGGTACTCGGCCACGGCCGTGGGCGTCTCCTTCTCCAGCCGTTCGACCGGCGGCTTCTGACTCTTCCAGACGAACCACACGGCGACGCCGACGAGTTCGGCCCCGATCCCGATGGCGAAGGCGACGAGGCCGACGTTGAGCAACAGTGCGACGTTCGCGAGCACGGCGACGACGGGGACGACCGGGACGAAGGGGACCTTGAACCCCCGCTCGATGTCCGGGTACTTCCGGCGGGACTGGATGAGAGCGACGTTGACCATGCTCAGCCCGCTCAAGAGGAGGAAGTTGGCGAACTGCGCCAGGCCCTCGATGCCGAGGTGGAGACCGAAGAGCGGTTCGGTGCCCGCGGTCTCCCCGAAGACGACGGCGAACACGACGATGTAAGTGAGGATGAGGCCGCCGGTGAGGAGGACGGCCCGGTACGGCGTGTCGAAGTCGGGGTGAATCTCCTCGAACCTCCGGGGGAGGTGGTTCCGGCGGGCCATCGAGAGTTTCACCCGCGACCCGGCCATGATGGTCGCGTTCGCGGCCGACAGCATCGAGAAGAGCGCGCCGACGATGATGACGTAGAACCCGATCGGACCGAGGTAGTACTGGGCGGCGTAGCCCATCGACACCTCGCCGTTCTCGCCGACGAACGCCGCCGGGTCCAGTCCCCCAAGATCGACGTTCTGCGACAGGAAGTCCAGAAACCCCACGTTGTTGACCGCGAGAACGATGACGAGGACGACCAGCGCGTAGATGACCGTCACGATGCCCATGCTGAGGTAGATCGCCCGGGGGATGGTCCGACCGGGGTCTCTGATCTCCTCGGCGTTGGTCGTGATCGCCGAAAACCCGAAGAACGTGATGAACACCAGCGCGCTCGTGAGGCCGATCTGGGCCACCTTGTCGATGTTCTCCGCGACCGACGCCGCGACGACGGCCGAGTCGAACGTCCGGAGGCCGCCCCAGAGGAAGAAGACGAGGAGCACGACTTTCAGTGCCGTCACGACGATCTGGAACTGGGTGGACTCCTCGGTCCCCTTGAGGTTGATGAGGACGAGGAGCGCGAGGATGCCGACGCCGGAGACCCAGAAGGGGACGGCCGCGGGGACGTTCAGGACGGGGTAGATGAAGCGGAAGAACCACTCGGAGAAACTCGCGAGGTAGAAGGCGGCGCTGGCCGGATACCCCAGGATCATCGTCCACCCCATGATGTAGGTGAGGTCGCTGTCGAACGTGTTCGCGACGAACATGTAGCCGCCGCCGCTCTCCTGGTAGACCGAGGAGAACTCGGCGTACGCGGCGGCGGTGAAGCCGGCGACGATCGCGGCCAGGAGGAACGACCCGATAGCGACGGCACCGACGTTCGTCACGGCGAGCCCCGAGAGGACGAAGATCCCCGCGGCGATCATCGTCCCGACGCCGATGGCGAGCGCCCCGATCAGGCCGATCTCGGGGTTGAGTTCTTCGGTGAGCTGCTCCGTCGCGGATGCTGGCGTCCCCTCACCCGATGCCATGGTGTGTTAGCGCTTGCCAAGGACATGAACACTCGGATCGATGTTACGCGGACCGGACAGTCGCCATCGCCTATCGTCCACCACACGGTCGATTCATCCGTTCTCGCCGCGTATCCCGTCCGATGAGCACTGCAATCGAATCGGTCGTCTCGTCGTGGCCGGGTGTCGAAGTCGGTCCCCACCGCTTCGGCGGTCAGGAGTTCACGCTCGAAGGGAGCGAGATCGGACACCTCCACGGCGACCGACAGGCGGACGTTCCCCTTCCAGGGCGCGTGCGCGACGTGGTCGTCCGCGAGGGACTCACTTCGAGGCACCACCTCTACCCCGAGTCGGGGTGGGTGACGAAGTATCTCCGCTCCGACGAGGACGTCGAGCGCGCAGTGTGGCTGTTCCGCGTCGCCTACCTGTACAAGGTCGCCGCGCTCCAGCGACGCAGCGCCGTCCCCGAGGCGATCGCGGCGGTCGACGTGGCGACCGAACTCGACGTGATGACCCTCTCCGAAGAGCTTCGAGAGACGTTTCCAGCGCTGGCGACCGACGAGAGCGACTCGCCTACGGCGAGCCCGTAACGCGCGACCCCGTCACGTCGCCACTCGGGTCGGCGGTCGAGTGGGGCACGGACTGCGGGCGACGTTCCGCCGACAGCGGCCACGACAGCGACCGTCATCCGGTGGAATCAAAAGTACCATGCCGCCCCCCGACACAAAAACCCCTATCAGGTGGATCCCGTGACAGCAAAACGCGAGTATACGGACGACTATCCGGACAAGACACTGTACATCCCCGGGCCGACCGAGGTACGAGAAGACGTCATCGAGGCGATGGCACAGCCGATGTTCGGCCACCGGATGGACCGGATGACCGACCTCTACACGACCATCGTCGAGGACACGAAGACGTTCCTCGGCACCGACAACGACGTCATCGTCCTCACGGCGTCGGGGACGGAGTTCTGGGAGGCGTCCACACTCAACCTCGTCGACGAGCACCTCCTCGTCGCGACGTGCGGCAGTTTCTCCGAACGGTTCGCCAACGTCGCCGAGCGCCTCGGCAAGGACGTCGACCGACTCGAGTACGAGTGGGGGAAGGCGGTCAAGCCCGAGGACGTTCGCGAGGCACTCGAAGCGAGCGACAAACAGTACGACCTGGTCGGCTGTGTGATGAACGAGAGTTCGACGGGTGTTCGAAACCCGATCGAGGAGATCGGCGACGTCGTCAGCGAGTATCCCGACACCTACTTCGCCGTCGACGCGGTCTCCTCGCTGGGCGGTGACTACGTCGACATCGACGCCCACGGCATCGACGTCATCTTCGCTTCGTCGCAGAAGGCGTTCGCGATGCCGCCGGGTCTTGCCGTTTGTGCGGTGAGCGAGGAGGCGTACGAGCGCGAACTCGACAAGGAGTCGGCGTCGTGGTACGGCGGCTTCCAGCGGTGTCTCGACTACTACGACCGGAAGGGACAGACCCACTCGACGCCGGCGATTCCGGTCATGCTCGCCTACAGACAGCAGATGAAGCACATGCTCGAAGAGGGCCACGAGGGCCGAAGCGAACGGCACCGCGAGATGGCCGAGTACACCCGCGAGTGGGCGCACGAGCACTTCGATATGTTCCCCGAGGAGGGGTACGAGTCGCAGACGGTCGCGTGTATCGAGAACACGCAGGGCATCGACGTGGCCGCGACCATCGAGGAGGTGTCGGAGACGTACGACATGGTCTTCTCGAACGGCTACGGGTCGGCACTGGGCGAGAAGACGTTCCGTATCGGCCACATGGGCGAACACGACGTCGAGTCGGTCAAGCGACTGACCGACGCCATCGAGGACGTCGCCGGACTGTGAACCTGGGCGGTTCATTCACCCCGACACGAGGACTTCGTCGCGTGGCAAGGTCGCGTGACGGAAACGTTCGTCGATAGCGTCGCAGAAGCAGTGGAGACGTCTCTCCGGTAGGTACGGATTGTCGCCCGGAACACTAGCTATCGACAAACTACTAGTAGAGTCACAGCAGACGAATCCGGATGTATTCTTTTTGAGTTTCCGGGTGGAGATGTGGACTACGAGTTTCGGTCGAGCCACTCACAGAACTCCTCGAAATCCCTCGCCCCGGCGCTGTCGGCGATGCCACGAAGCGTCCCTGTTCGAAGTTCGTCGTGTAACGGAACCGTGACCCGTCGCCTGTCGTCTTCGTTCGTCGGATGTTCGTAGTATAGTTGCGCGTGGTCCCCAGTCGTGCGTCGCCACTCGAATCCACCAACGTTGACCAGCACCTTCACCACTTCTCTCCCCGAGAAGGTTCTCCTCCCCATCGATTAGTCGAGCACATCCGGTGGCTCTTCCTCACCGGTCGTGTTGTCCGCAGGGTCGATACCCATCTCACGGAGTTCCTCGTCGGTCGGTGCACTCCCGACCTCGTCGTTGTGGATTGCGACCGCCTCGTCGAGGTTTTCCAGTGCATCCTCGCGGGACTGCCCCTGTGTGGTGACACCGGTTTCGACGTCTCTGGCGACCCACCAGTCGTCCTCACGCCAGAGACGAATCTCCTCATCGTGTGGGGACCCATCTCGCGTCGAGCTGGCCATGTTGGGCTGAAATAGTAGGACGTCGCGCATAAGGATTCGGTCGTGAGAGAGACAACTCGCATACAGGAGGACACCAATTTACAGGAATACGGCCACAGCGAAGCTACTACTGGTGAATTCGGAGTTGTCGCCTGGAACACTACCGGCCGAGTTTCTACTAGTAGGCTCGGTGAAAGTAAAAGCGTACAATCTGAACCTCGATACCCCGGGTCAGCGATTATCCCGAGGAAAATAATCTCACTCCCTCGCCGATGCTCCGCTATGCTAAGTCGAATTCTCGGGCCCTGAACGTCTGGAAGAAGTTCCAGAGCTTGAGCAGAACTGCACCGAGTAGCGCCGAACCGCCTGCCGCAATACCCGCTCCGACATCTCGCCGGGACACACCGAGAGAGTTGGTCATGTTCCAATCGACGAACGCTTGCCGTCTCTCGGTGATAAATGTGTGACGACTGACCATCTCGACTGGCACCACTCACTCGTGACCGATTCGCGCGCCGTACTCAGCGCGACTGCGGAGACCTACCCAGAAGCTGTCAGAAGTCGCGTGCAACACTCAGAAGAGGTATTGGTTTGACAGCACTGAGAGATACCGACTACCTCGGTTATTCACAGGTACCCGTCGCGTTGGAAGACGCCGTGGACGATTCAGACTGGGTGTTGCGTTCTAGCGAAGAACTGTGTGAGTTCGTCGGCAACAGCATCCGGCCTAAGGTACGGGCCGAGGTGCCCGGCATCGGCGATCTCGCGAACGTGGACATCACCCACGTGTTTGGCAACGTGGTTCGCACTATCGATAAACCAGGGATCCGGAGTCGATCTGGTCCCGTGCAAGAGCAGGACGGGGACCGAGATTTTGGCGAGTTCTGATGGATCGGCTGGGCTGGCCCCTTCGGACCTGAAGAGCTGCTCGAACTCTTGAACTTGGATCGGGACGTTTGGCGCTAAAGCCTCGAAGAAGTCTAACTCTGCCGCGTCGGCCAGTTCGTCGTCGTTAGCAATGAGCTCGATCCAAATTCGGGCTGCCTCGGCCAATCGATCTTCGTTCGCTGCCTCAGCAAAGCGTCCGAACGTCTCCATCATACGTGCAGAGACTTCCTCGCTCATCAGCTCGAAGACGGGGACCTCGTAGGCAGCAACGGCGGAGGCCGCGTCGGTGTTCTCTGCTGTAGCCAGCGTAAACAGGGCACCGCCGGACCACCCCATCAGCCCCACGGGCTCATCGAAGCTTTCTACGAACGCGGTAATGTCCTGCACCAGACGTTCCATCGATAAATCAGTGCTGTGGCCGCTCAGGCCCCGACCTCGCAAACTCATCGTGTAGCAGGTGAAACGATCCGTGAGCAACGGCAACAGCGGGGCCCAGGCTATCTCTCCGTCGCCCAACGCTCCATGAACCAGGACTAGTGGCGGCCCCTGCCCGTGTACGCGTCCGACTATCTCGGTGCCGTCATCCGAGACAACTCGGTGAAGATTCATTTCCTTGCCTGACTCCGGTGGTGTCGCTTCGTTCGTGGGATAGTCCCCTCCGTATCGTTATGGAGCCACAGAGACATATACTTATGTAATAAACATTATGTTTATTCTGGCAGGGGTGCATCGTCTGACTAGTGACAGGACGTTGAACGAACCAACCCACCGAAGAACGATACGCGCTCTGTATTCACCTATGGAAATTCTGCTGACCGAAGAAACCACCGCCAACGAGAAAGCTGTTTGGGCGGTCTCACTACTGTTCGGACAACACACGTGAAAAACCGACCA
>JBEPYA010000138.1:0-10536 GCA_041641615.1 Salinigranum sp. | reverse complement strand
TGCCGGTGTTGAACCCCGACACGGCGATGGACCTGTTCGTCGAGGAGGTCCCGCCGCTCATCTACGCCGCCCCCGGCGGACTGTACGTCAACATCGACGGCGACCTGCTCGCCGACGAACGGCAGGAGCGCGGGATGAGCCTCGGGCAACTGGCGAGCGAACTCGGCGTCTCTCGGCGCACCGTCTCGAAGTACGAGGACGGCATGAACGCCTCCATCGAGGTGGCCGTCCAGCTGGAGGAGCTGTTCGACCAGCCGTTCTCCGCGCCCGTCGAGGTGATGGAGGGCGCCGACGAGGTTCGCACGGCCGACCCGACGCCCGCGGACCCCGAGGCCGACCCGGACGACGAGCACGTCGTCACGGTGCTCACGCGGGCAGGCTACGACGTCCACCCGACGCTGCGTGCCCCGTTCAAGGCCGTCTCCGAGGACAGCGCCGACAGACGCCGCGGGCACAACGTACTCACCGGCCACTCCGCGTTCGACCGCAACGCCGAGAAGCGCGCCCGCATCATGTCCTCGCTGGGTGAGATCACCCGGACGCGCTCGGTGTACTTCACCGAAGAGCGCACGAAGCGCGAGTCCGTCGACCGGACCGCGATCGTCTCATGTGAGGAACTCGCGGCCATCGACGACCCCGACGCGATTCGCGACCTCATCCGCGAGCGGACGACCGAGCCGGCGGAGTCCTGACGGGGATGGCGGCTGGTACGCTTATCTCTCTGGCCGACGTCATAGCGGCCCATGTACACAGAAGAGTCACACCGGGATCTCCGTGACGCCGTCGACGACCTGGTGATGGGGTGGCCGGGCGTCTCACGAAAGGTCATGTTCGGCTGCCCCTCGTACGTCGCCGACGGCGTCCTCTTCGCCGTCGTCTCCGAGCAGGGGCTGTCTCTCACCAGACTCACCGAAACACAGCGGGCCAGACTCGAACAGTCCCACGTGGTCGAACCGTTCGAGGCCGGCGGTCGACTCGTCCGGAAGTGGGCGACGGTGCGCGTCGACCCGACCGGACACAGTCCCGTGAAACGAGCCCTCCGACAGAGCTACGAGGCGGCCGTCGTGTAGACTCAGCTCGCGCCGCCGTACGTCTCCTCGAGGTAGGCGACGATGTCGTCGGACTCGGACATCCCGTCGACGCCGTGCTCCTCGTCGATCAGGACCGGCACGCCGGTCTGACCGCTGACCTCTTCGACCTCGGTTCGGTCGCCGTGCGAGCGGGGGACTTCTCGCGACTCGTACTCGAGGCCGAGTTCGGAGAGCTTGTTCTTCACCTTCGCACAGTAGGGGCAGCCGGGCAGTTCGTAGAGGATGAGACCTGACATCGCCTCCGAGTAGGGCCCTCCTTGATAAGAGGGCGACGGTGCTGTGTCGGCGTGAGCCACAACCGTCGTGCGTGAGACGTACACGCACGGAGTAGTCGCGGCTGACGCCGTGACGCCCCTATCGCAAGCGTGACTCCGCCGCCCGGACGAACGCCACGAGTCGGCGCCGAGCCACGGCGAGTTCGACGAACCCCCACGCGGCGGCGAGCGCGGACTCGACGTCCCAACTGGACAGCCAGACGGGACGAACCCACGGAACGACGTGGGCCCAGCGGGTCGCGAAGGCGTCCGCGGGACCGGCGAGCGGCGTCCCGGCGAACACCCGGCGCAGGACGGTCGGGATATCGGCGCGCGCGTCGGGGTCGAGTCCGGTCCCGCCGTGCACCCGGTAGGTGCCGGTGACGCCCAGGTCACGCATGGTCGGTCCCGTGGAGCCGTCACCGTGAACGACCCGCTCTGCGTCGTACGGTCCCCAGGTGACGACGTACTCCCAGACCACCTCGCGACGGAGCGTGACCTCGACGACGCGGTGGTTGAGCGAGTCGGTGACGAGCGTGTTGCCGTTGGGGAGGCGGTCGGCGTCGCGCGGCCACCGCAGGCCGCCCGCGAGCGTCCACGTGCGCTCCCAGGAGCCGTTCTCGAACGCGTACTCGACGACGCGGTCGTTCTCGCTGTCAGCGACGAGTATCGTCGGCGTCCCCTCGGTGCTGACGAGGTAGTCGGGGTTGTGCTGTTTGTGCAGGGTCTCGTGCTGGCCATCCCGACCCAGCCGCCGAACGATCTCGCCGGAGTCGCAGTCGACGACGAGCACCTGGTCGAAGTTCCGCGGCGAGACGAGCAGACGGTCCTCTTCGATGGGGTCGACGTCGTTGACGTGGGTCCAGTCCGGTCCGTGGCTACCGTCCGTGGTCGGGGGGAAGTGGTCGCGGAACGCCCACGTCCACACCGTCTCGTTCCGGGTCAGATTGTAGACGAAGACGCGGTCGTGGCTCAGCTCGCCATCCCACTCGCGCATCGCGGCGACGACGAGTTCGTCCTCGCTCACGCGGTCGACGTCGTGGGTGTCGTGGATCGGAAAGTGACGGCTCCAGACGCGCTCGCGGCTCCGGGGATCCAGTTCGTACACGGTTGTCCCGCCCCGGCCAGGCGAGACGACCAGCAGGTTCTCGCCGACGGGGTCGACGTCGTAGAACCAGTTCGAGCCGTTGCCGGTGTCGTCATGTATCCACGCGGTCCGTGCACGCGAGTCGGCGGCGACGAGTCGAGCGGGCTTCTTCACGCTCGTCTCGCCCGCGATCACCCACCCCTGGACGCTCACGACCGTCTCGCCCTCGGCGGGACGTGTCACAGTGCCCGGGCCGAGTCCGGTTCCGTCGGGGCCACTCACGGCGGCGGCGACCACCGGCGCGAGGAGTAGACAGACCGCGAGGGCGACGACGCCACGGGCGAGCCGACGCCACGAGAGCTGCATGACAGAGAGGATATCGCGGGCGGGGAGTAGCTGTTGTGTCGCCCGGTCAAGGCGCTTGGTGTGACCGAGTACCGCAGGTTCGCCGGGATGGGGCGGCGAACCAGCGACACTGACTCTAACGAACGCTAATCAGACCTGTGCGGCGAGGACGCCGCTGGTCCGGACGACGAAGTAGACGACGAACGCGAGTGCGAGCACCCAGTGGCCCGCGCGGACGTCGTCGAGTTCGCCCGCGGCGAGCTTAACGATGGGATAGGAGATGATACCCGCTGCGATACCGTAGGCGATCGAGAAGGTGAAGGGCATGATGAGGATCGTCATGCCGGCGGGGACGGTGTAGGTGATGTCGTCCCAGGCGATGTCGACGACGTTGCGGAGCATCACGACGCCGATGACGACCAGGGCGATGTGGGAGGCGTAGAGCGGAATCGCCGCCGCGAGCGGAACGATGGCGAGCGAAGCGAGAAAGAGCACGCCGACGGTGGTCGCCGTGAGGCCGGTACGACCGCCCTCTTCGACGCCCGAGGCGCTCTCGATGTACGTCGTCACCGTCGAGGTTCCGAGTATCCCTCCCACGGTGGTGCCGACGGCGTCGGCCATCAGCGGCTTGTCGATGTCGGGGAGGTTCCCCTCCTCGTCGAGGAAGCCCGCGACCTGCGAGACCCCCGTCAGGGTACCCGCGGTGTCGAAGAAGTCGACGAAGAAGAACGTGAAGACGATGAGCGCGAAGGAGAACGCCTCGACGTTGCCCAGTCCCGTAACGAACGCGCCCGCGAGCGGCGTGATGTCGTACTGGGCGGAGGCCGGACCGGCGACGAGCCCCGCGTCGGGGGCGACCAAACCGGCCTGAGTGACGAGCCACCCGAGGACCGTCGTGAGGAGGATGCCGACGATGATGGAGCCTCTGATGCCGCGGGCGTACAGCGCGAACGTGAGGAAGAGGCCGACGACCGAGAGGACGGCGACGGGGTCGGCGGCGACCGGGCCGAGCGTGACGTACGTCGCGGGGTCGGCGACGACGATGTTCATCTCTTCGAGGCCGATGAGCGCGAGGAACAGGCCGATACCGGTGCCGACGGCGAACTTCACCGGTTCGGGGAACACCTTGATCACGTACTCGCGCGCGCCGACGGCGGTGAGAACGATGAAGAGGAGCCCCTCAACGACGACCGCGGCGAGCGCCGTCTGCCACGGGATGCCGAGTGCACCCACGACGGTGAAGGCGAAGAACGCGTTCAGGCCGAGGCCGGGTGCCTGACCGAACGGGCGGTTCGCGTACAGTCCCATGATGAGCGTGGCGACGGCCGCCGCGATGATGGTGACGACGGCGAGCATCGAGCGGACGGTGGCGGGGTCGAACCCCTGGATGATGATGCCTGGCTTCGCGTCGGGGATGCCCGCGAGGATGGCGGGGTTGACGATTACGATGTAACTCATCGTTAGGAAAGTCGTCAATCCGGCCAGCACCTCGGTCCGGACGGTGGTGTCGTACTGGTCGAGATCGAAATAGTCGGCGAGGGTCTGTTCAAGCCCCATGATGCACGTCTGAGCATAGCCCGAAGAATTCACTTAATCGTTCTCATATCATCCCCGAATGTGTACACAGGTGTGGATAGATACGAACGAGAAAGGGTGAAAATCTCCTGATATCACCACATCCACGGATATCGAACGGGCGGCGCGAGGGAGACTGTGTTAGTCGAACGTCGCGAGGGCACCGATGGGCACGTCGGTCAGGTCGCGGGCGGCGGCCATCCCCTCGTCGCCGGCCGCGATGAGCGTGAAGACGCCGACGACGTCGGCGTCGGCCTGCGCCGCGATGTCGAGGAGGAGTTCCTGCGTCTCGCCCGACCGGATGAGGTCGTCGACGACCAGCACCGACTGCCCCGACGAGAGCGCGGACGCCGGGAGGTAGTAGGTGAGTTCGATACCCGAGACGAGTCGCTGGCGGGATTCGATGAACTCCTCGACGGCGGTCTCCTTGGACTTCTTCGCGTAGGCGAGGCGCGCGTCGAAGTACGACGCCATCGCCGCCCCGAGCGTGATGCCGTCGGTGGCAGCCGTCAACACCACGTCGGGCCGCTCGAAGCCGAAGGCGTTGGCGGCGACGGGCGCGACGAGGTCGAGAAACGGCTGGTCGAAGACGACGCCGGAGTTGTCGACGTAGCCCTCGTCGTCGAACGTCACCCGCGCTTCGAGTTCAGTCGCGAGCGCCTCGCGGCCGACGCCCTCGACGACCTGTCGGGCGCGCTCGACGCCCGGGAGGACGTGCCCGTTGACGTAGCGGTTGAGGTCGCCGGCCGGCAACCCGGTGAGGTCGGCGAGTTCGTCGTACGTCCGCGTCTCCTTCAGCATCCGTAGCACGGCGACCGCCTGCAGCTGGAGGGCCGCTTTCTCCGCTCTGTTCATACCTCGGACCACAGCCCTGCACAAGTATGAATACGTCGATGTGCGACATTCGATGAGTTGTCCACGTGCGTGGGAGACCGCCCGCACACCCAGTCGAGCGAGTCGAGCGTCACCGCGCGACCGCGCGCGTCGCGGTGAGGAGGGAGAGAGCGTTACGCCGAGTCGGCGTCGACGTCGCGGTCGGCGAGCAGCTCGGACGCCGTGACGAGCGCCTCCAGTTCGACGTCGTGGTCGGCGAGCAGCTCCCGCGCCCCCTCCTCGCGGTCGACGACGACCACGACACGGTCGACGACGGCGCCTAGGTCGCGGAGCGCCTCGACCGCGTCGAGGGCGCTCTTACCCGTCGTCGCGATGTCCTCGAGGACGACGACCTCCTCCCCTTCGTCGAACCGGCCCTCGACCCGGTTCGCGGTCCCGTACTCCTTGGCCTTCTTGCGGACGATGACGTATGGGTTGCCGGTCTCGACGCTCGTGACCGCGACGAGGGGGACCGCACCGAGCGCGACGCCGGCGAGCTTCGTGTCACCGACGCGCTCGGCGAACGCCCGCGCGACGAGGTTCAGACACGCGGGGTCGGTCTCGAAGAGGTACTTGTCGACGTAGTAGTCGGAGGTGCCGCCGTGGGAGAGCTCGAACTCCCCGAACTGGACGGCGTCGGCCTCTCTGAGCGCCGCGATGAGTTCCTGGTTCGTCATTGGCGTGTGTCGGTCGCCGCGGCGACATAAGCGAGGTGGTCTATGTCGGGAGAGGAGACGTATTTACGACCACGGACGTCGACGGGCTGAACCCGCTCGCCTCGCCGCTGCGGGCACGTGACCTGTCGGAGCTGCCACCCGCGACGGTCGTCACGTGCGGGTTCGATCCGCTCCGCGACGGGGGCATCGCGTACGTAGAGCGGCTCGAAGACGTCGGGGGGGACGTGGCCCACCACCACGAGGAGATGATCCACGGCTTCTTCGACATGCTCACCGAGCCGGACCTCCCGCAAGCGCGAGAGGCAGTCGCCGTGGGGGAAGTCGTCGGCGACTTCTGAGGGTCGGCGGGACGGGAGAGCTACCGGGAGCGTCGGGGGTCGAACGCGTCCACTCACCACGGCTCCGACTTCAGTCCGAACAGGTAGGCGATACCGTTCGTCGCGACGTGCAGGACGGGCGTGGCGACGAGGACGACGACGAGCGCCGCGGGAGGAAACGTCGCGGCGAACCACTCGGGCGCGAGGAGCGCAGCGAGACCGAGCGCGCCGACGACGAAGTCGAGCTGGTCCAGTCCGGGGAAGGCCGCGCCGCGCTCGCGGCCGGTGCGCCGCTTGAGGAACGAGGCCCCGATGTCGCCAAGCATCGCGCCGAACGCGAGCGCGACGCCGGCGCGGAGCGGAAACGCCGGGAGTACGAATCCGACGGCGGCTTCGACGACGGGCGCGACCGCGTTCAAAAGCAGGGCGACGAGCGTGCCGGCGAGGGTGCCGACCACCGTCCCACGCCAGGTCTTGCCGTCGCCGAGGACGCGCCGCCCGCCCCAGGTGCGGCCGCCGTCGATGGGACGGCCACCGCCGAAGAGGACGGCCGCGTTGTTGGGGATGTACGCGGGCAGCATCGCCCACAGCGCGCCCGCGACGAGTGAGCCGACCATACCGGGTGTCCGAAAGCGACCCGATAAAACGCGGCGATTTATTTTCGCCGCTAGGGAGGTCTGTCAAACGGACAAACTATTAGCGGCTGGTGGGCGTCGGTCGAGTCAGGATGTCACGCATCTTCCGATCCCCGGCGCGGTACGTACAGGGACGTGGAGTGACGGCCGATCTCGGAACGCACACGGCGACGCTGGGCGACTCCGCCCTCCTGGTGGCAGACGACGTCGTGCTCGGGCTCGTCGAGGACGAGGTGACGACGAGTCTCGGAGACCACGGCGTCGAGGTCAGTTCGGTGACGTTCGGCGGGGAGTGCTCGACGGAGGAGATCGACCGGATCGCGTCCGTCGCAGACGAGCGCGGAGCCGACGTCGTCGTCGGTGCCGGCGGCGGGAAGGCGCTCGACGCGGCGAAGGCCGTCCGCGCGGAGCGGGGCGGGGCGATGGTCTCGATGCCGACCATCGCGTCGACGGACGCGCCGACGAGCGCGCTATCGGTCGTCTACTCCGAACACGGCGAGTTCGAGGAGTACCTGTTCCACGACGACCACCCCGACCTCGTCGTGGTCGACACGGCGGTCGTCGCGGCGGCACCGACGCGACTGTTCCGCGGCGGCGTCGCCGACGCGCTCGCGACGTGGTTCGAGGCGGAGGCCACGTCGAACTCGGACGGCGACAACGTCGTCGGAGGGAAGCCGACGCGAGCGGGGACGCACCTCGCGAAGCTCTGTTACGAGACGCTCCGCGAGCACGCCGTCTCGGCGGTCGAGGCGGTCGAGCGCGACGCCGTGACCGAGAGCGTCGAGGCCGTCACGGAGGCGAACACGCTCCTCTCGGGGCTCGGCTTCGAGAGCGGCGGGCTGGCGGCGGCGCACTCGATCCACAACGGGCTCACTCAGCTCGAAGCGACACACGGGGCGACACACGGCGAGAAGGTGAACGTCGGGACCATCTCCCAGCTCGTCTTGGAGGGTCGTGACGACGCGTTCGTCGAGGAGATCATCGAGTTCTCGCTCGACGTCGGACTGCCGGTGACGCTGGCGGAGATCGGCCTCGACGACCCGACGCGCCAGCAGCTCGACGTCGTCGCCGAGGCCGCCTGCGCCGACGAGGAGACCATCCACAACGAACCGTTCGCGGTCGAGCCCGCGATGGTCCGGGACGCGATTCTCACGGCGGACAGGCTCGGCGAGCGCGTGCGGGCGGAGCGATAGGAGGCTGAACGGCACGGGCGGTCATCCCCGAGCACCGGGTGACCGGGTAGTCGACGAGCGGCGCGAAGAAGAAGACCTCATAAGGCCGGCCACTAACTCTCCTCTGATGTCCTCGTGGAGACGCGATTTCGCCTCGGGCCTCGTCGTCTTGGTTCCGATACTCGTTATTCTGTTCGTCATCAACTGGCTCTACTCGCAGATCGCCAAGCTCCCGATCATCCGACAGCTCGAACAGCCGTTCGGCGTCCTCGTCGCCATCGTCGTCTTCACGATGCTCGTCCTCTCGGTCGGCTATCTGATGCGGACCACCGCCGGCCGCCTGTTCGAGGCCGGCCTCGACAACGTGATGAACCGCGTCCCGCTCGTCCGTGTCCTCTACAACGCCTCCAAACTCGCCGTCGAAACCGCCCTCACGGGAACCGAAGACCTCCAGAAACCCGTCCGCCTCGAAGTGTGGCCGGGCGTGCGGATGACGGCGTTCAAGACGGGCAAGCGGACGAAAGACGGCCGCGAAGTCCTCTTCATGCCCACCGCGCCGAACATCACGACCGGGTTCGTGATGGAGGTCGAGTCCGAAGACATCACCGAGACCAACGAGCGCGTCGAGGAGGCGCTGACGCGCATTCTCTCCGCGGGGTTCGCCGAGGAGGACCACGGCGTCGAGATCGACGTCTTCGAGGAGCCCGACTCCGACGGGGAGTCGTCGGGGTCGGTCGACATCACGACCGAATCTGGGACGGGGCCCGGTTCCTCGCAGTCGTAGCTCACCCCTCACGGGAACCGAACGTCGACAGTCCCGGGGCAGAAGACACTTACTGGAGACGGACGGGCGCTGAGACATGCGTCAACCCTCCAGACGCGCGTTCCTCGGAACGACCGCCGCCCTGTGCGCTGTCCCCGGTTGCCTCGACCGCGGTGAGGGGCGAGCGTCACGGCCCGAGAGTCGAACTCGGACTCGGGAGAACGACCCTGCGACATCGACAGCAACGCCGACGGCCGACGCGGCGACACCACACGCGCTCGGGACCGAACGGACCGTCGACGGCGTCTCGGTGACCGTCTCGAACCTCCGGTCCAGGACTCGCTTCTCTACCTCGACACGCCCGACTCGATGGCCGTAGCCAGCCCGGAGAACGAGCGGTACGTCCTCGCCGCCGTCTCGGGGAGCGAGTCGGGGCCCTCACCGGAAGCGTTCGCGCTCGTCCTCGACGGCGAGCGGTATCGTGCGAGCGTCGACGGGGTCGGTGTCGGCGCGGGCCGAAGTACGACCCCTCGTACGGCATCGGGCGAGAGTGGGTCGCGTTTCTCGTCTCGCCGGAACTCGACGCGAACAGGGCGCGGGTCGTCGTCGACACCGAGAGCGACGAAGCCGCCTGGCACGTGGGCTCCGACGTGGTGGGGGTGTTCAAAGGCGTGCTCAACGTCGCGGGACTGGTCGTCGCGTACGCGCCGTACCCGTTCGCACTCGACGCCGACCCGGGCGAGACGGTGACAGTGGAGAAGACGTTCGACGACCGCCCGCCCGAGTCGGTCGGCTTCTTCCTCTACACCGTCGCCGGGGACAGAGAGAGACGGGCAGCGGCGAGCGACGGGACGACGACCGGCTCCGGACCGGCGGAGGGGACGACCAACGAGTGAGCCACGTGACTACTGGACGAAGAAGGAGACGGGGCACTCGCCGCCGTCAGCGGGTCGCCGGACGGTCGACTCGAGTACCCCGTCACGTCGGCTGACCGTCACCGTGCGCGTACAGCTCTGTGACCCTGCGGAGATCCGGACCAGGTAAGCGCCGGCGGTCCGCGTCTCGAACACGACGACGTCGGCCCCGCCGTCGAGAGTGCGTCGCTGTACCGTCCTCGGCGCGTCCTCACCGACCGACACCCGGTCGACGCGAACCTCGACGCCCGAGAGCGGTTCGTCGTCGGCGACGTGGAACTCGACTGGGTCGGGGAACACCGGTCCGAAGGCACCCAGCACGAACGCGAGCGAGCCGGGAACGACGAGGAACGCGAGGAGACCGACGAGCCACAGCCGCTCCCGAGTCGTCTCCATTGGCTTCGCGGCGCCGGCCACTGCTACGTCCCCCTCGTGGCGATGGTCCGCGGCGTGCGGGCCGGAGGAGGCGACGACCGGGGTCGGGGCGACTCTCCGTGACGCCGACGCTCACGTCGATGCCGACCTCGTTCCGAGCGTCCGGCGGTCGCACGACGGTCACTGGAGGACATCGTGTGTCGCCGGTTCCTCGGTGCACGTGATAAGTCTCGTGGCCCGTGACGCGACCGTGAGGAACCGTGGTCCGTCCCGGGTCGGGCGGTTCGAACGGTCGACCCCGAGTCCGATCACTGGACTGGCGAGGACGGACCCCGTTGGATCACTCGACGTAGGTGAACCACTCCTCGTGGTCGTCGGTGCGCCGCTCCACGAGGTCGAAGAACGCCTGCTGGATCTCTTCGGTGACGGGACCGCGAGAGCCCTCGCCGATGACGACG
>JBEPYA010000137.1:0-10614 GCA_041641615.1 Salinigranum sp. | reverse complement strand
CCCGTAAAACGATTTCGATACGTCACACGGCCGATTCCGGCGCTGTCGGGCGGTTTGTTCCCCGTCCGCATGCGCCACGGTCGTCCCGACTCGGCCACCTCGATCCGACGCCGAGCGTCACCGACCGTCGGCGACGGCGTCGGGCACCGGTCACCCGCCCGACTCCGGGACGTAGTGCCCGCCGTTGATGGCGTTGACCACGCATCCGACGAGGATGACGACGCCCGCGAAGTAGAGCCACGTGAGAAAGAGGATGACGGCACCGACGGCGCTCCCGGCCGACTGCCCCGTCAGGAGGACGTACACCTGGAAGGCCTGCTGGAGTAGCATCCAGCCGAACGCTGCGACGACGACGCCCGGGAGGACCTCCAGGACCGAAACGTCGGTGTCGGGGAACACGTAGTACAGTGGCAGAAAGACGACGACGAGGCCACAGAGGAGGAGCACCGCCGTCCCGCCGGGCACGCGGTGGAAATCGACGAACGAGGCGGCCGCGGTGACGACGACGACCACGACGAGCGCGACCGGGATGGTAACGAGCGCGACGAGTCCGTCGACGATGCCGTCGACGAACGACAGCTCCGCTCCCGTGCCGTAGATCTCTGCGAACGCCGTGTTCAATCCGCGGAGCAGGCGGAGCGACCCCCACACGAGCGTCACGCTCCCCACGACCGACACACCCACTGTCCCGGAGACGGCGGCGTCGAGGACGTTCTGTCGGAGGAACGCCTCGACGGTCGGCGACAGCGTCGACTGAGTGAGGCTGACGACGGTCCGCGCGAGCGCCTCGCCCCCGACGACCGCGAGCGCGAAGAAGGCGAGCGCGACGAGAGGGACGAGCGAGACGAACCCGTAGTAGGCGAGACTCCCCGCCATGAACGACACGTTCTCCTCCCGGACGGCGTCGAAGACCGTCCGAGCGAAAGAAACGACATCCGCCCCTCGGGGATCCGAACCCATCGACGAAACCACTCCGCTCGACGCGGTTAACGTTTTTTTGCGGTTCGAGACAGTGTCATCCGCTACGTCCGATTCTCGAATAATGTCTCGATCTCCGACACGTCCCGGGGCCGGATTTCCGCCGGCCGAGTCGTTCGCGGAGCCGGGTCTTCGCCGACGAGCCGCTCCCGTCGCTTTCGGTCGTCCGCGGCGACCGGTCGCCCCCAGCCTACCGGCTCAGTCGCGCGACGTCGGCGAGAACGGCCGTCGCCGTCTCGGGCCCGCCCGCACCGCGGCCGCTGACGTTCAGCTGCCCCGCGTGTTCGGTCTCGAACTGGACGATGTTCTGCGTGCCCGTCACCGCGAGCGCCCCGTGCTGGGGGACGAGCCGCGGTCCGACGCGTACGCTCTCGGGCGTGGCCTCGCCGATGAGACGGATGGTCCGGCCGTCCTCGGTCGCGAGGTCGAGCGCGCTCCCGGGGATGTCTTTTATCCCCGTCACCTCGGCGTCGTCGAGGCTGAAGACGTCGCCGTCGCGCGCCTCGCTCAGGACGTTCGCGAGGATGACGCACTTCAGCGCCGCGTCGGTCCCCTCGACGTCGAAGGAGGGGTCCGCCTCCGCGACTCCCAGGTCCTGGGCCTCCGCGAGGACGTGTTCGTACCCCAGCCCTTCGGCGGCCATCCGCGACAGGACGAAGTTCGCCGTCCCGTTGAGGACGCCGCGGGCGGCGGAGATGTGACCCGGACCGTAGTCGGCGACGGTCGAGAGGACGGGCATGGCTCCGCCGACGGTCGCCTCGAACAGCACGTCGCCGGCGCTGTCTTCCTCCTCCCTCCGAAGGTCCGCGTACCGCTCTGCCACCGGGCCCTTGTTCGCGAGCACGACGTGGCGGTCGCGTTCGAGCGCGGCCAGACAGTGTGAGAAGCCCGGCTCTGCGTCGCCGAGCGTCGTCGGCGTCGCCTCGACGAGGACGTCGTAGTCCGCAGCGAGGACGTCGTCGGGGTCGTCGTCGCCGACCACGCCTTCGCCGTTCTTCCGTTCTAAGGCCTTCTCGCCGTCGATGCCCTCGGTGTCGACGACGCCGGAGGAGGAGTCGGCGAAGGCGACGACGCGGTGGCCGTATTCGGCCGCGAGTTCGACGACGCTTCCCCCGACAGCGCCCGCCCCGAGGACCGCGAGTCGCAGGCTCATTTCGCGCCCTCCGTGAGCGGTTCGATGACGTGGAGGTCCTTCTCGTCCGCGATTCCTCGGATCGATTCGAGCGCCTCCGCGGTCTGTCCCGGGCGCGTCGCCAGCCGAAGCCGGGCGCTCGACGGTTCGTCGGTCCCTTCGGGTGCCGAGAGCGAGAGGTCCGACAGCGACGCCGCGGTGGACTCCTCGATCCGGTGTAACGTGTCCGAGAGGTCCGTGTCGACGAGGTGGCCCACGAGGAGGATGCTCAGTTCCTCCCCGTAGCGCTCGGCACCCGCCTGGATGACGTTGATGCCTTCCCCTCTGAGTGCGTCGACGATCCCCTCGAACCGGTCGGGCGGGCACTCGAAGTCGACCTCGACGGGAATCCTCCCTCGGGGCGTGATGTTCCCCCGCTCGTGGA
The DNA here is from genome assembly GCA_041641615.1 of Salinigranum sp. Classification (GTDB taxonomy): domain Archaea; phylum Halobacteriota; class Halobacteria; order Halobacteriales; family Haloferacaceae; genus Salinigranum. The sequence goes on along the minus strand of JBEPYA010000137.1, from coordinate 8,080 downwards.
AGATAGAGAGGAGGTTCCCGCCGTTGTCCGCGATGGGCTTGAGCGCCGCGAGTAACTGTCCCGGTTCGTCGGCGAGCTCCAAGCGCACGGTGTACGCCTGCGGGCGCTCCCCGCCGTCCGTCTCCGTCTGCGCCTCCCGGGGCACGTCGGTCTCCCCTGGTTCGCTCGTCGCGTCCGTCACCGCCGCCCACCTCCCCCCGACGGGGGACGGTACCCCCCTGTTGTCCTCGGCAGGGAGCCCGCCAGTCGTCGCTCCGTGCCGATGCGTTTCGGGGAGTACGTGCCCGTTCGCATTGTGTGAGGCTGTTCTGTGTCGCGGTATAAGCCTCCGTCGGTTGTGGACCGCCGCGTTCGCGTGACGGGCAACGTCTCCGCGCTCTCGGCGTGCTCTGTCGTGCGCCTACGCCGTCGGGCCGGCCGCCCGTCGGTACGACAGCGTCACCACCGTTCCCTCGGGGTCCTCGCCGAACCGCAGGCGGCCGCCGTTCGTCTCGGCGGCCGACCGCGCGAGCCACAGCCCCAGTCCGCTCGCGTGTGTCAACGGCGTGATGTCGGTCTCGCCCCCGACAACCGCCACCTCGTGGTCGGGGACGCCCTCGCCGGCGTCGCGGACGCGCGTGTGTACCCACTCATCACCCGTCGAACGTCGAAACCGAGAACCACGCGGTCGGAGAAGGGGCGGCGGTTCGGTTAGATGTAGTCGACCGACGGCGGCAGTTCGAGCTTCATGCCCTTTCGCTCGCGGATCTCCGTGATCTTCTCCGTCTGGAGGTTGTCGGCCAGCACGCGGAAGCCGGCGTTCTCCGTGTTCCAGGAGGCCCGTCCTTCGGTGGCCGAGCGGATGTCCGAGGAGAAGCCGATCATCTCCTCGACGGGCGCGATGCCCTCGATGACCATGAGGTCACCCTCCTGGTACATGTCGTCGACGCGGCCGCGGCGACCCTGAATCTCGCCCGAGGCCGAGCCCATGTACTCCGAGGGAACGTCGATGCGGACGTCCTGGATCGGTTCGAGCAGCTTCACCTGACCGTCGATGAGCGCGCGGTGGACGGCCTCCCGGACGGCGGGGATGACCTGTGCGGGACCGCGGTGGATGGTGTCCTCGTGGAGCCGCGCGTCGTGGAGGCGAAGGAGCGCGCCCTGGACCGGCTCGCCGGCGAGCGGACCGTCTTCGAGGGCCTCCTCCATCCCCTCGATGACGAGCTCCATCGTCTCGTTGAGGTGCTGGATACCCTTCGTGTCGTCGATGAGGATGTTCGTTCCGAACATGTGCTCGACGTCCTGGGACGTGTCCTTGTCCATCCCCAGCTCCTGCAGCGCCTCCCGGCGCTCCAGTTCGGGCATGTCCATCGCGACGTCGCCGAGCTTGATGGCGTCGACGATGTCCTCCGAGAGCGGCTCGACGGTGATGTAGAACTTGTTGTGGCGGTTCGGCGAGACACCCTCGACCTCGCGGGACTCCTGGGTGGGAGCCTCGCGGTAGACGACGATGGGCTCACCGGTGTTGACCGGGATGCCCTGGTTCTTCTGGATGCGCTGGGTGATGACTTCGAGGTGGAGCTCACCCTGCCCGGAGATGAGGTGCTCGCCGGTGTCCTCGTTGATCTCCACGCGGATGGTGGGGTCCTCCTTCGCGACCTGCTGGAGCGTCTGGATCAGCTTGGGGAGGTCATCCATCCGGGTGGCCTCGACGCTCTTCGTGATGACCGGCTCGGAGATGTGTTCGATGGACTCGAACGGCGTCATCTCCACCGACGAGACGGTCGAGCCGGCGATGGCGTCTCTCAATCCGGTGACGGCCGCGATGTTCCCGGCGGGGACGCCGCGGTCGAGCTCCTCGCGCTCGCCGCCCATGAACACGCCGACCGACTGGACGCGGTTCTTGCCCGCCGTCCCCGACACGTACAGCTCCTGGCCCTTGCGGATGGTGCCGGAGAACACGCGTCCCGTGGCGATCTCGCCCGCGTGGGGGTCCATCGAGATGTCCGTCGCCATGAACACGACGTCGCCGTCGTCGTCGACCTCGCGCATCTGTCGGGCGAGTTCCGATTCGTCGTCGCCGCGCCAGATGGTCGGGATACGGCGGGGCTGTGCTTCGAGCGGGTTGGGGAAGTGCTCGGCGACCATGTCGAGCACGACGTCCGAGAGCGGCGACTGCTCGTGCAGCTCCTTCCGCTGGTCGTTGCGTTCCATCTCGATGACCTCCGAGAAGCCGACACCGGTCTCGGCCATCGAGGGGGCGGAGACGCCCCACTTGTAGAGGGCCGAACCGAACGCGACGGTGCCGTCCTCGACAGAGACGGTCCAGTCGCGGTCCTCGTAGTCCTGGGTCATCCCGCGGATGAGCTCGTTGACGTCCGAGATGACGTCGAGGAGGCGCTCTTGCATCTCCTGGGGGCCCTCCTGGAGCTCGTTGATGAGGCGGTCGACCTTGTTGATGAACAGCGCCGGCTTGACGCCCTCGCGGAGCGCCTGCCGGACGACCGTCTCGGTCTGCGGCATCGCGCCCTCGACGGCGTCGACGACGACGAGCGCACCGTCGACGGCACGCATCGCCCGCGTCACGTCACCGCCGAAGTCGACGTGTCCCGGCGTGTCGATGAGGTTGATGAGGTGGTTCCGGTCGTTCCACTCGTGGGTCATCGAGACGTTCGCCGCGTCGATGGTGATGCCGCGTTCCTGTTCGTCTTCCTTCGTGTCCATCGCGAGCTGCTGGCCGGCGGTCTCGTCGGAGATCATGCCGGCGCCCGCGAGGAGGTTGTCGGAGAGCGTCGTTTTCCCGTGGTCGACGTGCGCAGCGATGGCGATGTTCCGGATCTGCTCCGGTTTGTCCATCAGTTTCTCGCACTCTTGTACGATCTTCTTTCGTCGGCCCATTACAGGCACCTACCGACAGGAGGGACAAAAGGGTAGTGTTTTGCCGGGGCCGAAATCGGAGGTCTGGAGCCACGCTGCGGGCGTGTGCCGGTGTTTAGCATGCCCCCCATTGTGCCTGACTCACAGCCCGTGGTCGCCGCCGGACGTCACCCGCAGCACCCGACGACGGGGCAGAAGAATCATACCCGATCGGCGCATGATACCAGTACGCATGGATATCCGAGTGCTCGGGTCCGGACCGCCGGACCCCTTTCTGAGTGCGGCCGATCTGTTCGAGACCGAGTTCTCGCTTGACCTTCCCGTCAGAGTTCGTGTCCAAGACGACCCCGACGAGCGGACTTGGGCGGGTCACTATCCCGACCACCACGTCCTCAACATCTCGCGGCAGGCGGCGACCAGCGCGATGGCGCGCGAACTCGCCCTGCACGAACTCGCGCACATGGCGCGGTACGAGGAGTCCCACCCCTCACACATCCAGAAGACCGAGGAGGCGCTCTTCCTCGCGCTCGCGGGCCGGTCGGTCGAGCGACGGAAGCTCGCACACTGCTACCAGATCGCGAACCACATGAAGGACATCTACGCCGACGACCTCACGCTGTCGGTCGCGCCCGCGGAGAAACTCGTGCTCTTCTTCGAGTCGCAACTGGCGGCGGCGCTGTCGGACCGCCCGCCCGCTCCGCGTCCCGACTCACAGCGTGTCTCGCCCGCCGCCGACCCCGAGATAACCGCCGTGAACGCTGCGTTCGCCCTCGCGCTGTGTGAGCGCCACGACCTTCTGGACGCGAACCACCGGCTCTACGACCTCGCCCACGCCGCCGCGGACGACGCGCCCGAAATCGGACTGGAGCGGTTCAAGACCCACTTCGCTTCTCTGGTCGAGGACCCGACCGAGAGTGACTACCGTAAGGCGCTGGTGGACGTGACCAGAGCGTACTGCATCCGGGAGCAACAGGCGGCGGACTAATCGGACTGTCCGCTTCGATACGTCTCTGTCGTCTCTGGGACGCTCGCTCACGAGGTGCACGCAGACAGAATTAAGTCATCTCACTTATATTATAATTGAGCTAATATGAACGACCTGGTCGACGAACTCATCGAACGGAGTGGAGCCCTCTCACCGATCGAGCGACGTGAGCTTGTTGCGGCGCTCGAACGCGAGCGATTCTCGACGTATCTCGAGCTCAGAGCGAGGTACGCCGACGCACTGCTTGAGCACGGATTCATCACTGAACAGGGTGGACTCACCGAACTGGGTATCGTCATCGAAACCGGATTCCACAGACTCCTGACGGTTGCCGCTTCGCGTCTCACGGCAGTGGATACCGACGAAGATTCTACTCGGCCGGCAGCTGCGTCCCCCGGTGAACGACTGCTCGTCGAGGTCGAACGCCTCCTCGACAGTTCGGAGACACCTCGCGACGAGAGCTCATTTGGCGTTCACTGCCGGGAGCACCCTCACGACCCTCTCTGCCGGCAGACTGGCACGGTCTACCCGGCGTTGAGCACGTACCTCGACCTTCTCAGAGAGCACCACGACGCGCTCGAAGCCGCAGCGTTACTCGACTTCGACCCGCAGCCTCATCTCCTCTCTGGACTGCCGCTCGCGGACCCCCTGGGAGTTCGAGCGGCCGACACCGACCCGTCGGACACGGACGACACGACAGCTGAATCCCCTCGGCCCGACCCGAGTGCTCCCACCGACGCGGCCACGTTCGGTCAGCCGATCACGCTCTTCGGTTCGGCCGGTCGAAGCGCTCGTCGTCTCGGCGTCTCATCCGTTCCCGGGGAGCCGATTATCATCGCCTCGACAGCACGAGCGGGTATCCGTCCCGACGAGGTCGCGATCGGTGAACCGATCACCATCTTCGACGCAGATGGTCTGGATGCCCGTTCGATCGACGAAGTGGCGGTCGGCGAACCAATCATCGTCTGGTTCCGTGAGGGGACGTCGGGCGGCTCAGCCGTCTCGTTCTCACTTGCTTCGGGGTTGAGGAGCGTCTACTCTGATGGTGGTCTCCATCCGGTGTAGTGCCCGCTCGACCGCGAGTGAACAGACGACGGTCTCTGTCTCTCCGCGTCCGCCCGAAAACGGCGCAGCCGCTCGTCACGACGGAAGCGTCCGAAGCACCAGAAGAGAGAAAAGACCTGACAGAACCGCGCTAACAGCAGTTAACGGGCGGCGGCGGCGACGCGCTCGCGCTCTTCCTTCTGGCTGATGGCGTACGACTGCATGTCGTAGTCGGCCGCGCCGATGAGGACCGAGGCGAGCGCTTCGGCGGCGCTCTGTTTCGACTTGTACGAGCCGCGCTGGGTGCCCTCGGCGATGAACTTCAGCGCCTGGTCGACCCGACGCTGCGGCGCGACGTCGACGGCCTGGGGGACCGAAATCCCGCCGTACTTCAGGCGGACGGTCTCCTCGCGGGGGGCGGCGTTCTGGACGGCCGTCACGAGCACCTGCACCGGGTTCTCCTCGGTGCGCTCGTGGACGATCTCGAACGCGTCGCGGACGATTCTGGTCGTCTTCTGCTTGTGCCCCGTGTTGTCCTCCGACTGCATCAGGCGGTTGATGAGCCGCTCGACGATGCTGATCTCCGACTTCTTGAACTGCTTCGAGGCGTGGCGACCCATCGTGTGGGCGATGGGCGTCACCGCCATGTACCGCTTCGTCGAGGGGTCGGTGTACTCGATCTCGGAGACGTCCCACACGCCGAACAAGAGCGCGTTCGAGCGCGCTTCCTCGCTGTCGGCGGGTGAGTCCGGCTCGGGGGTTTCGGATTCGCTCATCTGACGGGCTTCTCCGCGTTCCCGCGCACGAGTTCGATCATCGACACGCCGTTGACCTTCTCGACCTTGTAGTTCACGCCCGAGAGGTCGCCCATCGCACGGCCCTTCGCGCCACCGATCCCTGCGATGGTGACCTCGTCGTGCTCGTCGATGAACGAGATGGCACCGTCACCAGGGCAGAAAGCGGTGACCTGCTTGCCGTTCTTGATGAGCTGCACTCGGACGCACTTTCGGATGGCCGAGTTCGGCTGCTTCGCTTCGATTCCGACCTTCTCGAGAACGATGCCTCGCGCCTGTGGGGCACCCTCGAGCGGGTCCGACTTCTTCCGGAGACCGCGTTCGCGTCGCGCGTACTTCGAGTCGGACCACCGACGCTGCTGGCGGTCCTGCTTGAGTTTGCGCGCGGCGTACTTGCCGTTCGCCATGGTAGCCCTCACTTCCCGATGGAGCTACTTAAGCCTCCTCTTTCGAAGGCGGCGAGACGCCCGCAGCACCGGCTATGACCCCCTGAGGAGGAATCTGAGGGCGTTTCGCACGGTCGAAACGACGCCCTCTCTGCGGCCCGCAGGCGACGAGCCGCCGCGAGAAATCGTCTCTCCGCTCGCGGGAGGTGGACCCTCTCAGTCCGCGTCTCCGCGACTCGCACGCCCGCGCTCGCGCAGGTCGACCGCGAGCTCCCCCGAGAGCTCGTGTCCCGACGCCGGTCCCAGCGTGAGCCCCTCCTCGTCGAAGCGCCGCTTCACCCGTCGCCGGAAGTCCGACTTGACCTCGACGAGGTTCACACTCATCGGGTCGGACACCCAGTACTCCGCCTGCAGCGTGGGTGCGGTCCCGCCGAAGGCGACGATGCGCGACGTCGGCGCGGGGTCGTCGAGCACCCGGTCGTCCTCGCGGGCGGTGTCGACGAGCGTCTTCAGCGCCAGTTCGGCGTCGTCCGCGTAGGCGATGTCGAGCTGTTCGGTGATCCGGTAGCGCTCTCTCCCGTAGGGTCGGGTGAGCGCGTTCGTCGTCAGCTCCGTGTTCGGCACGGTGATGGTCTCGTTGTTCGGGGTCCGAATGCGGGTGACGCGGAAGTCGACGGCCTCGATGGTTCCCTCGCCGCCGGGCCAGGAGATCCAGTCCCCGACGTTGAAGTCGCGGTCCGCGACGAGGAACAGCCCGGAGACGAGCGACCCGATGACGTCCTGGCTCGCCGCGCCGACGACGAGCGAGACGGCGGCGATGACGATGGAAGCGTCGGTCAACACGTCGCCGAACCCGGCGGCGACGATGCCGGCGACGATCGCCACGCCCACCACGAACAGGTGCGCGTACGTCTCGGTCGCCGTCTCGATAGTCGGGTTGTTCCGGTTCCGCGCGTGGACGACCCGCGTGATCGTCGGCACGACGAGCAGTCGTCCGACGACGTACACGAGCGTCGCTGCGGCGACGAAGCCGAGCGTGCGGACGGCGATGTCCTCCACACCGGTGAACTCGGTCGGTATCCCCGGCGGCAGTTGGGCGAGAACGGAGCGTGTCATGACTTCCGTGCCGTGGCCCGGGCGTAAAAACCTGTCAGACCGGTGTCGGCGGCGAGACGTTCCCCGTCGACGGGTCGGGCGACTGCACGGCCTGCGGTGGCGCGGCCGAGGCGACGCCATGTCGCCTCGTCGCGCGAGGGACGAGTGAGCGAGTGGAACAGCGCGGGACGCGACGCGTTCCGCGGGCCATGCGGGCGACTCGCGTGTCGCCCGTAAACGAGCGAACGAGTCGGCTGGGGAGGTCTGTGGCGTCAGCGCCCTGGCCTCTGTCGTCCCAGCCGTCGTGGTCGGTCGTGCCTCCCCGCCGTGGAGGTCACTCGTCATCGACCGGACCCACGTCTCGCCCCCTGAGACGACCCTACACCACACTTCGAAACGAAAATCGAGCGGGAACCGAGTCCTACGTCAACTGGACGTCGTCGAGGTCCCAGTGTCGGCGCGCCAGCTCACGCGCCGTCCTGATGTTCTTCCCCTCGACACCGATGGCGACGCCCCGGTCTTCGGAATCGACCTCGACGTACGCCACGCGGTCGTTCTGCTCGGAGATGGTGACGTGCGTCACCACGGCGGGCGCGAGCGCGTTCGCGACGAACGCCTCCGGCGTGTCGGCGTCCTCGACGAGCGTGACCTCGCGTCCGAGTTTCTCCTCGACCCGCTTGACCCGTTTCCCCCCCGGACCGATGGCCTGTCCCATCTCGCCGGCCGCGACGAGGAACGTCACGCGGCCGTTTTTATCGCCTTCCTCCTCGTGGACGAGGCAGTCGCGGGCGGTCGCGCCCGTTACGTCCTCGAAGAGGGCGATGAACTGCCGTGCCGTGTCCGAGAGGGTGACGCGCATCGCTGTCTCGACTCCCGGTCAGTCGTCCGAGGGCTCGGGTTCGAGCGTGGCGTCCATCTCG
>JBEPYA010000136.1:0-10728 GCA_041641615.1 Salinigranum sp. | reverse complement strand
ACCGCCGAATCTGTCGGAGTTGATGTTTCGTGACGCTCGCCAACCAGAGAAATCACGCCTCTTACTCAGCGAACGAGTGGCTGAGGCCTTCATGAGGCGATCTAATGCTTAACCGAACACCGATGCAGCGCGGACGAAGGGCGGCGGCTCCGCGTCACGAAGTTCCGGGGGTCGCGGACGCAAGGGGGTGCCCACACCGTCCGCATCAGCGACGACGGCATCACCGTCTATCCCGTCTTGATTCCCGACGGCCACGTGGTCGACTTCCCCGACGAGACGATTTCCACGGGGATTCCCGAGCTGAATCAGCTTCTCGGCGGGGGGTTCAGCCGAGGGACCGTCACCATCATCAACGGGCCGAGCGGGGTGGGGAAGACGACGCTCGGCGCACAGGTGATGAAGGAGGCCGCGGGGCGGGGTGAGCGCTCCGTCATCTACATGTTCGAAGAGACCACGCGGACGTTCGTCACCCGGTGTACGGCCGTCGACATCCCGGTCGACGCGATGGTCGAGCGCGGAACGCTCAGAATCGAAGAGGTCCAGCCGCTCACCCAGTCGCCGGCGGAGTTCGCGTCGATGGTGCGGGAAGACGTCGAAGTGTGGGGAGCGAAGGTGGTCCTCGTCGACGGTATCGACGGCTACCGGCTGTCGGTCCGCAGCGAGGACGACGACTCGCTCCACCGCGAGATCGGTGCCCTCTGTCGGTACCTGCGGGCGCGCGGCGTCACGACGCTGCTCGTCGACTCCGCGGAGACCGTCACGGGAGAGTTCCGGGCGACCCACGGCGGCGTCAGCTACATCGCCGACAATATCCTCTTCCTGCGCTATCTCGAAGTCCACGGAGAGCTCCGGAAGGCCATCGGTGTCCTGAAGAAGCGGACGAGCGACTACGAGCGGGCCCTCCGAGAGTTCCGAATCACCGAGTACGGTCTCAGCGTCGGCGCGCCGCTGCAGTCGCTGCGCGGCATCCTCGAGGGCACCCCCGAGGTCGTCGGGGACGGAGACGCGTGGAACGAGCACGCGTGACTGCGAGTCGTCGCCCGCGCGGCCACCGGTGGCGATGACGGACACCTCCGTGGACGACCGTCCGTCGATCGGTGTCGAGGCCGGAGCCGACGAGAGTACCGGCGAGGCCGACGACGCGAGAGGAGAGACAGCCGACGACGACGGACGCCGGAGCACTCACCGACGATATCGACCTCTGTCTCGTCGACCGTCAGCACCTCGCGACGCATCGGGTCGCGGTCGTCGCACACCGCGACGCGGTCGACCCCATGGCGTTCCCGGTCGTCCGCGTCACGACCGAGAGCGACATACTCGACGGGAGGGGATCTGGACGGTCGTCGACGAGGTCATCCCGACGCCCGTCTCGAAACCCGCCCTGCGCGCCCGTCTGCGGAACCTCCTCGCCCGACGACGGGCGAGCCGCCGACTCGCGGAGCGGGAGATGGAACTAGAGGCTGCACTGGCCGACCTCCGCGTCCGCGACCACGCGATGGCCGAGGCGCCGATCGGTGTCACACACGCGCGAGGGCGACTGCGGCGGCGACGCGAACGCGCCACCCGGCGTCGCGAAAGCGAAGCGCTGTCGCTCGGCCGATGCCCGACGACGACCCGGTGACGAGAGCGGTCGGGTCGCTCACGTCCGACAGGAGAAACCGTCCGGGTCCAGTCGGGACGAAGAGGGGTACTCCGCTGCACGGCCGTCCCAGACTGTCGCGCGCGACTCGGCCGTCGACGCGTCCTCACCCCCCAGCCGCGCTGTCGCCGCTGTCGCCCAGTAGTCACAGGCCTCGACGAGTGCGAGACATCGCCGGTACTGTCGTTGGCTCCGGTCGTGGAGGCTCGGACACGATCCCGAGGTGGCCTCCCGGGCGGCGTCGAACTCGCGGGCGGCCGCGTCGAAGCCGTCACGCGCCGCGGCGTACCGTTCCGCCGCGACGCCCCATCGCTCGGCCCCGTAGCGGGCGCGCGCGGTCGACCGCGTCGAGTCCGCGCGTCCGAAGGCGTCGACGCCGCGGTTGAACGCCTCGGCTGCGGGCCTGAACGCCCGCGTGTCCTCGCCCGTGAGCGACGAGAGACAGCCAGAGAGGCCGACAGCGACCGTCGACGCGAGCAGCGTTCGTCTGTCCATAGCGACAGTCGCGCCGGAGGTCGGATGAATCTTCGTCATTCGACCGATGGGCGAACGGGTCACACGACGCCGCCTACGACCAGTTCGGCGATGCGCTCATCGGAGTACCCCAGTGACCGGAGCACCGCCTCGGTGTCGGCACCAAGCGCCGGCGGCGACACGCTCTCGCGTCGCTCGAAGGCTGTCGACCGGACCGGATAGCGCGGGACGTCGACCCGGGCCCGAGCGCCTTCGACGGATTCGACCTCGGTCAGGGCGTCGGTCGCGATCAGATGTGGGTCGGTGGACACGGCCCGGACGTCGTTGACGGGGGCGACCGGGACGCCGGCCTCGCGGAGCCGCGTGAGGACCTCCGACCGCGGGAGCGACCGGAGCACGTCCTCCAACTCCGCGTTGAGCGCGTGTCTGTGTTCTAGCCGCTTCTCGCGGGTGGCGTACTCCGCTCGGTCGTCGAGTGTGAGGTCGAGCGCGTCACAGAGCGCCTCCCACTGCCGCTGTGAGGACGGTCCGACGAACACCCAGTTCTCGTCTCGACTCGTCCGCTCGTCTTCCGACTGCCCGTCTCCGGTGGCGGTCGAGTCCTCGTCGGCAGCCGGTGTCGAGTCGTCGGTCGGCGTCGGGTCAGCGCTCCGCATCGGATCGTCTGTCGCCGTCGAGTCGTCGCTCTGTGTTGTATCGTCCCTCGCCGTCCGGAAGACGTCGTAGGGGGCCCAGTTCGAGTGACCCGCGCCGAGCGGCTCGGGGTCGTCGTCGTACGCCTGGACGTACGCGAGCCAGTAGCCCATCAGCGCCACGGTGGACTCGAACAGCGGGGCCGCCACCTTCTGTCCCTCGCCGGTCCGCTCGCGCTGGCGGAGCGCCGCGACGACGGAGAGCGCACCGTACAGCGCCGCGGCCATGTCGGCGATGCTGGTTCCACACCGTGCGGGCGGGTGGTCCGGGTAGCCGGTGACGCTCATCAGCCCCGACAGCGCCTCCGCGACCGGGTCGAGCGCCGGATACTCGGCGTAGGGGCCGTCGTTGAACCCCTTGACCGCGCAGTAGACGAGTCTGGGATTCTCCGCGCGGAGGTCGTCGTAGCCGACGCCGAGACGCTCTGTCGTCCCCGGGCCGTAGTTCTCGACGAGGACGTCGGCCTCCCGAACGAGGTCGAGGAACACCGCCCGTCCGTCGTCGTCTTTGAGGTCGAGCGTGACGCTCACCTTGTCGCGGTTGACGTAGTTGAACGAGGCGTTGCCGAGCGGGCTCGAATCGCGAGTGACGTCGCCACCGTCCGGGTGTTCGACCTTCACGACCGTCGCGCCGAGGTCCGCGAGGAGGAGCGAACAGAACGGCCCGGCGACGATGTGTCCGAGTTCGATGACGACCGTGTCCGCGAGCGGGCGGTCGCTCCCGTCGCCGCCGAGCGGGTCGCGTCCGTCCCGCGACGCGTCGGTGCCTTGTGTCCCGTCGGTCATGGCTCCGGTGACGAGGACTGTCCGTCGGTCACGAGGTCGGCGCCGAACAGGAGCGTCTCCCCGTCGGGACCGAACACGAACACGTCGGTCCGGTCGAAGCCGGCGCGGAAGGTCTCTCCGGGCGCGAATCGTTCGACGGCGTGCGAATCGGTCACCACGTCCAGGCGGTCGCCCTCGGCGGTCCGCCCGTGGATGACGGCCTCGGTCCCGAGGGGCTCGACGACCTCGACCTCGACGTCGAGGCCGTACGCACCCGAGTCGAGATGGATGTACTGGGGTCGGATGCCGAGTGTGACTCTGTCGCCGACGTGCGCGGAGAGCGCGTCGCCCACGGGGACCCGGAAGCCGTGGCCCGCGACGACGCACTCGCCGTCGGTTCCGGCAGTACCGGAGGGATCGGAGGCGCGTTCGACGGTACAGGCGAGCGTGTTGGTCGCGGGAGTCCCGATGAAGCTCGCGACGTACGCGGAAGAGGGGCGGTCGAACAGCGTCATCGGCGGATCGAACTGCGCGAGGTGCCCGTCTTCGAGGAGGACGACGTAGTCGCTCATCGTCATCGCCTCGGTCTGGTCGTGCGTGACGTAGACGACGGTGGCGTCCATCTCCTGGTGGAGCCGCTGTACCTCCACTCTCAGCTCGGCCTTCAGCTTCGCGTCGAGGTCCGACATCGGCTCGTCCAAGAGGAGGACGTCGGGGTCCTGGACGAACGCGCCGCCGAGCGCGACGCGCTGTTGCTGCCCTCCCGACAGTTCGGCGGGCATCTTGTCGAGCTGGTCCGTGATGCGGAGCGTCTCCGCGGCCTCCTCGACGCGCCGGGTTCGCTCCGCTTTGTCGACGCCGTGTATCTTCAAGCCGTAACCGATGTTCTCGCGCACGCTCATGTGCGGGTACAGCGCGATGCTCTGGAACACCATCGCCACGTTGCGTCGCTGGGGCGGGAGGTCGGTGACGTCGGTGTCGCCGAACCGAATCGTCCCGCTCGTCGGCGTTTCGAGCCCCGCGATCATTCGAAGCGTGGTCGTCTTGCCACAGCCGGAGGGGCCGACGAACGTCGCGAAGGAACCCTCGGGGATCTCCAGCGAAACGTCGTCGACGGCGACGTGGGTGGTCGAACCGGTGCGGAACTCCTTGGTGACATCGTCGAGGTGGATAGCGCGTGCCATGTGTGATCTTATTCGAGCCCTCCGACGCTGAACCCCTGGAGCAGGTAGTTCTGGAGGAACAGCGCGATGAGGAACGGCGGGACGGAGATCAGAAGCGAGACGGCCATCGTCTCGGCCCAGCCGATGCTCACGCGGTCGAGGAAGAGGCTGGCACCGACCGTGATGGTGTACTTCTCGTCCTGCGATAGGACGACGCGTGCCATCGTGAAGTCGTTCCAGGCGACGGCGAACGCGAAGATGGCGGCGGAGATGTAGCCGGGTCGGGCGACGGGGAGGACGACGTCCCACACCGTCCGCCAGCGACTCGCCCCGCGGACCCACGCCGACTCTTCGAGGGCGATGGGCACCGTCTGGAAGTACTGCCACATCAGCCAGATGGTGAAGGGCGCGGAGACGGCCGACAGCGCGAGCGTGAGCGCGAAGAGGTTGTTGAGCAGGCCGAGCGAGAAGAACACCACGTAGAGGGGGATGGCGAGGACGATGGGGCTGAACATGTAGGTGAAGAGGACGGCGCGAGCGGCGACGCCTTTCCCGCGGAAGTCGAAGCGGGTGAGGCCGTAGCCGGCGGTGACCGCGATGGCCGTCGACAGGAGCGTCGACCCGCCCGTGACGAGGAGACTGTTTCTGAAGTACGTGGCCGTCAGCGTCGTGTCGAAGAGCACCCGGAAGTTCCGGAGCGTCACCTCGCTGGGGACGAGGTTGACGTTGCCGCCGGCGAACGTCGTCGCGGGCGACTGGAAGGCGATGACGACCATGACGTAGACGGGGACGGTGACGAACGTCGCGACCACGAGCGCGACGGCGTAGAGGAAGACGCGTTTGAGCCGGCGCTGGGTACGGTGTGAGAGCAGGTGGTCGCCGCCGACGTCGCGAGAGACGACCGCCTGCTCCGTGTCGGAGGCCATCAGCCGGTCACCTCCTCGGCGGGCGTGAAGACGGTGAAGTAGACCACGGCCACGGCAGCGAGGAAGAAGAACATCACGCCGGCCAGTGCGGTCGCCTGCCCGAACGCGACCTGCTCGAACGCGATCTCGAAGACGCGAATCGGGAGCGTCGTGGTCGCGTCGAGGGGGCCGCCTCGCGTGGAGAGGTAGATGATATCGAACTTGTTGAACATCCAGATGCCGCGGACGAGGAGGATGATGAGGATCGCTCCCCGGAGGTGGGGGAAGGTGATGTCGCGGAACGCCTGCCACGACGACGCCCCTTCGACGCGAGCGCGCTCGTAGAGGTCCGGGTCGATGGACTGCAGGCGCGCGAGGAGGATGAAGAAGGAGAAGGAGGCGAACTTCCAGACGCTCGTGATCACCACGGCGGGCATCGCCCACGTGAGCGTCGAGAAGAAGGCGATGGGCTCCTCGAAGAGCCCCCAGTCGACGAGGTACTGGTTGAGGATGCCGATGTTCGGGTCGAGGACGAACTTCCAGAGGAAGATGACCACGAGCGTCGGTAGCAGATAGGGAAAGATCATCAGCGTGCGGAGCGCCACCCCGCCTTTGATGCGCTGGTTGATGGCGAGCGCGAGGCCGAGGCCGAGGAGGAGGCTGAGGGCCGTCGTCGAGACGGCGTAGACGATGCTGTTCGTGAAGGCGTTGACGAAGCCGTCGTCGGTGACGACGGCGACGTAGTTGCCCAGGCCGACGAACCGCGGGTTCCGGACGGGCGCCTCGAAGAGGCTCATCCCCAGCGCGTACAGGATGGGGACGACCCAGACCACGAGGAAGAACGCGGCGAGCGGGACTAAGCAGACCGCGAGGAGGAGCGTGGTGCTGTCGACGCGCTCGGTGAGCGACCCCAGTCGCCCCGCCCGCTCACGACTCGCCCTCATTTACAGGCCACGGAGCGTCTCGGCGAGGAAGTCGACCGTCTCTTCGGGCGAGAGCCCGCCGACGAGCAGCTGGTCGGCCGCCTGTCCGAAGGCCTGATTTCCGTACGCCTTTGCGGCCGTGAGGTTCGGCGCGCCGTCGTCGCCCGTCGCCAGGACGGAGGTGAAGACGTCCCAGTTGTTCCGGACGAGTTCGAGCACCTCGGGGAACTCGTTCAGCGTCTCGTTCTCCTGCATGGGTGTCGCGTCGAGTTGCTCCCTGGACGGCGGGAACTGGAACAGGGGCGCCGAGAGGATGAAGTCGAAGAACTTGTCCGACTCGGAGAAGAACCGGACGAACTCGCGGGCGCCCTCGGTGTTGTCCCCGTCGCTGCGGACGAGGTGGCCCTCCATGTACGCCCACCACTTGTCCTGTTCTTTCCCCTGCGGGACGGGGAACGGCATCGGGCTGAAGTTCTGGACGAGGTCCGGGCGGTTGCTCTGCATGGTGAGGATGGGAAGCCCGCCGACGCTGACGCCGGCGGCGGCGTTCTCCTGCTGGAGCGCGCCGATGGCGTCACCCCACTCCCAGCCGCTCCCGTTCGGCGAGTACTGCGCCATGTCCTTGACCCACTGGAACGTCTCGACGGCGAGTTCTCTGTTCGAACCCTGGTCGACCGTGACCTGGATGTCGTCGGTCGGGCCCGCGTAGATGTCGACGTCGTTCTGCCAGAGGTACTGCGTCATCTGCGTGTCGGCGTTGTTGGTCTGACCCGACTGGACGATGTATCCCTCCATGTCGGTGTTCTCCGAGACCCGCCGAGCCTCTTCGAGCCACGCCGACCACGTGGTCGGGTTCTCCTCGTAGATGTCGTTGCGGTACCACCCCATCAGCGGCTCGACGATGGCCGGCGCGAAGTAGGACTCGCCGCCGACGTTGACGGGGTCCGGGAGGTCGTTCGCCGACACGGCCTCCGACACCGGGGCGAGCACGCCCTCCTGCTGGAAGCGGAAGGCGTCGGTCGAGGTGTCGAAGAAGAGGTCCGGCGGGTTGCCCGCCGCGACCATCTTCTGCATCTCCTGGTCCGTCGACGTGCCCTTCGAGGTGAACGTGACCTCGACAGTGTACTCCGAGTTCGACTCGAACTCCGCGATGATCTCGTCGAGGATGGCCTTCGAGTCGCCGCGGTCCGAGAGGTAGCGGATGGTCCCGCCCGACCCGGAGCCTCCCGTCGACGCGCCGCCGCCGGACTCGGAGTCGCCGCCTTCACCGCCATCGCCACCGCCACCGCCGTCGCCCCCCGAACTCCCGCTCTCGCCGCCGTTGCCCCCGGACCCGCCGGCGCACCCGGCCAGTCCTGTGATGCCTGTCGCTCCCGCCGCCCTGATGAACCGTCGTCGGTGTAATCGTCGCTCCGTCATATGTGAACTAATCTCATGAGGGGGGTCATAAGTGTACTCGTCACCTGAAGGCACCTAGTATCTCATCCCCGGCGGACGGAGACAGCGCGTCGCAACCGTCGACCGAACCAGCCCATTTTTTACACCTCGTCTGACACACCTCGATATGAACGGCAAGACGGTTCTGGTCACGGGAGGCGCCGGGTTCATCGGCTCGAACCTCGCGAACAGCCTCGCAGCGGAGAACGAGGTCGTCGCAGTCGACGACGAGTACCTCGGCACGCCGGAGAACCTGTCCGACGAGGTGGAGTACGTCGGCAAGAGCGTTCTCGACGAGGACCTCCCGACCGAGGGCGTCGACGTGGTGTTCCACCTCGCGGCGCTGTCCTCTTACGCGATGCACGAGGAGAACCCCCAGAAAGGCGTCCGGGTGAACGTCGAGGGGTTCGTCAACACGGTCGTCCAGGCGCGCGACGACGGCTGTGAGACTGTGGTGTACGCCTCGACCTCCTCGATCTACGGCGACCGGACCGAGCCTTCCCCGGAGGACATGGACGTGGAGACGCGTACCGGCTACGAGGCGTCGAAGATGGGACGTGAACGCTACGCCGAGTACTTCTCACACCACTACGACATGACGATGGCGGGCATGCGCTTCTTCTCGGTGTACCAGGGCTACGGTGGCAACGAGGAGCACAAAGGCGAGTACGCGAACATCCTCGCGCAGTTCGCCGACGACATCGCCAACGGTCGCTCTCCGGAGATCTACGGCGACGGCACCCAGACCCGGGACTTCACGCACGTCGACGACATCGTCCGAGGTCTCGTCGCCGCCGCGGAGCACGAACTCGACGGCATCTACAACCTCGGTACGGGCGAGAGCTACGACTTCAACACGGTCGTGGAACTGCTGAACGAGGAGCTCGGAGCGGACGTCGAACCGACCTACGTGGAGAATCCCATCCCGGAGTACGTCTACGTCCACGACACGATGGCGGACATCTCGAAGATGAAGGACGCGACCGGCTGGGAGCCGCAGATATCGTTCCGCGAGGGGCTCCAGAGCATCTGCAAACAGTACACCTGACTCCAGCCTCGAACCGCCGTCGATCACGGGGGGAGCGTCGAAGCGACGACTTCGTCGCCGGAGCGCGCTCGGACGGACCATCGACACCGACGGGACGTCGCTCGGACAGGAGATTTTTCCTCCATGAGCCGTGCCACACTGATGCCGGGACTCGTTCCCGTTCTCCCATCGTCTCCCCCCCTCCGCCTCACGGGTCCCGGTTCTCTCCCCGTCCCGCGTGAGCCGCGGGTACGAGAGCCGGACGACGCGGTCGACACCGGCGACGAAAGTGTCCAGTGCGGCACGTTCTTGCCGGGAGACGGCGTCGTCGACGCCGAGTTCGTCGCTCTCGAACGCGTTGAGGACGGCGGCGCGCGCGCGAGCGCAGTACGCGAGGAGACGGTTGGGGTCGCCCGTCGGGTGCTGACAGGCGATGGTGGCGTCGTTCACGAACACCGCTCGCGGGTCGAGGGGTGCGCGGTCGAGTAGTCGGGCGGCACCCGCCGCGTTCTCGCCGGCGAGAGCGACGGCGTCGGCTTCAGAAGCACCCGCCGCACGCGGGGCGTGCGCGTCGAGGACGCCGTACCAGAGGCCGCTCGGTCGCCTGAGCGTCGCGCGCTCGCTCGGTTCGTCTGTCTCGTCCCGTTCGTCCGCCTCGCCCCGATTGTCGCCCTCATACCCCTCCGCCGCCGGGTCGGCACCGTCGCCGAGCAAGTCGGTGAATCGGTCGAGTCGGCCGCCGAGGAGCGTCCCCTCTCGGTGGAGTTCCGGCGCGAAGTCGAAGACGACGACGCCCTCGGCCCCGTCGGCGTCGACCCACCGCTCCAGCGCTCGGGACGTCTGCGTCGTCTTGCCGACGTTCGACGGCCCGAGGACGAGCATCGTTCCGGTGAGGGGAATCGAGTGCGACCCGTCGCCGTGCGCGTCGGTCCCGCTGTGCTCGTTGCTCCTCATCTCGTCGTCCCCATCTATCCGCTCGCGGGCGCACGTCGCGTGGGACGCGTGCGGACGAACTGCACCACGAGCAGCACCGTCGCGACGGTGAGGACGGTGGCGAAGGCGACGACGAAGAGCGTCAGCGGGTCGCCCAGCCCCCCCGAGAGGCGGCTCTGGACGAACGACCCAGCCGTGACGGCGGTGACGGCGACGAGGACGACGCCCGCGAGGTTCGCGAGCCGCGAGTTCGGCTCGGGCACCGCGTCGGAGTTCAAGAGGACGAGAACGACCACCAGGGCGAAGGGCGTGCCGACGAGTCCGAACGCGAGAACGAGTACCAGGAGGGGGAAGAACGCGCCGCCGACGAACGGACCGGCCGCCGAGGCGAGCGCGAAACCCACCAGGAGCGCTCTGTACCGCGAGTCGGAGACGTCGGTCTCCCAGCCGAGTTTATCCGCGACGAGGAAGGGCGGGACGATGGTGTTCCCGCCCAGCGTCGAGACGGCCGCTCCCCAGAGGCCGACGAGGAAGAGCCACTGCGCGGCGGGGCCGACGAGCGGGCCGAGCGTCTGCGCGGCCGACACCGCCGTGAGTTCGCTCGCCGCGATACCCGGGCTGTGGAAGACACTCGCGGCAACGAGGAAGATGGCGAGGCTGTACAGGCCGAACGCCCCGAGCATCGAACTGGCGACGTCGAACGTGGCGAGGTCGTAGTCGTCGCGGGTCCACCCGCGCGCGCGCATCGTGTACGAGTGCATCGTCACGAG
>JBEPYA010000135.1:0-10788 GCA_041641615.1 Salinigranum sp. | reverse complement strand
CTCGCCGACGAGGCTCCCCGGCACGTCTACTTCTCCGCCGCCGAGTACCGGACCCCCGGCGCCGACACCATGGACGAGAAGGGGTGGGAGGCGGCGGACCTCGTCTTCGATCTCGACGGCGACCACCTCGACGGGGTCGACGAGTCGACACCCTACCCCGAGATGCTCGAACGGTGCAAGGAGGCGCTCGTTCGCCTCCTCGACCTCCTGACCGACGACCTCGGGTTCGCCCACGACGACCTCCAGGTGGTGTTCTCGGGGGGGCGGGGATATCACGTCCACGTGCGCGAAAAACGCGTTCGGACGCTCGACTCGCCCGCCCGCCGCGAGCTCGTCGACTACATCCGCGCCATCGACCTCGACCTCGACGGGCTCGTCCGGACCGAGAACAGGCGGGGAACGACGCGTCGGATGCTCAAGACCGAAGGGGGGTGGGGTGCGCGGACGCACCGTCGTCTCCTCTCGTTCGTGGACGACCTCCAGGGGATGGACGAGGCCGACGCCATCGAGCGACTCCGGGAACTCGACGGCATCGGCGAGAAACGCGCCCGGACGGTCCTGGGCGCGTTCGAATCCAACCCGGAGGCCGTACGGACGGGGAACCTCGAAGCCGGCGGCCCCGGCGTGCGAACGCTGGTCGAGTCACTCGCGCGAGAGGTCGTCGCGAGCGAGACGGCCCCCATCGACGAACCGGTGACCACGGACCTCCGGCGGCTCATCCGGTTCCCGGGGAGCCTCCACGGGGGGACCGGCCTCGTGGTTCGCCGACTCGACCCCGACGAAGTGGCGTCGTTCGACCCGCTCGCCGACGCGGTGCCCGAGCCGTTCGCGGGGCGTGAGATACAGATCGAAGTGACGGAGCCGCCGGCGTGGATGGACGCCGACAGGTTTAGGGTAGAGGAGGGTGTCGTGTCGGTTCGTGAGTGGGTCGGGGTGTTCCTCCTCGCGCGGGAACGGGCGACCGTCGTCGACTGAAACGACCGCCGCCGACTGAGACCGAGTCGATGCAGCGTTGACCACCAACCGATGAACCTCGAAGAGCTACGCAGTGTGCAACGGGCCGAGCGGCAGAAAGACAGCCTCCAGCACCTGCGGGACTCCTTCTACGAGGACGTCGCCGCCTACGTCGTCCAGCTGAAAGACGAACGCGAACGCGCCGTCGAGGCGGCCGACGACCCCTTCGCCTCCGAGGACGTCCGCCAGCTGACGGACAAGATCGAGTCGACGCGGGAGATCGCGAACGCGCTGTACGAACGCCGGGTCGGAAAGGTCGTCAAACACGCCTCGTTCGCCGCCGCGGACATGGCGACCGACGAGGAGGGCATGACGACCGAGGAGCGGGAACTGTTCGACGACCTCGTCGGGCGCATCCGGCAGAACCGCGAGACGGTCATGGCAACCCTCGACGGGAAGCGCGACGCGGCGGCGTCGGAGACGTCCGCCGACGAATCGACGACCGAGACCGAGAGAGGCCCCGACGCGTCGGTCGCGAACAGCGACGCCGCGGCGTCGGCCTCCTCGCCTTCGACCGCTTCGGCGACCGCAGACCCCGCGGACGACATTCTGGCCGACGCGCTCGGCGACTCCGGGGAGACGGAGACGCCGCCGGCACCGCCCGACACGCCCGCGGATGCGGCGGACGAGCCGACGGCCGAATCGGAGACGACCGAGACCAGTTCCGCCGACAGTTCGGGGACGGACCGGCCGACCGAGGAGGCGACGTCTGTCTCCGAGGCTCCTGCTGCCAGTGCGGGTGCGGAACCGCCGTCGACGGCCCCAGCGGGCGAACCGGACGCCGGTGACGAGACCCCGACGGACAGCCGCGACCTCGGGCCCGAGCGGACGACGCTCCGGATCACGGCCGACGTGGGAACGGTGTACGGCGTCGACGAACGCGAGTACGACCTCGCGCGCGACGACGTCGTGATGCTCCCGACGACCAACGCCGAACCCCTCCTGCAGAAGGACGCGGCCGAGCGCATCGACTGACACGGCTCTCGCGAGCCGTCTTCGAACGCCTGCGTCCACGGCGCGTCGACGACCGGCGAACGAGTCACGGCAGTCATCATGATTCTTCCCTGTCGGCGTTCCGAGTACGGGTATGCTCGAAACAGGCACGAGAGCGCCGACGTTCGAACTGCAGAACCAACACGGTGACCCCGTTGCGCTCGACGACTTCGACGGCTGGGTCGTCGTCTACTTCTACCCCCGCGCGGACACGCCCGGTTGCACCACCGAGGCGTGCGGCTTCCGCGACTCACTCGACGAGTTCGAGGCACGGGGCATCTCGGTCGTCGGTATCAGCGACGACCCCGTCTCGGACCTCGCTGACTTCGCCGAGAAACACGACCTCCCGTTCGACCTCCTCTCCGACGAGTCCGGCGAGGTCGCGTCGGCGTACGACTCGTACGGCGAGAAGAACATGTTCGGAAAGACGTTCGACGGGGTGTTCCGGAACACTTACGTCCTGAATCCGGACCGGGAGGTCGTCCGCGCGTACGAGAACGTCTCGCCCGAAGACCACGCGGAGGGCATTCTACTGGATCTCGAAGGCGAGTTATAAGGAGCGAGAATGGCACCGCTCACGTCTATCGATTCGACACACCGGGTTTCCGGTGAAACGAAGTCGGAGGACTCCCGTCTCCGGAGTGCCGTTCGGACCCGTTTCTCGGGGGAGTGGGGATAAGAAGCTGTCGGAGCGACGGACCGGTCTCCGGGGGAGTCGGTGCGGGTGTGAGCGTCGGGTCGCGCGGGTGTGGGTGCCCCGTCGACGGCGCGTAGACCAGGAGTTATCGGTGTTCGTCCGCAACAGAGCGTGTGAGTGACAGTCCCGCCCCGGTCACGTCGACGCGCCGCCACGCGTGCACGGTCGTCGGGACCGCCGTCGCGACGCTCTTCGGAGGGTGTACCGCCCCCGTCGACGGCGGACCCGAGACGCCGGCCGCAGAGGCGACGGTCACTGTCCGCATCCGGAATCGCGACGACGTACCCCGGCAGTACGAGGTCGTCGTCCGTCAGGGCGAGAGCGTGACGAACGAGTTCTCCGGTGTGCTCTCTCCCGACCGAGAGCAGGCGGTCGAGATGGTCGCGACGTCCCGTCCGACCACCGACCAGCACCAGATAGCTGTCGGCACCGACGCCGGACAGATCGGACGGACGTGGGACCCGACGGAGTGTTCGGCGTTCGTCGTCGACGCGTACGTCGAGAACGGACGACCGGGGTTCGACGCCTCCTGTGCTGCTCGCGACGGGTAGCGGCAGCCGCTGCACCACGGCACGGCCGCTCTCGTGGGTGCTCTGGGCGGATCGCTGCGCAGGCGACGCGGGTCGACCCGACGAAGAACAGGACGCTCCGTCTCCGATACAGACCGCGGCTGAGCGAGCGAGGAAGCGACGTTTTTACTGCAGGTTTTTCAACGAGCGGTTCGCGCGAAGCGCGAACCCGAGGCAGAAAAACGTGCTATTGGAACGTCCGGCTGACCTCGCCGGTATCCCGTTCGACCTCGTTCTTCTTGAAGCGCTGTTCGATCTCCTCGTAGCGCTGTCTGGTCTCGTCGGTCACGGAGGGCGTGACCTCCTCCAAGGCGCCCTCGAAGTGGTCCATCGTGATGCGGACGTTACCGACCGACTCGCCGATCTCCTCTTTGGAGACGCTGCGGATGAACTCCCGCGAGGCGCTCATCGCGGCCTCGCGGCAGACGGCCTCGACGTCCGCGCCGACGTAGCCCTCGGTCTTCCGCGCGAGGGAGTCGAGGTCGACGTCGTCGGCCAGCGGCTTATCGCGCGTGTGGACCTCGAAGATCGCTCTCCGAGCCTCCTCGTCGGGGACGGGCACGTGGACGTGTCTGTCCAGCCGCCCCGGGCGCAAGAGCGCCGAGTCGATGAGGTCGGGCCGGTTCGAGGTGGCGATGACCACCACGTCCTCCAGGGCTTCGAGGCCGTCCAGTTCGGTCAGCAGTTGGGAGACCATCCGTTCGCTCACGCCGGAGTCCCCGCTGTTTCGGCCGCGCTCGGTGGCGATGGAGTCGATCTCGTCGAAGAAGACGACCGTGGGAGCGTTCTCCCGCGCCTTCTTGAACACCTCTCTGACTCCCTTCTCCGACTCCCCGACGTACTTGTTCAGCAGTTCGGGGCCCTTGATGGAGATGAAGTTCGAGTCGGCCTCGTTCGCGACGGCCTTCGCCAGCAGGGTCTTCCCGGTTCCGGGCGGGCCGTAGAGCATGACGCCCTTCGCGGCCTCCATGTCCAACTGCTGGAACACCTCGGGGTACTCCAGCGGCCACTGGATGGTCTCGCGGAGCCGTTCTTTGGTCCCTTCGAGCCCGCCGACGTCCTCCCAGGTGACGTCGGGCACCTCGACGAACACCTCCCTCAGTGCCGACGGCTCGATGCCCTTCAGCGCCTCCTTGAAGTCATCGAGCGTCACCTGCAGCCGCTCGAGTATCTCGGCGTCGATCTCCTCGGCCTCCAGATCGAGTTCGGGGCGAATCCGCCGAAGCGCGTTCATCGCCGACTCCTTCGCCAGCGATTCGAGATCGGCACCGACGAAACCGTGGGTGTTGTCGGCGAACTCGTCGAGGTCGACCCCGTCGGCGAGCGGCATGTTCCGCGTGTGGACCTGCAGGATCTCCTTGCGGCCCTCGCGGTCCGGGACCCCGATCTCGATCTCGCGGTCGAACCGGCCTCCTCTCCTGAGCGCGGGGTCGATGGCGTCCACTCGATTGGTCGCGCCGATGACGACGACCTGGCCTCTGGATTCGAGGCCGTCCATCAGACTCAGGAGCTGGGCGACGACGCGGCGTTCGACGTCACCGCTCGTCTCCTCGCGCTTGGGCGCGATGGAGTCGAGTTCGTCCATGAAGACGATGGCCGGGGCGTTCT
Organism: Salinigranum sp.; assembly: GCA_041641615.1. Lineage (GTDB taxonomy): Archaea > Halobacteriota > Halobacteria > Halobacteriales > Haloferacaceae > Salinigranum. The sequence continues at coordinate 5,907 of JBEPYA010000135.1, read as the reverse complement.
CCTCGGCCTCCTCGAAGATCTCGCGCAGCTGCTCCTCGCTCTCCCCGTAGTACTTGGACATGATCTCGGGGCCGGAGATGGTGTGGAACGAGGCGTCGATCTCGTTCGCTACCGCCTTGGCGATGAGCGTCTTCCCGGTCCCGGGCGGGCCGTGGAGGAGGACGCCCTTCGGCGGATCGATGCCCAGCCGCGAGAACAGCTCGGGGTGACGCATCGGCAGCTCGATCATCTCGCGGACCTGTTCGAGTTCGCGGTCGAGCCCGCCGATGTCCTCGTAGGTGATGGTGGGGCCGCCGTCACTGCCTGTGGCGGTCTCCTTGATCTGCTCTGCGGGTTTCTGGGAGATCTGGACCTCGGTCGAGTCGTTGACGACGACCGTCCCGGAGGGCTGGGTCGACGCCACTCTCAACGGGACAGTCTGGTTCGACGAGGCCATGAAGCCGAAGCCCAGCGGGAGCTGGACGGTCTGGCCCTTCGTCACGGGCTGTCCCGCGAGCTTGTCGCGGATGTACGTGCCGATGTTCCCGCCGATACGGAGGTTCTGCGGGAGCGCGACGGTCACCCGCGAGGCGGGCTTGACGTCGGCCTTCTCGACCTCGACGCGGTCGTCGATGCCGACGTTCGCCTGCTGACGGAGCCGGCCGTCGATGCGGATGACGCCCGTCCCTTGGTCCTCGGGGTAGCCGGGCCACACCCGGGCGATGGTCGAACCGTTCTGTCCCTTGAGGCGGATGAAGTCGCCCCCTTCGAGGCCGAGCTCTTCGGCGGCCTGCCGGTCGATGGCGGCGAGTCCGCGCCCTGCGTCCTTCTGTTTCAGCGGTCGAACGATGAGTTTCATGCGATGTCTCGTGTGTTGGTAGGATGTCTGTCGATGTGTGTGTGACGGCGGTCGCTGGACACGCGCGGTGTCACTTCGCGACGGTGATGGTCAGAACACCGTTCTGTACGGCGACGTCGGCGTCGGTTCCGGGGAGTTCGAACTCCGTCTCGGCAACCCCGTCGCCGGTGTCGACCACGACGATCGCCGTCGTGCCGACCACGTCCACGTCGACCGCGTCGTCGGCGACGCCGAGGTCGGCAGCGACGATCCAGCTGTCGTCGTACTCGTAGCGGCGGAGGAACCGGTCGTTGGCACCGGCGAACTGTTGGGTACTCATGTTATCAACTAACCCCAAGTTAGCTTTCTACTTATATAAGTCTTTTCCTGACTAATCGGGAGACGGCGACCGAGTGCGTCTGAGAACTCGATTTGCGGTTCCATCCGCAGACTGGCTCGGTCGACCGTCGGACGTGGCTTTATTTCACTGCCTCACGGACAGTCACCATGGACCGGACGACACACCACGGACGGACCACGGCCTACCGGACGCGCGGGGACGGAGACGGTCCCGGACTCCTCTGCGTTCACGGGAGCGGTGGATCGCACGCGGCGTGGCGCGCGCAGTTTCGCCTCGCGGACGCCACGCCAGTCACCGCGCTCGACCTGAGTGGACACGGCGAGAGCGACGACGTCGACGCCGATCCGGGGTACGAGGCGCTCTCGGCGTACGTCGACGACGTGGTCGCCGTCGCACGCGAGGTGGACGCTCGCGTCCTGGTCGGCAATTCCCTCGGGGGGGCGGTCGTCCTCACGACGGCACTCGAACGCGACCTAGACCTCGCGGGCCTCGTGCTCACGGGCACCGGAGCGCGACTCGCCGTTCTCGACGACCTGCTGGCGTGGCTCGACGACGACTTCGACCGCGCCGTCGAGTTCCTCCACGAACCCGACCGGCTCTTTCACGACCCGACGGACGCGCTCGTCGAGGCCTCGACGGAGGTGATGTACGACGCCGGCCGAACGGTCACGCGCCGCGATTTCCACACATGTCATACGTTCGACATTCTCGACCGCCTCGACGACATCTCCGTCCCGAGTGTCGCCATCGTCGGCGAGCACGACCAGCTGACGCCGCCGTGGTACCACGAGTACCTCGCCGAGAACCTCCCGGACTGTACTGCCGTCGAGATTCCCGACGCGGCCCACCTGGCGATGCTCGAACGACCGGCCGCGTTCAACGAGGCGGTCCGCGAGTTCCTCGACGAACGCCTCTCCTGATCGGGTGTCGCAGCCGGGAGAAGGGAGGCGTCCCGAACGCGTTCGACGGCACGCACCGCTTATCCGTCTCGACTCGCTAGAACGGCCGATGAGCGACGAGGACGTGACCGTCACGGTCACCTACTACTGTCCGCACTGCGGCGCGCTGGCCGAACTGGAACGCGACGCGTACCTCGCTGACAAGGCCGTCACGCCGTACCCGTTCGAGGGGTGGACGTACGCCAACCCCGACGAGGAGTACGAAGAGAGCGAGGGCGTCCGGTTCGTCTGCGGCGACGAGACGCTCAGGGAGGGCGAGGAGAGCTGTGGCGAGCCCTTCTACCTGAGCTTCGTGAAGTACGAGAACGGAAGGGAACTCGACCCGCGCCAGCCCACCGAGCGCGTCGAACTGCGCGACCGTCCGGGGCCACGGAGCCCCGGAGGACCGCGCGGTCCGTCGGGGCCGACGGGATGACGCGTGCCGGTCGGTGGACGAAGAGTCGACGAGGTTGGTGAGACCGTGACGGCAGTACGACGACCGACGATGGGTCGCGTGGGGAACAGCACCGTCCGTCTCTGCCCCCCCGAGGGCTGTGTGCCCGTGACCACGGAACGGGACTGCTCCCACGTGGGACGTGTGACTGTTCGAACAAAGACGGTACCGCCCGTTCCCAGTCGTCTGTAACGAGCGTGAGGCTCTTCGGGCGGGTCAGCCCTTGATGTTGCACACCGGGAACGTGCGGACGACCGTCTCGCCGATACCCAGTTCGTCCGAGACGCGGACCACCTCGTCCACGTTCTTGTAGACGCCGGGTGCCTCTTCAGCGACTGTGGCTCCCGACTGCGCCTTCACGTAGATCTGGTTCCGGTCGCGGAGGTCCGACTGGACGTCCCCGCCCCAGAACTCCTTCTTCGCCTGCGTCCGACTCATCAGTCGCCCCGCACCGTGGGCGGTCGATCCGAACGAGCGCGCGAGCGACTGCTCGCCCCCCCGGAGGATGTACGACCCCGCGCCCATGCTCCCTGGGATGATGACGGGCTGGCCGACGTCGCGGTACGCCGGCGGGACCTCCTGTCGTCCGGCGGGGAACGCTCGCGTCGCCCCCTTGCGGTGGACGTACAGTTCGCGCTCCTCCCTCTGGACCCCCTCGTCGTAGGCGGTCGGTCTCCCTTCGGAGTCGACGGCGACTTCGTGGACTTCCTTCTTCGCGATGTTGTGTGCGACGTCGTACAGCAGCTCCATCCCGAGGTCCTCCCACCCGGTCCCGAAGACGTCGGCGAACACCTCGCGGGTGCGGTGGGTGATGAGCTGGCGGTTCACCCACGCGAAGTTGATGCAGGCACACATCGCGCGGTAGTACTCGTCGGCGAGGTCCGACCCGGCGGGCGCGGCGGCGAGTTCCTTGTCCGGCAGCTCGTCGAGGAGGTCCGCGTGTTCTCTCTCGATGCGCCGGAGGTAGTCCGTACAGGTCTGGTGGCCCAGTCCCCGGGAGCCGCAGTGGATGAGGACGACGACCTGGTCCTCCTCTAGTCCGTAGGCGTCGGCCACGTCCTCCCGGAAGACGTCGGTGACGCGCTGCACCTCGAGGAAGTGGTTGCCCGACCCGAGCGAGCCGACCTGGTTCTTCCCTCTGTCCTTGGCCTTCTGGGACACCGCTGACGCGTCGGCCTCGGGCCTGAACCCCTCGTCCTCGCAGTGGGTCAGGTCCTCCCGGACGGCGTATCCCTTCTCCAGCGCCCAGTCGACGCCGCGTTCGAGGATCTGTTCGACCTCCTCCTTCGACGTCTCGACGACCCCGCCGCCGCCCAGACCGGAGGGAACCGCCTCGAACAGGGCGTCGACGAGTTCCTGTTCTCTCCCCTGGACGTCCTCGTAGGAGAGGTTCGTCCGCACCATGCGAACGCCGCAGTTGATGTCGTAGCCGACCGAACCGGGCGAGATACAGCCCGTCTCGACGTCCGTCGCACCGACGCCGCCCACCGGAAAGCCGTACCCCTGGTGTCCGTCGGGCATACAGACCGCGTAGTTCGCGATGCCGGGGAGGTGCGTCGCGTTTCTGAGCTGCTGGAGGGTCTTGTCGTCGCCGATCTGTTCGAGGAGTTCCTCGCTGGCGAACACCCGTGCGGGCACGTTCATCTCCCCGTCTCTCTTCAGTTCCCAGACGTACTCGTCGACCTGTTCGAGCGTGATTTCGCCGAACTGGCGCGTGGTCATAGCTAGCCTCTCGACGCGTTCGGTGGAAAGCGTTCCGTCCGCGCGCCCTCCGCACACCAGTCGGTCCCCGTTCCGGTCTCAGTCGGCGGCGCTCGGGGACTCCTCCAGCGGGTCGGGGACCGCGTCGGGCACCTCGCGCGCGGCCCACGCGTCGAACGAGAACGGGCCCGCTCCCGTGACCAAGAGGGCGCTTACGAGGCCGAACACGGAGATGTGCGCGAGGGCGGGGTCGTCGGGGAGCCCGAAGAGCGTCGTCGTCAGGAGCACGAATGCGACGCCCGAAAAGAGTCGCGTGAAGACGCCGGCGAGCAACGCGACGCCCACCGCGGCCTCGACGAGGCCGGCACCGACGACCCACAGCGCGGGGTCGACCGGTACCACTGCCGTCAGATCGTACTTGGCGACCACCGCCAGCGAGTCGCCGGGGTTCGCGAGCTTCTGAACCACGCCGAGGTAGATGAACGCCACGCCCATCCCCGCACGGAGGACGAGCGGGACGTACTCCCGGTAGCCGTCGACGCGCTCGACGAACGGGACGGCCACCCGCCGGTAAAACGGGTCGATCCGCGAGTACAGCGTCCGGTCGTCGTCGGCCAGACGCGCGATGACCTGGTCGGCGCTCGGCCGGCCGCCGCCGACGAGCGCGATGGCGAGGAAGCCCGGGACGTACTCGAACGCGAGCAGCAGGTCGGGCGAGACGGCCAGCGCGGCGAGGTACACGAGGAGCCCGAACGCCGCCACCAGTCGGGTGCCGAAGCCGAACAGCAGGAGGAACCCGACGGTGACGCCGAACAGCCGGACCAGCGTGGGCGACGCCGGAGCGAACACCGGCGTGAACAGGTAGCCCGCGAAGCCGGCGCCGACGAGCGGGAGGCCGACGCTGAGTCGGAGCAGCCAGGGCAGCAGGTCGCGGTAGCCCGCGAGGAGTACACGCAGGCGGAGCACGTCGTGACGGACGGGTCGAACGCGGAGGTACGCGAGGAGCGCGACCGCTCCAGCGACCGACCCACCGGCGAGCAGCGCCGCGTTCACCGGCTCCACGAGCGTCGAGACCAGGAAGCCGAGCGGGTCCATCTCTTCGCCGCCGGGCGTGACGTACTGGACGTGTGCGCGCACCGGTGCAGCGAGTGTCGCGGAGACGACGAGGGTGAGCAGTGTTGTCACCGTCGCGACGAACCGCGTTCGAGGAGCATTCATTACTCACATCTGAGTACTCGACCGACCTAAGGGACACGGCCCGTTCTCGGTCGGTGGGAGAAATCACGAACGTGCCCGCCACAGAGGACCGCTGACAGTCGGTCCGGCATCGACCGCATGGCTCCGTGCGGTCGGGGCGGTCACCGCGACAGCAGCCGCCTCTCACACGTCGAAGACGACGTACGCCTCCCACCCCTCGGCGCTCGGTTCGAGCCGCATCTCCGAGTACGTCACCGCCTTGACGTCGCGCGCGTCCACGCGGTGGAAGGGGATGCCGCGGGCGCGCCCCTCGACGCGCCACACGGGCTCCGCCTCGTTCTCGGAAGCCGACACCGACACCGCCCCCGGTTCGGGCTCCGAGACGACCGCCTCGTTGTCCGCGGGGAGGACACCGCGGACGTCGCGCTCGTAGATGAGC
>JBEPYA010000134.1:3353-10805 GCA_041641615.1 Salinigranum sp. | reverse complement strand
CTCGCCCACAAACCCTGTTACGTGACGGAGATCAGTGAGTACCTCGGAGTCTCGCCCAAGGCGGTCATCGACCACCTCCGAAAGCTGGAGGAGGCCGGCCTCATCGAGTCGCGGACGGACGACCAGCGCCGGAAGTACTTCAACATCTCGCGGGACATCCGCCTCGAGGTGAACGTCTCCCGGTACGGCTTCGGCGCCAAGAGCGCCTACCCGGCGAGCCCCAGTCTCGACATGTCCGGGCGCTGCCCACACATCTCCATCGACGTGCCGAGCGAATCCGACGACTCACTCGGCACCCTCGCGCGCGAACTCGCGACGCTCGAAGACCTCGAGAACGAGCTCTCGCTCGCCCAGCGGTACGTCCACGGTCGCCTCACCGACGTCCTCGACCGGCTCAACGAGCGCATCGGAGCGGACTCGGACTCGCGATTCTACGCCGAAGTGGTCGCGGCCGTCGCCACCGGCGAGCAGACCGTAGAGGCCGTCGCGCGGGAGGTTGACGCGCCGGCGACGGCAGTCGAGCGCACGCTCGAAGCGCTGGCCGAGCGCGGTCTCGTCGAAGAGCGTGGCGACGAGTGGCATCTCGCGGAGTGAGCGGCGTTGATTGTTACAGCTCGCGCGCGAAGCCGTCGCGGAGGTCCCGCCCGAAGTAGTGGCCGACGAGCGCCGCGAGCGCACCGACGCCGGCACCGACACCCGCGATGGCGACGCCGTACTCCGAGAGCAGACGGACGGCGAAGGGGAAGAACGCCGAAGTGAGCGTGCCGACGACGAAGCCCATTCCGGAGGCGAGCGCGGCCGCGAGGCCGACCTCGGCGTAGTGGCGCGTGCTCCCCACGACGCCGATGGCGAAGGCGACGACGAACAGGCCGACGAGGCGACCGACGAAGCCGACGAGGGGGACGAAGCCGCCGACGACGACGGCGACGACGGAGAGCGCGAGTGCGAGGAGGAACACGCGGAGCGAGAAGAGGCCCCCGAGTCGCGCGCGGGCCGACCGTGCCTTCGAGCCCGACTGCGACGAGGTCTCGGGCGACGTGGCCGACTGGGACTCGGGCGTGGACGCGGATTCGGTGTCGTCGCCAGTGAGTCGATCGACGTCGGCGAGTAGGTCGTCGACGGACCGTTCGGACTCGTCGCTCCGTTGCATAGCTGTGTGTGGGAGCGCTCGGGGTATGGCTCTTGTGACCACGGTCGATTCGGACGGTTGTGTCTACTGAACACTGTTACGGTCGAGAGAGATTACGTCGTTTGGAACAGAAAACGGACCGTTCAGGGAGTCTGTGCCACTCAGTGCGACGGAAACGGAGCCAGGAATCTGGTAAGAGTTGTGCAATGTAGTGACGTGAGTAACGTAACAATTATTTATTGTGAACGCATTGATGGTTTGCCATGTTAGATGGCAACAATCGACAGGGGAGGGGGACAGTGAGAGGACCGACGCGACGGGCGGTGCTGAAAGCGGGCGGTGCATTGGGAGTGGCGTCGATGCTACCGATGGGGGCACGGCGAGCGGCGGCGAGTTCACCGACGTTGGCGAAGTACGTCGACCCGCTTCCGATACCGGCGGTGCGCGACCCCGACGGAACGGGAGACGGCGGTGACTACTACGAGATACCGCTGGAACAGTTCTCCCAGAAGTTGCACAGCGACCTGCCCGAGACGAGGCTATGGGGGTACGACGGGCTGTACCCGGGGAAGACAATCGAAGTCCGGAGGAACGAATCGATCGAGGTTCGGTTCGACAACTCGCCGTTGGCAACCGTCGACGGCCACCTCCTCGAGGTGGACGACCGGGTACACGGAACGACGGCTGAAGACTACGACTGGCCGTCCGGTGAGGAACCCGCACAGTTCCCCGAGATCAGGACCGTGACCCACGCACACGGTCTGCACGTCGAACCGGAGAGCGACGGCTATCCCGAGGCGTGGGAGTCGCCGGGGGGTGCAGTGAAGGGTCCGTTCTGGGAGAAGGCCGTGTACGACTACCCGAACCGCCAGCCTGCGGCGACTCTCTGGTACCACGACCACGCGCTCGGCATCACGCGGCTGAACGTGTACGCTGGCCTCGCCGGGTTCTATCTCATCCGGGACGACCAAGAGGAGGAGTTGAACCTCCCGAGCGGCAAGTACGAGGTGCCGGTCCTCATCCAGGACCGGACGTTCAAAGGCGACGGATCGGGTGATCTGTACTACCCGGAGACGTTCGCGCCCGAGTTCGCAGGAGACACGTCCGTCGTCAACGGAACGGTGTGGCCCTACCTCGACGTCGAACCCCGAAAGTACCGGTTCCGGTTCCTGAACGGCTCGAACGGGCGGACGTTCAGTCTCAGGCTGGAGCGAAACACCGACGACGGGGTGCTGCCCGTCCACCAGATCGGCGTCGACCTGGGGTTCTTACCGAACACGGTCACCATCCCGAACGACTCTCTCGAGTATCTCGTCCTCGCGCCGGCCGAGCGAGGTGACGTCGTCGTCGACTTCTCGGGACACGAGGGCGAGACGTTCACGCTCAAAAACTACGCCGAGATGCCCTACGCCGGGGAGAACAGCGGCTCGGTGGATACCGCGGATTTCCCTGGACTCCCAGAGATCATGGAGTTCAGAGTCGGGACGACGGTAACCGAAGCGGACACGAGCCCCGACCCGGCGACGCTCGATCTCCCGGCTGGTCCAGAGTTCCGCGCCCAGGCAGCGCGGCAAACGCGATACCACACGCTGGATACGGGTGAACACGACGGCCTCGACACCCACTTCCTCAACAACTCGCTGTGGGACGACGAGGACGCGGTCGTGAGACCGCAACTCGGGACGACGGAGATCTGGTGGCTCGCGAACACGACCGGAGATACCCATCCGATCCACCTGCATCTCGTCGAATTCCAGGTCCACGAAATCCGGGATTTCGACGCTGAAGCGTTCAAATCGGCCCGCGAGACGGGGACGAGTCCATCCGTGGAGGACTACCTGAGTGCCACGAAACCGATTCCGGAGAACTACGCGGGCGACAAAGACACCGTTCGGATCGACCCCGACGAAGCGGTGGCAATCATCACACAGTTTGGTAACTTCGCCGGGCGGTACGTCTGGCACTGCCACATCCTCGAACACGAGGACCAGGAGATGATGCTCCCGTACGAGGTCGCGACCGGGAACGCGAACCCGAACAGTCGTAGGTGACACGCCCACAGGCTCGTCACGTCGAGGTGGGGAGGACACGCGAGTCTGCCGCCGACCGGAACGACGGGATTCAAGTCCGCCGCCGCGAAACCCCGGCGTATGAACCCGGGAGACCGCGTCCGCGTCACGCGCGCGGACACCACGAACGAGGGCGTCCTCCTGCCCTCCTCGACGAGCGAGCATCTCGTCGTCAAGCTCGACGGCGGGTACAACGTCGGTATCGACCGCGAGGAGGCGGACGTCGAGATAATCGAACGCGGCGTTCACGACATCGAGAGCGCACAGGACGGCGACTCCACCTCCGAGATCGAGTTCGACGAGGATCTCCCGACCGTGTCGCTCATCTCCACGGGGGGAACCATCGCGTCCACGGTCGACTACCGGACCGGCGCGGTGACGGCACAGTTCGACGCCGAGGACGTCCTTCGGGCCGTCCCCGATCTGGCGGGCCGAGCGAACTACCGCGGACGCGTCGTCGCGAACATTCTCTCGGAGAACATGGAGCCGAGCATCTGGCAGCAGCTGGCGCGAGCCATCCGCGACGAGATCGAAGCCGGCGCGGACGGCGTCGTCGTGATGCACGGCACGGACACGATGCAGTTCTCGGCGGCCGCGATGGCGCTGATGCTCGATACTCCTGTGCCGATCGTCTTCACGGGGAGCCAACGCTCCGCCGACAGGCCCTCCTCGGACAACGTGATGAACGCGGTCTGTGCGGTGGAGGCGGCCAAGAGCGACTGCGCGGAGGTGCTCGTCTGCATGCACGCCACCCAGTCCGACACGACGTGTGCGCTGCATCTCGGCACCAGGGTGCGGAAGAACCACACCTCGCGGCGCGACGCTTTCGAGACCGTCGGCGCGGAGCCCCTCGGCGAAATCGACTACGAGACCGAGGAGATCGAGTGGCGGCGGTCGTACACCCCCCGCGGCGAGGGGGAGCTCTCACTCGCAGAGGAGTTGAACGAACGCGTCGACCTGCTGAAGTTCACGCCGGGGATGGATCTCGACCGATACGCCGACTTCCTCTCGAAGTCGGACCTCGACGGCCTCGTCCTCGAGGGGACGGGCCTCGGCCACGTCCACACTGACCTCATCTCCACGCTGGGAGCGTTAGTCGACGACGGTACCGTCGTCGCGATGACGAGCCAGTGTCTCGAAGGACGGGTCTGCGACCGCGTCTACGACACCGGTCGCGACCTCCTCGACGCCGGCGTCGTCGAGTGCGGCGACACCCTCCCCGGGACGGCGAAGGTGAAGCTGATGTGGGCGCTCGAAAACCACGACAACCCGAAGGAGGCCATGGGCGAGGACCTCGTCGGCGAACTCCAGGAGCGGTCGGTCCCCTGGGAGTGAGCGGGTAGACGGCAGAACTTTTTGCTCGCACCGGCCAGAGGGAACATGGGCCACCTCGAAGACGTCTCCGTTTCCGACCTCCAGCGGGCGCTCGAGCGCGTCGAGGGGAAGAAACCCACCCAGCGGCTCATCACCGCCATCGCCTACAAACACGGCGTGACGCAGACCGAACTCGCCGCGTGGTACGGCGTCCAGCGGCGGACCATCTACAACTGGCTCACCCGGTTCGACGATCGGCCCATCGAGGCAGCGGTCTACGACGACGAGCGCCCCGGTCGACCACGGAAGCTCACGCCGGGACAGCAAGACGCGCTGTACGCCACGCTCGGTGACCCACCCACGGCGGCCGGTCTCGACGAGACGGTGTGGACCGCCGACCTCGTCCGCCGGTACGTCGAAGAACGGTTCGGCGTGACGTACTCGCGGTCGAGCTGTCGGCGACTGCTGAACGAGGCGACCGAGCGCGAGGACGCGGGCGAGTCGTGACCGCGTCGGCTGGAACGCTCACCGACGGGAAATCGTATAAGCCCGTTCGCGGCTCATCAACGTGCATGAGTAGCTCTGGTTCTCGTGGCTCTCGACCGGACGACTGCGCGACGTGCGACCGCAATCGGGCAGGTGAGCGACGACCGTGGAGCGCGAGTCGATGACGTCGGTAACCGTCAGGCAGGCGCGAGCGAGCGATGCGGCGGACGTCCGGTCGTTCACGCGCGACACCTGGGCCGGCCGAGAAGTGGACGACTACATCCCGCGAGTGTTCGCCGAGTGGGTGCGGACCGACGGCCCCGACCAGCGGACGTTCGTCGCCGAAGTCGACGACCGCGTCGTCGGCCTGACCCAGGCCCTCTTGCTCTCCGAGGACGAGGCGTGGAGTCAAGGACTGCGCGTCGCGGCCGACGTCCGAGGAAGAGCGGTCGGGTCGAAGCTCAGCCGCGCGGCGCAAGCGTGGGCGCGCGAGCGCGGGGCGACCGTCACCCGCGGGATGGTGTTCTCGTGGAACGTGATGGGCCTCGGACACGCCCACGCGAACGGGTTCGAGGCGGTCACGGAGTTCCGCTGGGCACATCCGACGCCCGACGAGACGATCGAACCCGACCTCGACTCCGAGTCCGCGTCCGGATTCGAGGTGAGTACCGACCCCGCGGCGGCGTGGCGCTTCTGGACCGACAGCGACGCGCGGACGCACCTGGGCGGTCTCGCGCTCTCGACGGCCGAGTCGTGGGCGCTATGCGAACTCACTCGCGAGACGCTCCGGGAGGCGGCGGCAGAGGACGGTCTGTTCGTGGTCTCTCGTGAGGGAACGCGCGGCGTGGCGTTCCGGACGCGAGAGACGGACGTCCCGGGCGACGACGGCGAGGGGAGAGAACGACTGGCCGAGTACGGCGTCGCTGCGTGGGACGACACGGCGGCGTGCGAGGCGCTCGTGCGCGCGATTGCGCGGGACGCCGGGAAGCGAGACGCAGACCGCACCCGCGTTCTGATCCCCGAGACGGCCCGCCACGTCAGCGACGTCGCCGCGTCACGGGTCACCGTCGCTGACGACCCCGACTTCGTGCTCGCGGCGGATCTGACCGACGAGACGCGGCTCGAGTGACTCGCTTCTTCACCTCCCACTCAGAACTCGACCGTCTCCTCGATGGCGGCCGCGATACGCGGCGGGTGCGGGAGGTAGTAGTCCTCCATCGCGAGGAGGGGAACCGGCGTGTCGAAGCCAGTGACCCGCCGCAGGGGAGCTTCGAGGTAGATGAGCGCCTCCTCCGCGACCGTCGCGGCCACCTCGGCACCGAACCCGCCCGACTTCGCCGCTTCGTGGACGACGACGCAGCGGCCGGTCTTCTTCACCGACTCGACGACCGTCTCGCGGTCGAACGGCGAGATCGAGCGGAGGTCGACCACCTCGGCGCTCACGTCGAGTGCGTCGACGGCCGTCAGCGTCGGATGCATCATCGCCCCCCACGAGACGACGGTCACGTCCGAGCCCTCCCTTCGAACTGCGGCTTCACCGAGCGGAACGGTGTATGCCTCGTCGGGAATCTCCTCGCGGAACGAGCGGTAGACGCGCTTCGGTTCCAAGAACAGAACCGGGTCGGGGTCGCGAACGGCGGCGGCGAGCATGCCCTTCGCGTCGTGGGGCGTCGAGGGGACGGCCACCTTCAGTCCGGGGACGTGCGCGTAGGCGGCTTCGAGGCTCTCGGAGTGGTGTTCGAGCGCCCGGACGCCCGCACCGTACGGCGTCCGGACGACCATCGGGGCCGTGAGCCGCCCGCGTGTCCGCCAGCGGATGCGACTGGCGTTCGAGACCAGCTGGTCGAACGCCGGCGGGAGGAACCCGGAGAACTGTATCTCGGCGACGGGGCGGTAGCCGTGGGTCGCGAGACCGACGGCGGCCCCGACGATGGCGATTTCGGAGAGCGGCATGTCCCGGACGCGTCTCTCGCCGAAGGCGTCGCGGAGGCCGTCCGTGGCGCGGAAGACGCCGCCCGACCGCGCGACGTCCTCGCCGAAGACGAGCGTCCGGTCGTCACGAGCCATCTCCGCGTGGAGCGCGTCGTTTACCGCCTCGACGATGGTCGCCTTCATCATCCGCGCTCCCGCTGGTGGATGTACTCGGCCATCTCGGGATGGGTGTCGAGGAAGTCGCGGTACCACGCGAGCTGGCGCTCCAACTCGGGTGTCGGCTCCTCGTAGAGGTGGACGAAGATCTCTTCGAGGTCGCGATACGGATAGTCGTCGGCGGCGGCGACGGCCTCGTCGAACAGGCTGTCTACCTCCGCTTGAACCCGCTCCTCGTCGACGTCGGCGAGCAGCCCTCGCTCGGCGAGGAAGGGCACCGCGCCACCGGTGTGGCACAGGACCGAGGTGATGCCGGGGAAGCGCTCGGGGATGCCGGCGAAGACCAGGTGAGCGGCGGCGAGCGTC
>JBEPYA010000134.1:0-3343 GCA_041641615.1 Salinigranum sp. | reverse complement strand
GATAGCGAGAGGGGTCGTCGCTCGTGGTGTGAGCCGCCCGGCGGTACTGCACCGCCTCGACGAGCGTCGGCCGGCCCTCGAGCGCCCGCCGGCGTGCGGTCGCCACCGCGTTGTAGACGGCGAGGACGTCGTTCCCGTCGACCCGGATGCCGTCGACACCGTACGCGAGCGCCTTCTGCGCGACGGTGTCGGCCCCGGTCTGCTCTTCGAACGGCAGGGAGATGGCGTACTGGTTGTTCTGACAGAAGAACACCGCGGGAACCGACAGCACACCGGCGAGGTTGAGCCCCTCGTGGAACGCGCCCGTGGAGGTGGCCCCGTCGCCGAGGTTGGCGAACGCGACCGTGTCCTCGTCGTCCAGTTGCATGCCCCAGGCCTTGCCCGTCGCGAGGGGGACGTGCGAGCCGATGGCGATGGCGACGCCGAAGACGTTGGCTCCCTCCATGCGCGAGGCGTCCTCGATGCCCCGCCAGTACATGACGAGGTCACGCATCGACAGCCCGTGCAAGAGGAGCGCGCCCGCTTCCCGGCCGTAGGGGAAGATCCAGTCGCCGTCGTCGAGGGCGAATCCACTCCCGACGATGCTAGCCTCCTGTCCGCGGCCCGACGCGTAGGTTCCGAGCTGGCCGCGGCGCTGGAGCTTCGTCATGCGGTCGTCGAACGTCCGCTGGAGGAGCAGCCACCGGTAGAGTTCGCGGAACTGGTCGTCCGTGAACGCGGGAACCTCCGCCTCGTCGACGGTGCCGTCGGGCGCGACCACCCGGTACGTCTCGACCGTGAGGTCCGACTGCGAGATCCCCTCGACCGTCGGCGCTCGCTCGGGGTCGGGGCGAGTCGTCCCTCGCATCACTGCCACTCGGGTGCTCGGTCCTCGCGGTAGGCGGTCGTCGCCTCGACGAAGTCCTCGCCGGTCATCGCCTCCGTCTGGAGGTCGAGGTAGCGGTCGAGGAACGCCTCGAAGTCCTGGTCGAAACAGGTCAGCATCGCCTGTTTCGAGAGCCGTGCTCCCTGGGAATTGACTCGCATGTACCGCTCTGTGAGCTCTTCGAACTCCTCGTGCATCGTCTCCTCGTCGACGAGGTGGTCGACCAGGCCGATTCGCTCCGCCTCGTCGCCGTCGACGTTGTTGCCGAGGATGACCATCTTCTTCGCCCGCCCGAGACCGATGTAGCGGGGGAGTCGGAACGTGCCGAGTCCCGGGATGATGCTCTCGTTGATGGCCGGGAGGCCCATCTCGGCCGAGTGGGTGCTGACGCGGATGTCGCTGGCGAGCGCCAGCTGGAGCCCCCCACCGAGCGCGTAGCCGTGGATGAGACAGAGCACGAGCGGCTCCATCGTCTCGAAGCGGCGGAGGGCGCGCTCCCACGGCGGGTGGTAGCTCATGTCGATCTCGTCGGCCGAGAGGTCCTTCAGGTCGATGCCGGTACAGAACGCCCGACCGGCCCCTTGGATGGTCACGAGACGGAGGTCCTCGTCGTCGGCGAGCAACTGCGAGACGGCGTCGAGGTCTCTGACGCCGTCGTAGTGGAAGGCGTTCAACCGTTCGGTGCGGTCGAGGGTGACGTGGGCGACGTTCCCCTCCTTCTCGACGGTCAGGTGTTCGAATTCGACGTGCATAGCGAGCGTGGCCGAAGACGCGCCGTTTTCACATCAATGTGCGGGGTGGTGCCACGGAACAGGAGAGGCCGCTGGTGGACGGGTCTGCACAGGAGTGTCGATGTCTGTCTTCACGCGACGCGCCGACCGTCGCTCGTCGCGAGTGGACGACAGTGCAGGGGACAAAAAGGAGAGGCGGGGAGTCAGTCCGCGAGCGGGGCTTCCTTGCCGCTGGCCATCCCGAGCACGTCGTCGAAGAAGCCGAGCGAGTCGTGCGGGCCGGGATTGGCTTCGGGGTGGTACTGCCGGGTCAGGACGTTCAGCTCCTCGTGCTCGAGGCCCTCGGCGGTGTCGTCGTTGACGTTCACCTGCGTCACGTCCAGTTCGCCGGGGTCGGCGACGGTGTAGCCGTGGTTCTGCGTGGTCATGACGACCTGCTCGCTGTCGAGATCGAGCACGGGCTGATTGACGCCGCGGTGTCCGAACGTCATCTTTTCCGTAGAGCCGCCGAAGGCGTTGGCGACGACCTGCTGGCCGAGACAGATACCGGCGATGGGCAGTTCGCCGACGAACGCTTCGACGAGCGCCTCTGTCTGCTCGAAGTTCTCCGGGTCGCCCGGGCCGTTCGAGATGAACAGGACGTCCGCACCGGTTTCTTCAACCATGTCCACGGAGGCGTCGTACGGGAGCAGGTGGACGTCCGCGCCGCGGGCGACGAGCGACGACGTGATAGAGCCCTTCGCGCCGCAGTCGACGAGGGCGACCGTCGCGTCGGAGCCGCCGTCGTCACCCGCGAAGAACTCCGGCTCGGGCGTGCTGACCTGCTTGCCGATGTCGACGTGCTCGGACATCCCCTTGCACTGCTTCAGCTCCTCCCGCGCGTCCTCGGGCGTGGCGTCGTCGCCGACGGCGATGCCACACTTCATCGCGCCCTGGTCGCGGACGCTGGTGACGACCTCTCGCGTGTCGAGATGGTCGATGGCCGGCACCGACTCGGAGTCGAGCCACTCGACGACGTCCTCGGTGAACTCGCGCGCGATGGCGGCGCGGGGGTGGACCCGATCGGACTCGAACCGCTCGGTTCGGACGCCGTAGTTGCCGATGAGCGGGTACGAGAACGTGAGGACCTGCTCCTCGTACGAGGGGTCCGTCAAGCTCTCCTCGTAACCGGTGTATGCGGTCGTGAACACTAGCTCGCCACGTGTGCGCCCCGGAACACGGCCACGCGCCTCGAAGACGCGACCGTCCTCCAGTGCCAGGTAGGCGTCCGACATTACGAGAATCACATGGAGGAGAGGGTAATAAGCCTTGCTTTCGAAGCCGAGTTACGAAATTCGTAATCCGTAAGGGGTAACACGTACTTACTCCCCCCATGGACGACCTCGACCACGAGATCCTCTCGATCCTCCGACGGGACGCACGGACACCCTACACGGAGATCGCCGACCGCGTCGGGACGTCGGAGGGTACAGTGAGAAACCGCGTCGACAGAATGACGAACGACGGCGTCATCGAGCGGTTCACCGTCGCCACCCGCACGGGCAACATCAAGGCGATGGTCGAAGTCTCCGTGGCGGTAGACGTGAACACGAGCGAAGTCTCGAAGCGGATGGCCGAGTGGGACGACGTCGACTTCGTCTGGCAGGTGTCGGGAGAACAGGACGTCGTCCTCATCGTCGACACGGCGGACACGGCCACCGTGAACGACCTCATCACACGCGCGCGTGAGCTAGACGAGGTGAGATCG
>JBEPYA010000133.1:0-11115 GCA_041641615.1 Salinigranum sp. | reverse complement strand
GGATTTCCTCGGCGATGATGTCTCCGAGCGCGTTGCCGGCGGCGGCGCGGACCTCAGCCATTAGCATGTGGTCGCCCGAGGAGGTGTACAGCGATTCGACCGCGTCGAGGGACTTCAGCGCCCGCGTCGCCTCGACGTAGCGTTCGGAGGCGACGTCGATCCCCACCATGGCGATCGACTGGCCCGAGAGCTTCTTCGGGTCGATGTCGGCCGAGTAGCCCACGATGACCCCGTCGTCTTCGAGTTTCTTGATGTACTTGCGAACCGTCGGTTTCGAGACCTCCGCCCGCTCGGCGATGTCGGCATAGGATGCTTGTGCATCCTCCTCGAGCGCCCGCAGAATTCGCCCCTCCGTGGAAGTGACGTCCATGCCGTGAATTTTTGCTCCGTTAGAAAAATATGTTGCGAATCGGTAAACGACTCTCACACCAGTCGGACGGCCGGCGGTGGACGGGTGACTCGACGGTTCAGACCGCGGCACAAAGAAAGAAAGGGAAAACCGGCGTGGGACCGCGACGTGACCTCAGCGGTGCTTGTCGAGGAACAGGTCGTAGGAACGCTCCCACTCGTAGTCGTCGTCGAAGTACCGCTCCGCGAGGGGTTCCTCGGGCATCTCGCCGATGGCGCGCTTCTCCTGACCGTAGGAGGGGCGCTCGGAGTCGACGTAGTACCGACCGGTGAGGACGGTCCCCTCGTGGAGGGCATCCTCGGTCTCGGCCATCATCTCCGACGCCTCGCGCCGGTCGGTGTTGTCGAAGTCGTAGTCGTCGGAGTCCTGGATATCGATGTACGGGACGTACTGCCGGGCGTCCTTGTTCCAGGTCGGACACTGGGTGAGGAAGTCGACGTGCGAGAAGCCGTCGTGTTCGATGGCCTCCACGATTATCTCCTTCGCCTGGTTCGGATTCACGGCAGCGGTCCGGGCGATGTACGACGCACCGGACGTGAGCGACAGCGACAGCGGCCGGAGCGGCTCCTTCGCGGAGCCGTGGGGCTGCGTCTTCGACTTGTGCCCTTTGGGAGAGGTGGGCGAGGTCTGCCCCTTCGTCAGCCCGAAGATCTCGTTGTTGAACACGATGTACGTCATGTCGTGGTTCTCACGGGCCGAGTGCATGAAGTGGTTCCCGCCGATGCCGTAGCCGTCGCCGTCGCCACCCGCGGCGACGACGGTCAGGCCGGGGTTGGCGAGCTTGGCGGCGCGGGCGATCGGCAGCGAGCGGCCGTGGATGGTGTGGAAGCCGTAGCTCTCGAAGTAGCTGTTGAGCTTGCCCGAACAGCCGATGCCCGTACAGAGGAGCATCTCGTCGGGGCTCAGACCCAGCTCCGCGGACGCACCCTTCAGCGCCTTCAGGACGCCGAAGTCGCCACAGCCGGGACACCAGGTGGGCTGGGGTTCGAGTCCGGGCGTGAACTCGTTCTGGTCTTTCTCCGTCTCCTCACCGATTGCGCTGAATGCACTCATGTTTAATCACCTGCGGCGGGGACGAACTTCGTCTCGGTCCCCGGAAGCGTGTCGTTCTCGACGATGCTGGTCACGAACCCCTCGACGATCTCGGCGGGTTCGAACGGGTTGCCGTTGTACTTGAGGAGCGACGAGAGCTTCTCGCCGTACCGACCCAGCTCCTTCTGCGTGAGGCCGCGGAACTGCGCCGAGGCGTTCATCTCGACGACGAGGACCTCGTCGACGCTCTCGATGAACGCTTCGACCTCTTCGACCGGGTAGGGCATCATGTCCGACACCGAGAGGGCCTTCACCGAGTGGTCGTCGTCGTTGAGGCGGTCGATCGCCTCGAAGACGGTCCCCTGGTTGGATCCCCAGGTGAGGATGCCGTACTCGGCTTCCTCGGGACCGTGCGACGTCTGGTGGCTCGTCTCCATCCCGTCGAGGTCCGTCCGGATGTTCTCGACGCGCTCCATCCGGCGGTCCATCTGGAAGACCCGGTTCTCGGGGTCCTCGCTGATGTGGCCGGCGGGCATGTGTTCGTTCCCCGTCGCGAGGAAGCGACCGCCCTTCTGACCGGGGACAGAGCGCGGGCTGATTCCCTTCTCCGCGTCGTACTGGAAGCGATTGAACTTGCCCGAGTCGTCGTGAGGTGCCTCCGCGATCTCCGCCTCGGTGAGCGTCGACCCGAGATCCGCGTTGGGTTCCTCGTCGAAGTGGCTCGCGGGCACGTTCACCAGTTCGCCGCCGAGCTTCTGGTCGTAGATGACGATGGAGGGGATCTGGTACTCGTAAGCGAGTTTGAACGCCTGCCGTGCCTGCGTGTACGCCTCCGACACCGTCGACGGGGCGAACACGACACGATTGGAGTCGCCCTGCGACGTGTAGAGGACGTGTTCGAGGTCGCCCTGCTCGGGTTTCGTCGGCATCCCCGTCGAGGGACCGGCGCGCATCGCCTCGACGAAGACGACCGGCGTCTCCGTCATCTCGGCGAGGCCGAGCGGTTCGGACATCAGGGCGAACCCGCCGCCCGAGGAACCGGACATGGCCTTGACACCGGCGTGGGAGGCACCGAGTGCGAGCGCGGCCGCGGCGATCTCGTCTTCGACCTGCTCGGAGATGCCGCCGAGTTCGGGCAGGTTCTGCGACATGATGGTAAACACCTCGGTCCACGGCGTCATCGGGTAGCCCGCGATGAAGCGACAGCCCTCGTCGATAGCGCCGTAGGCGATAGCGTCCGACCCCGAGAGGAGAACCTGCTCCTCGTCGTGTTCGCCCTCGGGAACCTGGACGTCGTGGGTGTGCTCGACGTCCATCGCCATCTCGTAGGCCTCGTCGAGGATCTCGAGGTTCGGCTCGAGAATCTTCTCCGGCATGGCCTCCGTCATGAGTTCGATGATCCAGTCGCGGTCGATCCCGGCCAGCGCACACGTCACGCCGACGCCGGCGGTGTTGCGCATGACCTCGCGCCCGTGTTCACGCGCGAGCGAGCGCAGGTCGAACTCGTAGACGTGCCAGTCGTTCTCCTCGACCCGCTCGTCGAAGTCCTCGACGGCCTCGGTGTCGACGAGTCCCGAGTCGATGACGATGACCCCGCCCTCGCGGAGTTCGTCGAGGTTCTCGTACAGCGGCTTCTGCTCCTCGTCGCCGTAGTACGCGTTCTCCGACGGGTTGCGGGCGAACGAGTCCCCCAGCGTCAGGAGGAAGTTGTAGCCGTCGCCGCGCGACTCGGCCTCGTCGGCCGAGGCGCGGATCTCCGTGTACGTGTGACCGCCACGGATGCGCGACGGATAGTGTCGGTGTGTGAATACGTGCAGCCCCGAGCGCATCAGCGCCTTCGCGAAGTTCTGGCTCGTCGAGGCGATCCCGTCTCCGGATCCCCCTGCGATTCGCCAGATGAGTTCGTCGTCAGTCATATTGTGGTCACGGCCCCGTGGGCCCTATCGACAAACTTGGCGAGGTACCGATTAAAGACTTTGCTATGGATTGACAAGGAAAGATGATGATAGACCTAATATCGTATGGTTCGATTCGTGGGAGGAGCGCAGCATCGCGCCCAGTACTATTATTTTCGAAGCGTGAAGGCGGCCGGAGCGGCATCCGGGCGATTTCTCGCGAGCATCGAGGGAGGTCGAGTCCCCGTCGCTGACGGTCGATGTGAGGGGCCTGGTTGCCCCTCTCGCTCGGTGGGACCGACGAGCGGGTCGTCCGACGAGTTACTCGTTGTCGGGCGACGAGGGGTGGTACTCCGTGTCGTACTCGCCGGCCTCTCCGTCCAAGCGGTCGGGGTTGATTCTCCCACCCAGAAGCATGAAGTCGAGGATGGTGAGCGACAGCATCGCCTCGACCACGGGCACGGCCCGCGGCGGCAGGACCGGGTCGTGCCGGCCGACGACCTGGATCTCCTTCTCCTCGCCGGTCTCCCAGTCGACCGTCTTCTGTTGCTTCGGGATGGACGTCGGCGCGTGCCACGTCGCCTCGCCGTAGATAGGCTGGCCCGTCGTGATGCCGCCCTGGAGCCCGCCGTGTTTGTTCCCTTGCGGCACCGGGTCGCCCCGCGCTTGCGGCTCGTCGCCGCTCGCGTTCGCCGAGGCGCTCCGCGCCTCGCTTTCGTCGAACTCCCAGTCCTCGTTCCTGTCGCTCCCCGTCCACTCGCGGGCCTCCTTCCCCAGACCGTACTCGACGCTCGTCGTCGCGGGGATGGAGAACATCGCCTGTCCGAGTCGGGCGGGGAACGAGTCGAACCGCGGCGCGCCCAACCCTCGCGGGACGCCGCGCGCCTCGAAGTAGATGGAGCCGCCGATCGAATCCCCCTCCTTCTGGTACTGGTCGATGCGCTCGCGCATCCTCTCGGCCGTCTCCGGGTGTGCACACCGTACCTCGTTCTCCTCGGTGTGTTCGAGCATCTCCTCGAAGGAGACGGGAGGCGCTTCGATGTCGCCGATCTGGTTGACGTGCGCCTTCACCTGGATGCCGTGCTGGTCGAGGATCTTCCCCGCGATGGCGCCCGCGGCGACCCAGTTGACCGTTTCTCTGGCCGACGACCGACCGCCGCCGCCCCAGTTTCTGGTTCCGAACTTCGCGGAGTAGGTGAAGTCGCCGTGGCTCGGCCGCGGTGCCGTCACGTACGGTTCGTACTTACCCGAGCGGGCGTCCTTGTTCTGGATGACCATGCCGATCGGAGTACCGGTCGTGTAGCCGTCCTGGAGCCCGGAGTTGATGACGACCTCGTCGGGTTCGCCGCGCGAGGTGGTGATCATCGACTGACCCGGCTTTCGTCTATCGAGTTCGCGCTGGATGTCCTCTTCGGAGAGTTCCAGCCCCGCCGGACAGCCCGAGACGGTGACGCCCATCGCCTCCCCGTGGGACTCGCCGTAGGTCGTCACCTGGAAGAGACGACCGAATCGGTTCCCGTTCATTACCTGCGTGTGGGATGGGTGGGCATTTCAACGGTGCGGAACGTGCCCGCCGTGCCGACCGGGCATCCGACCGGAATAGCCTTCGCACGAGGGCGTGACACGACGGTATGGTCTCCGATAGCCCCTCCCTCCGGAGCCGTCTGCAGGACACGTTCTGGGAACGCCACGCCAACCCCTGGAGCGCGGGCACGCGCTTTCTCACGATGCCCGCGCTCCTGTACGCGGTGTACACCCGCGACCGTCGCCTCCTCTTCGCCACGCTGGGGTTCGCTGTCGTCAACCCCGTCGCCTTCCCCCCTCCCGAGACGACCCAGTCGTGGTTCTCCCGCATCGTTCTCGCCGAGCGCGAGTGGCTCGGGGAGGGGAACGGAACGATTGATGTCCGCTATCCGAACGTCCTCAACCTCCTCAACGTTCCGGCCACGCTGCTCGCGCTGTGGGCCGCCTGGAAGCGAAACCCGGTCGCAACTGTCCTCTCCTGTGTCGTCGCGATGGCCCTCAAGGTGTGGTGGGTCGACGCCATCGCCCGCCGGACGGAGGCCGGGCGCACGGGACGGTGGTCGGAGACTCCGGAACGAGAGCCCCGCTGAACGCGCCCTGTTCGGCGTGAACGAGCTCTCGAACACAGGGGTGCTGGCGGGTGTTACGGGAGAGAGGGCACAGAGCGGGGTCGCACGGGGCGAGGGCGCGGTGAGACCGCAGCCACGTCCTCCCCAACCGGTGCGGCCGGGACGGTGCCCGGCAGCGGCACTGCGCGGTCACTCGCTCACGTCCGTTCGCTCGTTCTCACGCGCCGACCGCACCCGCCCAGAAGAGACGGTGCAGTGGCGTGACGGTCGCGGCTCCGTCCGCGACCGACACGCGAGGGATGAGCGACTGAACGAACGCAGAGAGTGAAGGAGCGAATCGGCTGGGGAGGGCGTGGCCTCACCGCGCCAGTGTGTCGTGGGCTCTCCGTCCTCTCGAACCCACCCACTCAACGGCCCCCTGTCTCGGTAGGCTGGGAGAGCTACCCCAACTCGGGCACGTCGACGCCGACCTGCACGAGCAGTCCCAGCGTGTCGTACTGCGCCCACGCCTCGGCGATCTTCCCGTCCTCGAAACGCAGTTCGATGTGGTCTTCGCCCGTGATTCGCTCGTTCGTCGGTGCGACGCCCATGAACTCCCCGGAGTGCGTGCAGGCCATCCACCCGCGGAAGAACACGTAATCGTCCTCGGCCACGATGTCTTCGATGTGGTGCTCGGGCTCCGTCAGCGCCTCCTGCATCCCCTCGAAGCGAGCGATGAAGTCGTCGACGTCGAAACCGTCGCCGGGTGCCATCGGGTCGTGGACGATGCAGTCGTCGGCGAGCATCGCGCGCGCCTCGTCGAGTCGCCCCGACTAGAGGCGCTCCGCGAACTCCCGCGCCAGTCCCTTGTTCGAGATGACGTCCGTGGTTGCCATGCTGCGTTGCACCGACTGTAATGACTAGTCACCCGACGACATAGCCGTTTGCGCCGCGTCGCCGGTTCGGGCGGCTACGACCGTTCGACCATCCAGTCCGTTCGAGCGTCTACGTCCGCTCGACTGACGCACCGAGCCCGTCGAGGACGTCGAAGAAGCCGGGGAAGGAGACGTCGACGTGCTCTCCTCCCCTGATCGTCGTCGTCC
The DNA here is from genome assembly GCA_041641615.1 of Salinigranum sp. Classification (GTDB taxonomy): domain Archaea; phylum Halobacteriota; class Halobacteria; order Halobacteriales; family Haloferacaceae; genus Salinigranum. The sequence continues at coordinate 4,604 of JBEPYA010000133.1, read as the reverse complement.
CCTCGGCGACGAGCGCCGCGACGGCCAGCGACATCACGATGCGGTGGTCGTGTCTGCCGTCCACGTCGGCTCCGACGAGGTCCGTCTCGGAGCCGTGGATCGTGAGGGTGTCGTGCTCTTCCGTGACCGAGGCACCCATCTTGTCGAGTTCCTCGGCCATTGCGCTCACCCGGTCGGTCTCCTTGTAGCGGACGTGTTCGCAGTTGACTATCCGCGTGTCGGCGTCGGCGACCGCCCCGAGCGTGGCGATGGTGGGCAGGAGGTCGGGCGTGTCGCCGACGTCCACCTCGACGCCCGACAGCGACGAGCGGGAGACGTCGATGGTTCCCTCCTCCTCGTCCCAGTCGATGTCCGCACCCATCCGTTCGAGGATGGAGACGATGGCTGAGTCGCCCTGTGCGCTCGGACGCGCACCGTGAACGGTGACAGCCTCGTCGCCGGCGACGGCACCCGCGGCGAGGAGATACGACATCGACGAGAAGTCGCCCGGGACGTGGTACGTCCCGCCTTCCGGCCGATAGGACTGCCCGCCCGGAACGGCGAAGCCGTCCTCGGTTCGTTCGACCTCGACCCCGAAGTCCGCGAGCACCTCGACGGTGATGTCGACGTACGGCGCGGACTTGAGTTCGGTTTCGAGGCCGATATCGATTCCAGCCTCGGTGGCGGCACCAGCCATCAACAGCGCAGTGATGAACTGTGAGGAGACGTCACCGGGGATGGAGACCTCTCCCCCTTGGACGTTCCCGCCGACGACAAGTGGCGCCTGACCGTTGTCGCGCGTGCTCTCCGCGCGGCCGTCCAGCTGAGAGATGGCGTCGAGGAGCGGGCCGTGCGGCCGCGACCGGAGGGAGTCGTCGCCCGTCAGTACGGTGAGGCCCGCTCCCAGGGCAGCACACCCCGTGACGAGCCGCATCGTCGTCCCCGAGTTGGCGCAGTCGATGACGTCGTCCGGGACGTGGGGTCGGCCGTCGAACCCCTGCACCTCGATGGTCGAGCCCGTGCGGTCGACCGTCCCGCCGAACGCCTCGACGGCCCGCATCGTCGCGCGCGTGTCCGCGCTGACGAGCGCGTCGGCGACGGTGGCCGCCTCGCTGTAGCCCGCTGCGAGGATCGCTCGGTGCGTGTAGCTTTTCGACGGCGGGGCACGCGCGTCGCCCGCGACGGCCGAGGGAGTGAGAGAGACGTCCATACGCGGGCGTCGAAGAGCGGCGACGAAAGGCTACCGGAGTCGGCGAGTCGCGGGGGTGCCGTGTCGACAGTCTCACCGACTCGGCGTCGTGTGGCGCTCACGCCGCGTCGGTCCCTAGCGATTTATCCTCCGTCCGCGTACCCCACCGTATGGTCATCGGAGACATCGCGCGTCGTGACGTCGTCACGGTCGACCTGGAGGCGACCCTCACCGACGTCGCCCACGTCATGCGGAACGAGCGGGTGGGGAGCGTCGTCGTCGTCGACGGCAAGGGGACCGTCGCCGGCCTGCTCACCGACCGCGACCTCGTCGTCTCGGGGCTCGCTGAGGGGCGTCACCCCGACGAGTGCATCGCCAACGACATCCTCTCGACGAACGTCTTCTCCGTGGCTCCCGACGTCGACGTCGCCGACGTCGCCCGGCGGATGCGTGACCAGGGCGTCCGGCGCGTGCCGGTCATGCGCGGTCACGACCTCGTCGGCATCGTGACGCTCGACGACTTGCTCGTCCACCTCGGTGAGGAGTTCGACTGTCTGGTGTCCGTGGTGAAAGGTGAGTTCCCCGGTCATGTGACCGAGTAGGGGGAGGGGACAACCGTTTTGCCCTCGCTCGCCAACCGAGGGCTATGACCCGCGACCTCAGCGCCCTCGACGACTGTCTCGCCGACGTCGGCGCCGACGGCTACCTCGTCGACGCGGACGGGACCGACTCGAACCAGCGGTACCTGTCGGGCTTCGACGCCCCGGACTCGTTCGTCACGCTCTACGTTCCGAACGAGGGGATCCACCTCCTCGTGTCGAGTCTCGAATACGGCCGCGCGACGAAAGTCGACGGCGTCACGTCGGTCGCCCGCCTCGTCGACTACGACCACCGCGACAACGTCACGGAGCACGGGTCGGTCGCGGGCCGCGCCCGGACGGTCGCGACGTTCCTGGCCGACCACGCTGTCGGGAGCGCCGCCGTCCCGGCGGACTTCCCGCTCGGCGTGGCCGATGCGCTCCGCGAGACGGGCGTCGACGTGACGGCCGACCGCACGGACGTCGTCACGGGCATCCGGGCGACGAAATCCGGCGAAGAGATCGAGCACGTCCGCGAGGCGCAGCGGGCGAACGAGGCGGCGATGGCCGCCGCCGAGGAGCTGATGCGGGGAGCGACAGTCGAAGCGGGGGTGCTCCACCACGATGGAGAGGTGCTGACGTCGGAGCGGGTCAAAGAGGAGATCGAGGTGACGCTCCTCCGCCACGGCTGTGGGCTCGACGAGACCATCGTCGCCTGCGGTGCCGACGCCGCCGACCCCCACGACCGGGGGAGCGGCCCGCTTCGGGCGGGAGAGGCGATCATCGTCGACGTCTTCCCCCGCTCGAAGACGACGAAGTACCACGCGGACATGACACGGACGTTCGTCAAGGGCGAGCCCTCCGAGGAACTCCGGCGACGGTTCGACGTGACCGACGAGGCGCGCGAGGCCGCGCTGGCGGCGCTCGAACCCGGAGTGACCGGTGCCGACGTCCACGACGCGGCCTGTGAGGTCTACGAGGACGCCGGCTATCCGACGCTCCGGTCGGAGCCGGAGACGGAGGTCGGCTTCATCCACTCGACGGGCCACGGCGTCGGCCTCGACGTCCACGAGCGCCCGCGTGTGAGTCCCGACGGCGAGGAACTCCGACCGGGCCACGTCGTCACTATCGAACCCGGGCTGTACGACCCGTCGGTGGGCGGCGTTCGCATCGAGGACCTCGTCGTCGTCACCGAGTCGGGATACGAGAACCTGACCGACTACCCAGTCGAGTTCGTCCTCTGACCGGCTTCGACCCCTGTCGGCGGACGGGCGTCCTCCCAGTCTTCGAGCAGCGACCGCAGCCCCTCGACGGTCGAGGAGACGGGGAATCCCGCCGCCTGCCGGACCACGTAATCGTCGTCGAGCAACAGCGCGTAGACGGTGTCCTCGCCGAGGAGACCGAGCGACTGCCGGAACTGGCGTTTGTTCACCCGGAGGACGAGCATCCGGTCGTGCTGGTCGGTCGTGAGCAGGTCCGCCCGGCGCGTCCGCCCGATGAGCATCCGGCTCCGCCAGTCGACGACGAGCAGTTCGTAGTACTCGAAGTCGTCGTAACGCGCCGCGAGCTGCTCGGCGACGGAACACCACGGATCGACGAGCGACCGCTGTTGCCACTGGAAAGAGATGACGAGCAACGTCGGGTCTCCCTCGAACCTGTCGGGGAGCGAGAGGTGGTCCCCTTCGAGGTTCGAACCGGAGACCCGTGGGAACTTCATTGTCGCACACTCTCCACGTCGACGAGTATAACTCATCGCCCTCTATTATCAGTACAGATTCTCATCGTCTGCCATTCGTCTGACGGCCGACTCGGGAGATATGAACGTATCGCATCCTGGAGACGAACTGACGGTTCGAAACGCCGGTCGGTATCCTCTTCTCGCTCCCGGCCGTCGACCCGGGCGTGTCCCTGGTGGAACGACTCGCTCGGCTGTTCCGCGACCCGACCGCAGCGGACGGTGGTCGCGAGCGGGGCGCGGCCGACGTGACCGACCAACCCGATTCGACTGGCTCGACCGACTCGACTGACTCGGCAGGCGCGTCCCGCGGTGACGGTGAAAGTGAGGACGACGAGAGCGATGACGGCGGGAGCGAGAGCGGCGAGTCGACCGCGACTCGCTCCCGGGCGGTCGCCGTCGTCGTCCAGGCTCCGCCCGCGGGCGTCCGACGGTACGAACTCACCGTTCGGACCGACAGCCCCGTCGAGTCGGTCGACCCCGGTCTCCTGACGCGGCTCTTCGAGACGTTCGACGAGGGGAGGGGTGTCGTCCGTGCGCGGGCGGTCGACGTCGACGGGCTGGGGAGGGAGATCGACGCGACGCCGCTGTTTACCGTTCGGTTCGCGGAGCCGGTCGACACCGAGACGGTCTCCGTCGACGGGACGCTCACCGGCCACGACGAGGAACCCATCTCGTGGTCGCGGGTCCGGCTCACACCGGTGGAGTGAGTCCCGTACTGCCGACTGCCGTCAAGCGGGGCAGCCGACGGGCTCGGCGGCGAACGCTTCCGAAGCCTTTTGCGACGGCCCGGGTTACGGTGGACCGATGAGACTGCTCGTCGTCGGCGCGGGGTCGGTGGGTCGGTGGGTCGCCGATACCGTCGGAGCGCACGCGGGGGACGTCGACGTCGCGTTCGCCGACACGGACCCGGCGGTCGCCGCCGCTGCGGCGGAGTCGCTCGACGCCCGGTACGTCCCGGTCGACGGGGACGAGCGTTTCGACGTCGTCTGCGTCGCCGTCCCCATCTCGGCCGTCGAGACGAGCATCGCCGAGCAGGCGCGGCGCGCACGGGACGGTATCGTCGACGTCTCGGGCGTGATGGTCGCGCCGGTCGCGGCGATGCGGCGCGCGTTGCCCGACG
>JBEPYA010000132.1:0-11132 GCA_041641615.1 Salinigranum sp. | reverse complement strand
TTTCTCCGAGCGGCCGAATCGCGGACTCCGCTCACGTTCGCACTCGTGACGCTCCGCTCCGTGGTCGAGAGCGCGTGAGGTGTCGTCACGTAGTATAGGGCTCGTGAGGGGAACCCTCAGACGCTGACCCGACCGACAACTCGGCTCCGGCGAGCGAGAAGCGCTCAGTTCCGCAGGTACTCTTCGAGTTCCTCGACGAAGCTCCGTACGGGAACGTCCGCCTCGTCGTCGAGCGAGATTCCGAGACGTCGCTCCTCGTCGACACTTAGGTCGATGAGCGTGACCTTCTCGAGGCCGTAGACGGTGAACTCGTGACGGCCGGTCGCTCCGCTGGTCAGTTCGCCGCTCGAACTGGACGTCGTCCACAGCCGAACGATGGGTGACTCTCTGCTGTCCGCCGGCTCGCTCGAAAGGAAGTGGACGTTCGCGGCGTCGCCGTTGTACGCCGCGACCGCCTGCGTGACTCCCGAGTACGCCGTTTCGAGGTGCTTGACGAGGCCGTGGTGTGGGAACTCCTCGCGGGTCACGATCTCGATGTCGATCGCGTTGCGACCGTGTGCGAGCCGGTTGAGGGCGACCCGCCCCGCCTCAGTAAGGTCGTAGAGTCGCCCTTTCTGTTGTGACTCCGGAACGAGGAGTTCGACGACATCTCGGTCTCGGAGCTCCGAGAGCGCCCGAGAGACGTGTGGCTGTGCGAGGTCGGTATCCGTCGAGATCTCGGACGGAAGCCCCGGCCCGTTGTCAGAGAGATACTCACAGACTGCGAGACGATAGCGGGAGCTGGCCACGAACCCGGCCGCGTCCCAAGTTTTACTCATGTTTGACGTCCCCTCCGTGCTTCATTTCTCGCCCACACCGTATATTATTTTTGTGTTCATCAAGGGAGTAAATTCCGAAATTCGACATCGTTCGCGGGGCGAGAGGGGAGAGACCGCCGCAAACGTCGTAACCACCGAGTCGGGCACACGCGTGACCGAAACCCAAAACCGACGGACGAGAGTGTAACCGGCGGTATACTTATTTCAATCCGACAGGAGAGGGAAGTATGGACCGACGTTCTGTTCTCGCCGCGGCGGTAGCGTTGCTCGCCGGCTGCGGCCAGTCGCCCTCCCCCGACACGTCGACGTCGACGACGGGAACGGGAACAGCGACGCAGGCACCCTCGTCGACCGTGACGCCCACCCAGTCCCCGACCGCGACGGCGACCGAAGAGCCGACTGCAACGGCGACGGAGGAACCGACCGAGACGACGACACCGACGGAGACAGAGACGGAGACGCCAGAACTGAGCGAACGCGAGGAGCGTGCGGCACAGGAACTCGACCGGGCGATCAGCGATCTCTCACAGGCGGTCGCGGCGTACACGGGGAGCGCGAGCGAGTCGCTCGTCACCGTCTCCGCGGCGAGCCGGGGGTTCTCGCGGTCAGCCGTCCTCACCGAACTGACCGACGCGGACGACAACATCGAGAACGCCCGGCGACTGGTGAGCGGCCGCCAACAGCCGCGGCTCGCCGCCGTCGAGTCGGCCCGACGGTTCCTCCGCCTGAGTATCGACGTCCAGCCCCGCCTCATCGCGGCGTTCGGGGCGGCAGAGTCCGCTCGGGACGCCATCGCCGAACAGCAGGCGTCCGAACTCGAAACCGCGACCCGAGAGCTCCGCGAGGAGCGCGGGGACGCCGAAGACCCCCTCGACCGTATCGAGTCCGAGACCGACGCGGCGAGCGTCTCGGTGGTCCCCGAGATTTCCGAGAGCGAGTACGGGGCGAAGGTCGCTCAGTTCGCCGCCGAAATTGACGGCTTCGGCTCGCTCGCCGACTTCTTCGACCGGTTCCTCACGGCCGTCGCCGCCCTGAACGACGCCGAGCGGTTCGACCGGGCCGAGCGCGAAGCGCGGGCGCGCGAGGACGGGCAGGCGGCCGCCGACGCGTTCGACGCGCTCTCGTCCGACCTCCAGTCGTTCGCCGACGGGCTCTCAGAGGCGGGTGCCTCGCTCGACGATCTCGCGAACGATCTCGCGCGACTCGCAGCCGAGAAGGGGGACGACGCGCGCGAGATCGTCGAAGACAATTCCTGACCTCGACTGCGGCCGTCGACGTCCGCTGGTGGCACCGACGTTACCCGGTGACATCAACGTCAGGGAAATGATATATTTGCCGAGGGCGTACGGCGGCGTACGATGTACGTACTCGACATCACCGAGGTGATGTGTGAATGAGCGCCGAGCTCGTCCTCCAGAACGCCCCGCTGTTCGACTCTGCCGGTGCCGACGTCGTGTTCCTCCTCGCCCGCGTCCTGTTCGGAGCGGTCATCGCCTTCACTGGGCTGAACCACTTCCTGAACGCCGAGACGATGGCCGGCTACGCGGGGGCGAAGGGGATTCCCGCCCCGAACCTGGCCGTCCCGTTCTCCGGGGGGCTGCTCCTCTTCGGCGGCCTCGGCATCGTGCTCGGCGTCTTCCCGACGCTCGCCGCGGGCGCGATCGCCGTCTTCCTGCTCGTCGCGACGCCCACGATGCACGACTTCTGGGCGGCACCCGAGGAGGAGCAGATGACCGAGATGACGCAGTTCCTCAAGAACGTGGCCCTCCTGGGCACGGCCCTCGGTTTCCTCGTCGTCAGCCAGTCACCGTGGCCCCTCGCCGTCGGCGTCGGCCTGTAACCACACCAAACGTTTTGACTCCCCACTCCATACCACACGCATGCCCGAGACGTTCCTGACGACCCGCCAACAGCACGTGCCGAACAGCGAGTACCGCCCCGACGAGGGAGGGAGGGCCTGATGGAGGGCCGACCCGAGGAGTTCGGCTCCCCGTATCGGCTGGTGTCGGCGGCGGTCGTCCCCCGGCCCATCGCGTGGGTCTCCTCGCGCGGCTCGCGCGGCGAGAACCTCGCGCCGTTCAGCTTCTTCAACGTCGCCGCCATCGACCCGCCCATCCTGATGGTCGCCCCCGTCGGCGTCGGCGACGACCGCAAGGACACGCCGGAGAACGTCCTCGAAACGGAGGCGTTCGTGGTCAACGTCGTCACCGCCGACCTCGTCGAGGCGATGAACGAGACGGCGGCCACGCTCGATGCCGGCGAGAGCGAGTTCGAGCGCGCGGGGGTGACGTCGGTCGAGGCCACAGCCGTCGACGCGCCTCGTGTCGAGGAGGCCCACGTCGCCCTCGAGTGTTCGCTGTCCGATTCGATGGAGATGGGCGGGTCGACGTTGCTGTTCGGCGAGGTCGTCCACGCCCACGTCGACGACGACCTCCTCGTCGACGGCTATAAGCTAGACGTGACGAAACTCGACGCGGTCGGTCGCCTCGCCGGCGGCTACTACGCCTCGACGTCGGACCGCTACCACCTCGAACGACCCCCGTGACTCACTCGCGCTCGACGATTCGAGCGATCCGGTCGAGCGCCCGCCGACAGACGGGAACGTAGCCCGCCGCCAGCAAGGGTATCTCGAACGCTACCCGACACTGCTCGTCGACGCCGACCGGGTCGACACGGTGGCCCGTCGCCGGCACGCGGGCGACGCTCCACGTCCACCGCTTTTCTTCCCCGTCGCCGTCGACGTACGACTCTACCTCGAACGGGACCCAGATGCCCACGCCGGCGACGCGAACCCGTCCTGTCGTTCCGGCCTCGATGTGCCGAGCGGAACAGTCGACGGCCGCCACGCTCGGCCCCCACTCGCTCCATCGGGTCGTGTCGGTGAGGAGGTCCCACGCGGCATCCGCGGGAGCGTCGACAACCCGCGAAACCACGAGACGCCGCCGGCCGTTCCGACGCTCGACCCCGACCGCGTGCGAATATATATTCCTAGGCATGACACGTACACCTAATATGGTACCCGGGAAAGGGTTAATACGCAACGCTGCCTCGGCAGTGCAATGACATCTAGTGACACACAGAGTGACACACCACTGATGAAAGAGGTCAGCCACACACCACCCGAGGGAGACTCCGTCACGAACGTCTGGCAGCGAGGTCGAACCGTCGACGAGACGGGCGAGACGCCCGCGCCGGCCGACGACTGAGTCGACCGCTCTTCTGCCGCTCTGCGTCTCCGGCGAGCGGTCGCCGTCGACCGACCGTTCCGGGACGTTTAACCCCGAGTCACGCGCCCTTCGTGTATGTCGATGAAAGCCACCGCGAAGGCTCACCCCATCCAGGGGCTCGTGAAGTACCACGGGATGCGCGATCCCGAGCTCCGACTTCCGTATCACGACAGCATCAGCGTCTGCACCGCACCCTCGCACACGCGGACGACCGTCGCGTTCGAATCGGACCTCGAATCGGACGTCTACAGGATCGACGGTGAGGCCGTAGAGGGTCGCGGTGCGGAGCGCATCGCGCACGTCGTGGACCACGTCCGCGACCTCGCGGACGTCGACCACCGAGTGCGCGTCGAGTCGGAGAACTCCTTCCCCTCGAACGTCGGCTTCGGTTCCTCTTCGTCGGGCTTCGCCGCGCTGGCGACGGCGGCGTGTGAGGCGGCCGGCCTGGAGATGACGCGGCCGGAGATCTCCACCGTTGCTCGGCGTGGGTCCTCCTCCGCGGCCCGCGCCGTCACGGGTGCGTTCTCACAGCTCTACACCGGACTGAACGACGAGGACTGCCGCTCCGAACGCATCGAGTCGGACCTCGAATCCGAACTCAGAATCGTCACGGGGCTCGTGCCCGCGTACAAAGAGACCGAGCAGGCCCACGAGGAGGCCGCGGACTCGCACATGTTCCAAGCCCGGATGGCCCACATCCACGGTCAGATCGCCGAGATGCGCGACGGCCTTCGAAACGCCCAGTTCGACCGCGTCTTCGAACTCGCCGAGCACGACTCCCTCTCGCTGGCGGCGACGACGATGACCGGTCCGGCGGGGTGGGTCTACTGGCAGCCGCGCACCATCGCCATCTTCAACGCGGTACGCGAACTCCGGAAGGAAGACGTCCCGGTGTACTTCTCGACCGACACGGGCGCGTCGGTGTACGTCAACACCCGCGAGGGGTACGTCGACCGGGTCGAGGAGGCGGTCTCCGACTGCGGTGTCGACACGGAAGTGTGGGAGGTGGGCGGCCCGGCGCGCGTCCTGGAGGAGTCCGAGTCGCTGTTCTGACGACCGGCGGCGGGTCGCAGGTCCGGCGCGCGTCCTGGAGGAGTCGGAGGCGCTGTTCTAACACGGGCGGTGGGTCGCAGGCCCGGCGCGCGTCCTGGAGGAGTCGGAGGCGCTGTTCTAACACGGGCGGTGGGTCCCCGTGTGCATCCGGGTGTGTCAGCGACCGGCCACCGTCTGTCGCTTCCCGCCGACTCGTCCACTGACCGCGCCGGCGAGCGTGGTGAGGCCGAACCCGACGACGGTGATCGCGGTCAGGATACCGACTGTGAAGACGAGGCCGACTGCGACGAACCACGACGGACCGCCGAGCGCTGACGCGGCTCCGAGGACGTCGACTAGCAGCCAGATCATGGGCAGGCCGCCGAGCAGACCGGTCCGGACGCCGACGCCGTCGCTCGACCCCGTCCGCCGCTTCGCGAGGTAGCCGGCGAGGAGTCCACCGAAAAACACCGGCGTGAGCGACAGTTCGGAGCCCGACTGCCAGTAGGTGGCGGCCGTGAGCGGGATGGAGGCGATGCCGGGGAGGAGGGCGTCCGTCCAGGTGTCACCCAGACGTTCGCGGAGGGGAACCGATTCGGGACACGACCCGACGTACCACCGGACCGATGTTAGTCCTATGGCCGTGCGGGACGTGCGACTCCGAGACCACCCGACGCGACCGCTCGGCGGTACGGTCAGTCGGGGACGCCACAGTCGTGAAACGCTCTTTGCCTTGGGGTCCTTGCCCCTACTCATGCGCATCGCCGTTCTCGGCGCAGGCTACGCGGGCGTGACCGTCGCACGTCGTCTCGACGCCGCTCTCCCATCCGACGTCGAACTCGTCGTTGTCGACGAACGCCCGACACATCTGGTCCAGCACGAGCTCCACCGGCTGGTTCGACACCCGGACCTCGAAGACGTCATCCAGGTCCCTCTCGACGACCTGTTCGAGCGGGCCGAGGTTCGCACGGCCCGCGTCGAGTCGGTCGACCGAGCGAACCGCCGCGTCCACCTCTCCGACGGTACCCTCGACTACGACTACTGCGCGGTCTGTCTCGGCGCGGAGACCGCCTTCTACGACCTCCCGGGGGTCGAAGACCACGCCATCCCGCTCAAGCGAGTCGCGGACGCCCGCGCCATCCGCGAGTCGTTCCTCGAAACCTGCCGGCGCGGCGGGACGGCCGTCGTCGGCGGGGCGGGGCTCTCCGGCGTCCAGGTCGCGGGCGAACTCGCGGCACTGCGGGACGAAGAGGGTGCGCGGGACGTCAACGTGGTGCTGCTCGAACAGTTCGACGCCGTCGCGCCGGCGTTCCCCGAGAACTTCCAGCGGGCCGTCCGCGACGAACTCGACATCCAGGGCGTCGACGTTCGGACGGGGACGACCGTCGAGCGGGCGACCGCCGACGCCGTCGAGACCGACGGGGGGTCCATCGAGTACGGGACGCTAGTGTGGACGGGCGGCATCCGCGGGCCCGAGGCGCTCGACGGCGAGCGCCCGCCGGCGCGGAGCGACCTGCGACTCGACGCGCGGACGTTCGTCGTCGGCGACGCGGGGCGCATCGTCGACGCCGACGGCGAGGCCGTGCCCGCCTCCGCGTCCGCCGCACTCCGCGAGGCTCGAACGGTCGCCGACAACCTGCGGACGCTCGTCGAACACGAGTTCGAGGCCGACCCCGACGACTTCGCCCCCCGACTCAAGCAGTACCGCTTCGAGGTGCCGGGGTGGATCGTCTCGGTCGGCGAGGGAACCGTCGCACAGGTCGGTCCGACGGTGCTCAGGGGCGCGGCCGCGCGGGCGATGAAGGCGACCGTCGGCGCGGGGCACCTGTCGAGCGTCGGCGCGCTCCGGCAGGCGACCGAACTCGTCGAGACCGAACTCGGCACCCCCTCCGTGGACGACGCGGCGCTCGACGAGGTCGAAGAGGCGCTGCAGATATCCGTCGACGACGAGGACCTCCTCGACCCGGCGGACGTCGTCGACGGCATCGACGGTGAGGGCGTCGACGACCTCGCTCGGATCGAGATGGGCGACGCGGACGAGTCCACGGAGCCGATCGAGATCGAGATTCCCGTCGAGGACGAGGCGGCCGACGACGAACGCGGGGACGACGAGGAGCGAGAGGAATAGCCGCCGCCGTCCGGTCCGCGCTACGACTCCGACGACCGTGCGGCCTCGACGACCGCGCGGACGCGCTCCTCGTCGACCCGGTTGGTCGTCTCGCCGTCGATCTTGAGTGCGGTGCCGACGACGACACCGTCGGCGTGTGCGAGGCACTTCGTCACCGTGTCGGCGGTGACGCCGCTCCCGACGAACAGCGGTATGTCGTGCCGTCCGCACGCCCGTGCAGCGCGCGCGAGTTGGTCCTCGTCGACGGCGTGACCCGTCCCACGTCCGGAGACGACCACTGCGTCGGCGAGGCCGCGCGTCACCACGTCGTCGACCGCCTCGTCGAGCGAACGCCGCTCTCCCAGCGCGGCGGAGTGTTTGACGGCGATGTCGGCGAGGACGGCGACGTCGGCGTCGAGGCGTGAGCGGAGCCGAATCGTCTCGTGGGCGCGCCCCTCGACGACGCCCTGGTCGGTCACGCGAGCGCCCGCGTGGACGTTGACGCGGACGAACGACGCGCCCGTCGCACTCGCGACCGACACGGCGGCCTCGGCGTCGTTCCGGAGGACGTTCACCCCGACGGGGCAGTCGACGTCTCTCTCGATTCGGCCGACGAGGTCCGTCATCGACGCGACGACGTGTTTGGGTACCGACTCGGGGTAGAAGGGAACGTCGCCGAAGTTCTCGACCATGACGGCGTCACACCCCCCACTCGCGAGCGCGCGGGCGTCCGACACCGCGCGCGATCGGATCCGGTCGCGGCCCCCTTCCTCGTCGTAGCCGGGTGCGCCCGGAAGCGGGGGGAGGTGGACCATCCCGACGACGGTCGGCGGGTCGAGAGGGAGCATACGCGAGCGTCTCGGGCGACCGGCAAAGCCCGTTCGGTCTGCTCGAACTACTCGCCGACGGGACGAAGCGAGCGGGCCACGCGGCGAAGTAGACGAACGAGTGACGAAGCGGTACGGACGACGTGACCGAACCGGACGACGGCCAAAGCCTCTTTCGTCCCCGCGTGGCTTCTCGGGACGTGTCCAGCTACGTCGGCGTCGACGGCTGCTCAGGCGGGTGGTTCGCCGTCACGTACGACCCCGGCGAGGGGGACCTCGACCACGGGCTGTACGAGACGTTCGCGGCCGTCGTCTCCGCGTCCCCCGACGCCGAGCGCCTGCTGGTCGACATTCCCGTCGGCCTCCCCCAGACGGGCCGTCGGCGGTGCGACGAGGAAGCGAAGCAACGCCTCGGGTCGCGCGCGTCGACGGTCTTCTTCGCGCCGTGTCGGGCCGTCCTCGACGCCGCGGACCACGAGACGGCCTCGACGATGAACCGCGTGCGGACGGGTTACGGCCTCTCCATCCAGGCGTGGCACCTCGTCCCGAAGATACGGGAGGTGGACGCGGTCCTCCGCTCCTCGCCCGCCTCGCGAGAAGCGATCACAGAGGCCCACCCCGAACTCTGCTTCGCCGCACTGGGTGGCGGGCCCATCGCGGAGCCGAAGTCGACGCCGGCCGGGAGAGACGAACGGCTCGACCGGTTGCGACCGTGGCTCCCGGACGTCGAAGGGATGTACGAGTCGTGTCTCGACGCCTACCTTCGGAAGGAAGTCCAGCGTGACGACGTCCTCGACGCGCTCGTCCTCGCGCTCGCGGCCTCCCGGCCGCTGGCCCGTGTCCCTCCCGTTTCCGACGAGGCGGTCCCCAGGGACGCGGCGGGGCTGCCGATGGAGATCCGCTATCCCGAGAATGACTGTTCGACAACGATTGAGTAGAATCGTTGTCCGATATAACAGTATATACGATATATACACTACATGTTAGGATGAACAGAAAGCTTTTACGTGTATCTCTCCCAGTAGTAGTTGGCGCGAACGACATCCCACCCACCCTGCCATGTGTGTCTCAGTACCAGCCACCTCGTCGCGCCACCGTAGTCCCGAATAGACACGGGGGCGAAACTACCTGTCACCATCGCCCTCTTCTCGCGAAAGTCACTAACCCGTCGACTCCTCAGAGCCAGCATGTACACTGGTCAGACGGAGCAGCCGTGCTGCCTCTGCGGCGAGGAGGAGACGGTCGCGCGGCTCGACCTCCCGCCGCGGACGGTGACGCTGATGCGGAACGCCGACCCCATCGCGTGGAGGGACATCGTCGGCGAGGTCTCGGTTCACTTCTGTGAGAGCGACTGGGAACTCGTCCGGGAACTCGTCCTCGACATGGGGATGCTCCCCCTCTCCCGGTGCAACGTCGCCCGCGCCTCGATGTCGTTCCGCGAGGACTTCGAGGCGCTGTTGAACGCCACGCGCGAGGAACCAGACCAGACTGAGCTCGAAGCCCGCGCACTCGAGCGGAGCCGAGCGGTCCTCGACGACTCCGACGCCGAGCCGGTGGCGGCCGTTCAGGCGCGCGTCGTGGTCCTCGCGCTACAGGAACTCGGCGTCGCCGACGGTCACGGGCTCCCGACGCCCGACCGCGTGTAGGTTTTTTCCACTCTCTTGAGAGAACATTTATGACCTCGATGGACGTACGCGAACTCATGTCGCTCGGGCGAATCGTCGATCGTGTCGAACGACACGAGCGGCGGGTGACCCTTCAGTCCCCGCCGTCACGGGCCGTCGTGAGCGCCGTCCGGCGGACGTTCGGCCCCCAGGGCGTGAGCGTCGACGTCGAGGACGGGGCGGACCGTCCCTCGGCGCTGGTCCACGACGGCGGCGAGGTCGTCACCGCCGTCCCGCTCGGCGACAACGACGCGTCGTTCGAGGCGGCGACCGAGGCGCTGACGGACGCGCTGTCGACGCTCGACCGAACGACGTTCGTCTCCTACGACCTGAGGGGAATGTTCGCGACGACCCGCGAGATCGAAGACCGGGCGTGGCGCGTCGGGGGCGGCCGGCTCCGGGCGGGCTTTCAGCGGGTCGACGCGCTCTCCGAGCAGGCGGCGGTCTACACGCAGTTGGCGACGGCGCTCGACGTCCACGCCTACGCCGTCCCCGACGGCTCTCCGCCGGACATGGGCGGGACGGTCGTCCACCTCGAACCGGCCTCCGAGATCGCGCGCTCGTGGTTCGTCGTCTACGACGGCGACGGCCGGGCGGAACACAAGTGTGCGCTCGTCGCCGAGGAGCGCGGGACGAGGCAGTTCTCGGGCTTTCTGACCTACGCTCCCGACCTCGTCGACGAGGTCGACGACTACATCGCGACGACGTACTGACTGGCTCCGGTGTGACCGTCTGTCGGTCGCCCCTTCCGAGGGCGGCGAGAACCGGGACGAACTAACCGCGGAGCCGACGGGCGCTCACCACCGGACACGGAAGCCCGACGCGCCCTTCGGCTCGGAGTACTCGACCGTGACATCGTCGACCCGCGCCGCGGGGCTCCCCGTCTCGCACCACTCGACCATCTCCTCGACGTCCGACTGGGGTCCCTCGAAGACGGCCTCGACCCGACCGTCGTCGAGGTTCCGGACCCACCCCTCGACGTCGTAGTCGCGGGCGGTCTCGCGAGTGTTGGCGCGGTAGGCGACTCCCTGGACGCGGCCGGAGACGTAGACGTGTGCGTGAACCCGGTCGTCGTCCCCGTCGCGGTCGTTCATACGTTACGTGCATACACACAAAGTAAAAAAAGCCTCGTATCCCCGGACACGACCGGTCCCGCGCTCGAACGGGTGAGTGTGAGTCCGTGCGTCCGTCGTCGCCTCCGACCACGAGGGGTAGTCCATTCTCTTGCCACCCGCTGTCGGTCATCGACCGTGACCGACAGTATAAGGACGGTCCCCCGTGTGGGGCGGATATGGAGCTGTTCGGTACCGCGGGAATCCGCGGCGACACGGCGGAACGGGTGACGCCCGAGTTGGCGCTCGCCGTCGGGCGCGCCGCGGGCCTCGCCGCAGTCGAGGCCGAGGACGCCGAATTCGTGGTCGGTCGCGACGGTCGGACGACGGGGGAGGCGCTCGCGT
>JBEPYA010000131.1:2378-11153 GCA_041641615.1 Salinigranum sp. | reverse complement strand
CGCCTGACGAACGTGTGGCTACGGAGCGAACGCCGGTTGATCGAGTTCGCATCACTCTTCTCGGCCGGTAAATCGATCGAATCTGTTCCGAGTTTCGGCACCTACTGTAAAATCGTGGGGTTCCGCCTCAAACTATGTCTGAACCCGTGGGTAGCGCCACAGAACAGACGGTTCCGCGGCCACTTCTATTGCGTCGCCTCTATCGAGAAGTAATGGCGGACTCGTTGGACCCGCTTTCGGACCGCCGGATGACCGACGCCTACAGCACGGGAATCGAAATCACTGAGCAGCTGCGAGCAGGTGACCCTCTGCTATCGAGCGTTACAGAGAGCTCACTCCAGACGGAATACCTCGACGATAGCTAACCTGGGTGGCACCCTGCGCCACACGCCTTTCTCGGAATGGTTCGGCTCCTCATCTACCGAGAGGCCACGGGTACGAGCTATCGAGCGCTGGCTCGGTCCCAAGAACTCGCCGAGCCACTCGATCTGGAACACATCCCCGACGAATCCGTATTGTCGCGAACGTGGCGCAAGCGCTTCGACGACGGGGTCCGGGAGTTTGTTCGAGTTGCTCCGAACTTCGTTAGCAAACAGACTCACGACCGCGAGTTTTTCAGCTCCCGCTGTCCAGCCGAAAGCAGAGATCGTTGACGGAGTGGTCCTCTCCACTGATGACGGGACGGTTGGCTGTGAATTCTCCGAGGAGCAAATCTACTGGACGACTCGACTCGCTCGTCATCACGGCTTCGACGAGTTTGATTTCGGTCGCGCTGCGAACGCGTCCGACGAGGACACGCGGTTCTTCGAGTTACAGACGTTCAGGGGAATGGTTCGGTGCGGCACCGCACAAGGAGCCGCTCGGCTCCAGTATCGACGAGGCGACGGCTACGGGCCGCATGGAGACACGCATCTCCGCGCTGTCAAACAGTTCTCGCCTGAAGAACTCGTGAACGGATTCAACAATTCGACCGACCGGCACCTCTCGGTGATCGCCTCGGAAGCCTCGTTCCGTCGACCTGTAACTGTCGCCATCGACGTCACGACCACTCCCTACTACGGGGATGTCGAAGAGCTGCCGATGGTGAGTGGAGCGAAAGACGGCCGGGGGTGGGCGTTCAAATTCGCCACACTCTCGATTGTCGGATGAAATATCCCGCTCGTCCTAGCTGTCGAGCCGGTCCGAAAGAGTTCTGCCTGGGACGAGAACCCGGCGAACCGGATTCACCGCGTCGTCCGTCGGCTTGTCACGCGGGCGAAAGAGCACGTGCCCGTCGAGACGGTCCTCTGTGACCGGGAGTTCGATTCCTGGGCGTGTTTCAGACACTCTCGAACCTCGACGTAAACTACCTCATCCCGAAACGGATCACCAGCTCCGAACGCGAGGTGATAGAGCGGATGGAAGAGGACGATTAGGAAGTCGTCGTCGAAACGGCGTCCGTCCACGTGGTGTCAGGGTCACAGCCGATGCGGTTCTTGTACGTGCCGTCGACGAGCGGCGACAGGACGACGGCGTTCGCGACGAATCTCCGAGGCGGGCCAGATGAGGCCGAGGCGTTCTGTCGGCGCTACAGCCGCCGCTGGCAGATCGAAAACGAGTACAAGTCCATCAAGGGTGATCTCCTGGCGAAGACGTCCTCGAAGGACTACCGCGTGCGGTTGTTCTACTTCGTGTTCGAGGTGCTCTTGTACAACGTCTGGCGGCTCACGGACTTTCTGCTGAAAGCGGGCGTCGACGGCGAAATGGACTACGCGCCGGTCCTGACCGCGGGTGAGAGTGTGGAATTTATCGCGTCAGCGTTGATTCCGCCTGACTGAGGCCCTTCGATCTCGCCGGGAGTGCTTGCGCAAAAGTGGCGACGCTCTCCGAAATCACAGATTCCTCCGCAATTTTGCAAAAGCGGCAGATTACGGAGACGCTCGGCGCTAGAACTGACCCAATTACCTCCACAGTCACGGAAGACAAGCCAAAATCTGGGACGGAAATATCCCATCCTCCGAAACTGTGTAAGTTACCCTTCGGAACGGACTGCCACGGTCGATATCGGGGGTACCGACGTCCCTTCGGGGGAGTTACTCGCCCCAGTCCTCCTCGAGTTCAGGTGCGGCCTCCAGGGTCACGGGGTCGTCGTCGACGACCTCTAGTTCGCTCCCGCAGGTGCCGCAGTCGACGATCTCGCCGATCTCGACCGTTTCGGGGAGGTCGACGTCGCCGCCACACTCGGGACAGTCAGCCATTCGTCGCCTCCCGCTGTCCGCCCTCTCTCGGTGCCGGACGCTGTGTTACCATGAATCGTGGATACCGTGAGTAGCCACATAAGCGCGTCGCCGGAGACGGCCGAGGCCGAGACGGCACCGACTCTCACCGGAGCGACGGCGCTTCGAGGCGGGATGTCCGATACGTCGTGTTCCGCCGTACAGAACACCCTCCGGTGAACGGCGGGCTCCGGCATCTCGGGCACTCGGTCGAGGCTCGTCGGTCCGACCGCCGATCACGCCGTTCCGCGACAGAGAATACCGGTTGCGGACCCCCCCGGACCGCCGTGGGTGGACGCGTCTTGGAGCGCTCCCCTCGGTTCGCCGTCTCCGCGCTCAGTCGACGAACGCGAACGGGACGGGTTCGACGGGAGCGTCGTAGTACGCCTCCCGGAGGGCACTCTCGGTCGCGTAGTCACGGGCCGGTATCGTCCGTGCCCGCACGGGCGCTCTCACCGGCGATTCCTCGAACGGATAGGGGTCGAGCCGGGCGGTCGTCTCGTCGACGGGGCTGACCGCGATGGCGACGTCGGGATCGCCCGGGGCCGTCGGGACCGGTTCGAGCGTGGTCGGTTCGGGGTCGGCGTGTCGACAGCAGTACAGCGAGAGACGGTCCCACGCCTCGAGGAGGCGGTAGTTCCGCCAGACGCCGCTCTCTCTCGTCCCCTCGTAGCTCCCCGTCCGCTGAATCTCCTCGAGCATCGCGCGGTCCGCCTCGCCGATGAGGGTCCCGTACCGCGAGTCGTCGAACAGGGCGTCGAGCAGTTCCCGCTGTCGACACTCCTGCTCCCCGACGAACGCCGCGTACTCCTCGGTGGCGTCCGGCATCGACGGCTGCGTTCCGTACCGCTGTCGCCTGACCCCCGCTCCGTGGAGCGCACAGAGCAGGCCGGCATACGGGTCCCGCCGCGCCACGCTTGCGATGCCGCGGTCGTAGAAGGCGGCCCAGTCGTCGTGGGTGGCCTCGAGCACCGACGCGGGCTCCCCGTCGACGAGGTGCGGGGCGAAGTCGTGTTCCCACCAGCCGGCGTCGTGCAGTGTCGCGGCCATCCGCACCGCCGCCCCTGGTTCGGGAGGGGCGAACGCTTCGCCGCCCCACGCCGCAGCCAGCCGGCCGACCTGTTCACCGTGTTCGGTCTGCGTGACGAGTCGGTATCCCGTCGGGGCCCGCGCGACGATCATCACGACACCCCACGGGGACCACACACATGACACTTTGTTCCGTGCGTGTCGAGGCCAGCACCATCACCGACGAGTGCGTCATTGCGTCGTCTGCCGTCGTATTTCGACAAAATTATTCATACAAATCGTGCGACTCTCGTGGTTGTTCCCCGACCCCCCATTCGTTCGGTCGAAACAGGACCAGAGAGACTCACAGACGTGTGATAATCCGCTCGAACACTCGACGATGAGGAGATAACTTCTCACATCCATTGCCCGCTGGGGAGGGAGAGATCGCTCGTAGACGCCTCTCTCGTCTCGTTCGATCGGCTGGCACGCCGACGAGTGCACCTCGTGTCGATATCCAATCGATTGCATCAACTCGACTCTCGACCGGACCTCATCACCGGCTCGCGCGTGCGTCGACCGACCGCTGGCACGGGCGGGTTCACCGATGCGTTCGAGACGAGGGTCACCTCCGTGCCGACGTGTCGAGCGCCGTGTTCGCAGTGAGCCGACGAGCGACCCGTCGGCGACGATGTGAGCGCGCCCGCAGTGTCACGTTACATCCGTACTGGTGTAATCAGGTTGCGTATTCGAGGTTCAATTCGAGTTCGTTGGTCGAACCGAGGAGGAGGTCGGGAATCTCGGACTCGAACCACTCGCCTTTCATTCGGTGGGCGGGGCCCGAGACGCTCAGCGCGCCCATGATCTCGTCGTCGGCGCCGAGGACGGGCGCGGCGACCGCCTTGAGCCCGACGATGCACTCCTCACGATTGAACGCGACCCCGCGTTCGCGGATCCGTTCGAGCTCCGCGTCGAGTTCGTCCCGCCGGGTGATCGTCTCGGGGGTGTCCGCCGGGAGCCCCCACTCGTCGACGATAGCGTCGATCCGCTCGGGGGGCAGGTGTGCGAGGATGGCCTTCCCGCCCGCGACAGTGTGGAGCAACCGCCGGGTCCCGACGCGGGAGTTCGTCCGCACCGCGTGGCTTCCGATGCCCCGGTGGAGGTAGACCGCGAGGCCGTGCTCTTCCACCATGAACAGCGCGCGCTCTTCGGTCTCCTCGGCGATCTGGTCGACGAGCGTTCGTGCCAGCGGGTACACCGGGTTGCGTTCGCGGGCGTACTCGCCAAGGCCGAGAAAGCGCAGGCCGATGTGGTATTCGACGCCCTCCTTGACGACGTACTGATTGCGTTCGAGGGTCGTCAGGTGACGGTGGACCGTACTCTTCGCCAAACCGAGGTGGTCGGCGAGTTCGGTCACCCGCGCGCCGTCCAGTTCCTGAATCCCCGAAATGACGTCGAACATCGTCTCGGCCGACTTCACCGCGCCGGGTTCGCGTGGGTGGGAGCTCATAGGTGTGGTACGGCATCACTCTACATGACTGTTCCGTCCTCGCTAACCATCTCCGGCTCGAATCTCTCTCGAATTCTCGTGCATCCCCGGTCCTCCCGGTCGTCTTCGCTCCCCGAGTGCGTTCTGAATAACGGAACACTGTTTCACGCGGGTCCCGGTGCGACATGAGTGCCGTCCGACATGTCGGTTGCGCCTTCAGGGACGGTACCCGAAGAGGCGTGAGTCGGTCACCACGGAGGACGTCGCGTACGAACGAGGCGACGAGAAGAACGAACTGACGCGAAGAGACCGACAGAACCGATGACGCGAAGAGACCGACAGAACCGACGACGAGAAGGGAACGACGAGTACGAGACGCGAACGCGAGAGAGGGCCCCTCAGAGCGGCCGGTCGATGTGGGTCCCGTACCCCTTCTCGCCGACCACCTCGCCCTCCCTGAAGGCGACCTGCCCGCGGACGACGGTGTGGGTCGGCCAGCCGGTCACCTCCCGGCCCTCGAAGATCGAGTAGTCCGAGCCACCCTGCAGGAGTTCCGGAGTAATCGTCTTCGTCTCGTCCAGGTCGACGACCGCGAGGTCCGCGTCCGAGCCGACCCGAATCGTCCCTTTCTTCGGGTACAGCTTCCACGCCCGCGCGGTGTTAGTGCTCGTCACCTCGACCGCCCGCTCCAGCGAGATGCGCCCCGCGTTCACGCCCTCCGAGAGCAGCAGCGGCAGCATCGTCGACGAACTCGGGAAGCCGAGCTGGCTGTCGCGGATGCCCTCGCCGATCTTGTTCTCGGAGCGGTTCGCGCAGTGGTCCGTCCCGATACAGGAGATGGTGCCGTCGGCGACGCGCCGCCAGAGGGTCTCCTGGTCCTCCTGCGAGCGGACGGGGGGGTTCACCTTCATCCGCTCGTCGCACTCCTCGGTCGTGAGACAGAGGTAGTGCGTGCAGGTCTCGCCCCAGTGTCTGTATCCCGCCGCCCGGAGCGCCGCGAGTTCGTCCGCCGTCTCGCCCGAGGAGATGTGGACGGCGTAGAAGCTGTCGTCGTAGCCGTGGAGTTTGGCGAGCGAGGCGCCCGCGACCATGCTCTGTGTCTCCGCGTAGCCGGGGAACTCCTCGACCATCACCTCGTAGCCCTCGTCCGTCGCTTCGGCGGGCTCTTCCTCCGACGTGAGGTAGACGTTACCGCCCGCGAGCGCGTTCGTGATCTCGACGTTCTCGGAGTGGTAGCCGAGCGTCGTCGGCACCTCCTGCTCCGCGAGCGTTCGGACGAAGGCGTCGCCGAAGTCGTCGTGCATGTCGCAGTCGACACCGAACTTCTGTCGCGCGGAGTTCTTGTAGTTCATGTACCACTTGAACGAGGTGATGCCCAGCTCGTCGATGATGGCGGGGATCTCCTCGACGTGCTCGAACGACAGCAGGCCCAGCGAGAAGAAGTAGTCGTGGTAGTAGTTGGGCTCGGCCTCGGCGAAGTAGTCGTCCATGATTTCGAGGTAGGAGCCGGCCCGCCGGAAGTAGTTGCCGATGGTGGTGACGCCTCCCACCAGGTCCGACCGCGACTCGCTCTCCGCGTCGGCGGCCATGCCGCGGTAGATGCTGTGGTGGGTGTGTGGGTCGATGGCACCCGGTAAGACGTACTGCCCGGTGGCGTCGACCTCCTCGTCACCCGAAAGGGTGTTCGGCGCGGCAAGGGCGGTGACGACGTCGCCGTCGGCCGCCACGTCGGCGCGGAACGTCCCGTGTTCGG
This sequence comes from Salinigranum sp., assembly GCA_041641615.1. GTDB lineage: Archaea > Halobacteriota > Halobacteria > Halobacteriales > Haloferacaceae > Salinigranum. The sequence goes on along the minus strand of JBEPYA010000131.1, from coordinate 4,648 downwards.
GCGTCACGACCGTCCCGTTCCGCACGACGAGGTCGTGGTCGTGGCTCATTCGTCCGCTCCCGCCAGCATCCGTTCGAGGTACGTCTCGACCTCGCTCACTTCGAGGACCTCGGCGTACTTCATCCAGAGGTCGAGCAGGCCGATCTTGTGGGAGGCCTCGATGCGGTCGAAGAGGCACTCCTGGGGGAGGACGACCTTCAGCCCGTTCGACTGGGCGTCGACGGCGGTCGCGCGCACGCAGCCGCTCGTGGAGTTGCCGACGATGACGAGCGTGTCCGTCCCCGCGCGGATGAGCCGCGAGAGGAGGTCCGTCCCGTAGAAGGCGCTCGCGTAGGACTTGTCGACGACCGCGTCGCCCGCTTCGGGCGCGACGGGGTCGACGATGGCGAGGTCGGGGTGGTCGGGGTCGTCGTAGCTCGAGGGGACGACGCGGGTGTAGGTGACGGGAATCCCCCGCTCGCGGACGAACTCGAGGAACGGCACCATGTGGTCGATGGCGTCCCACGCGACTTCACCCATCGCGGTCCGGTACTCCTCGACCGCTTCGAGGATGGGAACGTTCTCCCCGACGACGAGCCGCTGCATGTCGATGACGAGCACCATCGGGCTCTCGCCCATGCCCCGAGAGTCCCACGAGGACGCGCCCTCCTTGTCGTAGCCTGCCTTGGTGATGACCTGCCGGTCCTGCTCGGTGAGCAGGTCTTCCCAGATTCGTTTCGTCATGAGGGTGTGTGACACGTTATCAGCGAGGGTGATAAACGTATCCTGTGTCGCGGTCCCCGGCCCCTCTCTGCGATATGTTTACAACCCGGTAGGGAAACTGGGATACGTATGAGCCAGGCCGAACAGCCGACCATCGACGACGACCTCACGGAGACCGTCTCGGTCTCCGACGTCGAGTGGGACGTCGCGACCGACGTCCTCGTCGCGGGCGCGGGCGGAACGGGGCTGGTCGCGGCGCTCGCCGCGTGCGAGAACCCCGACCTCACGGTTACGGTCCTCGAAAAGGCGCCCGAACCCGGGGGCAACACGGCGCTGTCGACGGGGATGATTCCCGCCGCGGGGACCCGATTGCAGGCGGAGAAGGGTATCGCCGAGACGCCCGAGGAGATGGTGCGGGACGTCTTGGAGAAGAACCGTCACGAGGCGGACGAGGAGATGGTGCGGCATCTCGCCCGCGAGAGCGCGAACCTCATCCACTGGCTCGTCGACGACTGGGACGTCACGCTCCATCTCGTGGACGACTTCAAGTACCCGAAACACTCCGAGTACCGAATGCACGCCCCCGAGGGGAACAACGGCGCGAACCTGGTCGCCGAACTGGTCGAACGCCTGAGAGGCCAACCGAACGTGGAGCTCCTCACCAACACGCCCGTGACGAGACTCGTCCACGACGAGGGGCGGGTCGTCGGCGTCGTCGCCGGCTCACGGAGAGAAGAAGCCATCGAGTGCGAGAAGGTGATCCTCGCGACGGACGGGTTCGCCGGGAACAAGCGGATGGTCCGGGAGTTCTGCGACGCCGAGATCGTCGACGCCCTCTACTTCGGGTCCGACGGCAACACGGGCGACGGCATCAGGTTCGGTGCCGAGTTGGGGGGCGAGTTGGCCTGCATGGACTCCTACCAGGGCCACGCGACGGTCGCCCACCAGACCGGCGCGCTCTCGACGTACGCCATCGTGATGAACGGCGGCATCCTGGTGAACGCCGACGGCGAGCGCTTCGGCGACGAGTCCGCGGGCTACTCGGAGTTCGCCATCGACGTCCTCCGCCAGCCGGGCGGCGTCGCGTACGAACTGTTCGACGAGCGCATCTTCGAGCGGCTCCGGGGTGAGTTCGACGACTTCGACGAAGCGGTGACACTCGGCGCGTACGACAGCGCCGAGACGGTCGCGGCGCTGTGTGAGACCATCGGCTGCGACCCCGAGGCTGCGACCCGGGCCGTCGAGCGGTACAACGCGGCCGTCTCACGCGGCGACCCCGACGAGGTCGGCCGCACGGACGGCGTCCACACGCTCTTGCCACCCTTCTACGGCACGAAGATCACGGGCTCGCTCTTCCACACCCAGGGCGGACTCGTCGTCGACGGGGACGCGCGCGTCCTCCGGGCCGACGGGTCGGCGGTCGAGAACCTCTACGCGGGCGGCGGCGTCGCCTGCGGCATCAGCGGCCACGGCGCGGGCGGCTACCTCAGTGGCAACGGGCTCACGGCAGCGCTGGGGCTGGGACGGCTCGCGGGCATCCACGCCCGGGAGTCGCTGACGGCGTAGTC
>JBEPYA010000131.1:0-2368 GCA_041641615.1 Salinigranum sp. | reverse complement strand
AGCTGTCTCCCCAGGAGGAGCGCGCCTGCCGCGACGCAGGCGAGGAGGACGAACGCCTCGTCGAACAGCCCCGCGTCGGCGAGGACGCCCATCCCCGCGGGTGCCGTCGCGGCGAAGACGAGATACGAGGTCCGGACGAGGCCGAAACCGCTCCCCTGGACCGCCTCGGGCATCACGCTGATGGCGAAGGAGTTGGCGACGGCCCAAAAGCCCAGCTGGACGCCGAGGACGACGGTCAGCGCGGTGAGGACCCCGACGCTGTCGGCGAACGGGAGCGCGACGAGCCCGACGATGGCGACGAGGATACAGCCGGCGAACGTCCGCTTCGGACCGACGGTGTCGGCACTCAGTCCCGCGAGCGGCTGGACGAGGACGCCCGTGGCGAAGAAGAGGCCGAACAGGAGCGAGGCGGTTCCCCCGTCGAGTGCCTTCTCGGTCACGAGGTACGTGGGGTAGAAGCTGGTGAAGCCTTGGTAGACCAGAGACATCGCGAGCATCATCCCCGTGACGAGAAGCGGGACCGGCCGGAGGACGCCGTCCAGCACCGCCCGGAACGACTGGGACTCGGTCGAGGCGGGCGGGTGGGTCCGCCGGGGGACGACGCGCCACAGCGCGACGACGGTGAGGAACACGGGCGCGACGAGCATGGCGAGGCCGCCGCGCCAGCCGACGGTCACCGCGACGACGCCCGCCAGTGCGGGGAGGAGCGTCGTCCCGACGTTACCCACGGCCTGGCTCAGCCCGATCGCGGTCCCCGAGACCGTCGGGTAGACGTCTGAGAGGACGGTCATCCGCGTCGTCGAGAACAGTCCCGAGCCCACGCCGAAGAGGACGGTCCCGGCGACGAACGCGCCGAGGCCCGACGCGGTCCCGGCGACGAGCAGCCCGCACCCGGCGACGGCCATGCTCGTCACGAGGACTGCCCGCTCGCCGACACGGTCGCCGAGCAGTCCGCCCGGAAACTGCGTGAGGGCGTACGCGAGCCACAGCGCGGTGAGCACCACCCCGGCGGTCGACAGCGAGATATCGAGCGCGGTGCGGACGCGCGGAACGAGCGCCGGGAACACGAGCCGTCCGCCGATCGAGAGGAACCACCCGAGGGAGACGACGAGGAAGACCCCGCCGCGGCCGTCGCGCCACAGCTCGTCACCCAACCCGGCGACGCGGCTCCGGACGTCCTCGATGTCGGGTGGCTGCATCCACCGCTCTCGACTGCGTCGGGGGGCTTCGCTGTATCGGTCGCGGTGAGAGGACGGGGACCCGCCGCGTGACCGGTCTCAGACCGGTCGGTCGATGTGGGTCCCGTACCCCTTCTCGCCGACCACCTCGCCCTCCCTGAAGGCGACCTGCCCGCGGACGACGGTGTGGGTGGGCCAGCCGGTCACTTCCCGCCCCTCGTAGATCGAGTAGTCCGAACCACCCTGCAGGAGTTCCGGAGTAATCGTCTTCGTCTCGTCCAGGTCGACGACCGCGAGGTCCGCGTCCGAGCCGACCCGAATCGTCCCTTTCTTCGGGTACAGCTTCCACGCCCGCGCGGTGTTCGTGCTCGTGACTGCCACTGCGCGTTCGAGCGAGATGCGCCCCGCGTTCACGCCCTCCGACAGCAGCAGCGGCAGCATGGCCTGCGTTCCGGAGAAGGCGAGCCCGGTCTCCCAGATGTCGTCGCCGACCTTCTCTCCCTCCAGGTTCCGGACGTGGTCGGTCCCGATACAGCCGATGGTGCCGTCGGCGACGCGCTCCCACAGTGTGTCGCGGTCCCACGCCGACCGCACCGGAGGGGTGACCTTCATTCGCTCGTCGCACTCCTCGGTCGTGAGCGTGAGGTAGTGCGGACAGGTCTCGCCCCACGCGCCGTACCCCGCCCGCCTGAGCGCGGCGAGTTCGTTCGCCGTCTCGCCCGAGGAGATGTGGACGGCGTAGAAGCTGTCGTCGTAGCCGTGGAGTTTGGCGAGCGAGGCGCCCGCGACCATGCTCTGTGTCTCCGCGTACCCCGGGAACCGCTCGCAAAGCGCGTCGTAGCCGGCATCCGCGGGACCCGCCTCCACCAGCGACCGCGTTATCTCGGGGTTCTCCGAGTGGTAGCCGAGCGTCGTCGGTTCCTCCCTCGCGGCGAGTGCCCGTATCATCCCGTCGCCGATGTCGTCCAGGAGGTCGCGGCCGAGGCCGAACTTCTCCCGCGCGAGGTACTTGTAGAGGACGTACCACTTGAACGAGGTGATGCCCAACTCTTCGACGATCTCGGGGATCTCCGCGACGTGGGTCTCGGTGGCTGTGTTGAATCACTAGATGGCGTCGGGATAGGTCGCTAAATCGAAGGAGTTGAAGCGGGAGACTTCAGTTGTCTATGACCCAAATCTCCCGCTTCACT
>JBEPYA010000130.1:0-11161 GCA_041641615.1 Salinigranum sp. | reverse complement strand
TCACTACCGTCGGTCGTGATGAGGACTCGTGAATATCAGCACCGTCTCGAACTCCCAGGGACCGGGGAGACGGTTCGGGCGATTCGAGCGACATTGATGACTCTGGGCTAGCGGATTCCGGAGGAAAACACCGAGGACCTCGCTGCCTCGCTTCCGATGGAGAGTAAGTAGTACCTGACCGGAGCGGTGCACGAGTATAGCCAGCGATTCGATTGGAGAGAGTTCGGCACAGGGTCTCTCTGCGACCGCCGCGAGTTCGCTTCTGACCTCGTCTGACTGGGAGCCGGTATCGAGCGCCCTGGAATCGGCCACACAGAGGGCGTGCACGTTCGCTTCGTGGCGTGTCGCCAGATCCGTGGCGTAACCGACGGCCACCTGCGCAGAGTCACTCCCGTCGGTCGGGATGAGGAGATTGTCGAATATACCCCTACATTCGTTCAGGGGGCTACATCAAAATGGACGTCAGTTACGTATACTCCATCATGCCGAATGGATACTGACTCATGGTAAAAGTGGTTCACAGAGTGACTCTGTGTTCTAGATAGTGAACATCAGGACGATTTCGTGTGCCACTGAACGGTCCAGCTCACACGACGTGATTGCGATAGTACAACCTGCCGTCAACGAGCAGTCGGGCGGTGCGACCGACGCGGACGCGCTCAACCGTCGTGTCGTCCCCACGCATCGTCGTCTCGATACCGATCGTGATCACTCCCTTTGGATGGCCGATAGTGACGTCTGACCCGGCGGTCTCGCGGACGAACTCGGCCGGGATCGTCCCCTCGAGTCGGGTCGCCGCCGCGAGACACATCGCGCCGGTCGTCGCGTACGAGTGGTGGGGTGTCTGCGTCGTTATAATGCGGGACGTGACATCGACGTCGGCGGCGTCGATATGGTCGTCCGAGACGGTCTCGAAGGAGCGCGGTTCGGATACAAGCGCTATCTGCGGGATCGCTGGCCGCTCGTCGACTGCGTCGCGGCGGTCGTCGACGAGACCGAGTCGCTCGCATGCCGCCCCTCGAATCAGTTCGAGCCGGTTCAATAGCTGCGGGTCATCTAGATCTTCCGGGAGCTCCGTCCCGTCCAGCCCGAGGTCGTGAGCCCTGAGGAATACGTTGGGGTTCGCGACGTCGACGATCGAGACGGTGTAGTCGCCCCCGTCGACCGTGAGCGTCTCGCGGCGCGCGCCAGTCGGCAACAGTCGACCGGTGACGGAACCGCCGGGGTCCCGGAAGTACGAGTCGATTTGGGGGCCGGTCCCCGGAATGCCGTCGACGTGGTAGTCGCCGTGGACCGAAGGCTCTCCCTCAGTGATGGGGACAGTTTGATCGATGTAGGTGTCCGTGTTCGTATTGTAGAGAACCAGTTTCGTCTCCGGGTCATCGGCGTCGACGAGCCCCGACAGGAGCGCGAAGACGCCGACGCCGCTCGTCAGGTTCCCACAGTTTCCCGACCAGTCGACGGTCGGATTCTCGACTCCGACTTGTCCGAACGTGTACTCCACGTCGGCGTCCGGACGGTCCGACGCGTCAACGATCATCACCTTGCTCGTGTGGGAGTTTCCACCGCCGATGCCGTCGATCTGTAGCGGGTCGGGCGTCCCAAACAGTTCGACGAGGATGTCGTCCCGCCGCTCGCCGGCCGGCGGAAGTCGGTCGGGCTTCACGTACAACCCCCGGCTCGTCCCGCCGCGAATCATGGTCCCGTGGACGTATCCCTGTGCTGATTGGTCTACCATACTGACCGGTTCGTGTTCCTCTGGTGTAGGCGTTGTGTCGGTTCCGGGTTCGAACCCGGGTCGCCACTCCGGTCGCGTACTTAGCCTATGAAGATCGGGGATGATCAGCCGTCGTCGGTCGTGAATCGCCGTTCGAGTTCGTCGACCGACGGCTTCCCGACGAGGTCCGTGTAGTACTCCCAGTCGACGACTGCGTCCGGTGCCTCGTACTCCTCGGGTGTACCGACGGCCGTCGAGAGCTCCTCGAGCGCGCGCTTCATCCCCGCGGTCGCCGCGGCGGTAATGAGCCGTGGATAGATGACGACGTCGACCCCCATCTCCTCGAGGCGCTCGGCGGGAATCAGCGGTGTCGTCGGACGGCTTCGAACGCCGAATCCCATATTGACAGAGAGCGGCGCGTCGACATCAGCCGCGACGCGACGGATGTCGTCCTCGGAGCGTAATGCGTCCGCGAAGACCACGTCAGCGCCAGCGTCGGCGAACGCGTTCAGCCGCCTGACCGCTTCATCGAGTCCGAGCGGCTCGGTTGCGTCGGTCCGCGCCTTTACGAGCATGTTCGGCGCGTGCTTGTCGCGCGCGTCGACCGCCGCTTCGATTTTCGTGACGGCCTCCTCGAATGGGACGACTGACTTCCCCGCCATGTGACCGCACCGCTTCGGCCACTCCTGATCTTCGATCATGACGGCCGCCGCACCCGCATTCGCGAGCGTTCGGACCGTGCGATGAACGTTGACCGCGTTCCCGTATCCGGTGTCGGCGTCAACCCAGATCGGGATGTCGACCGCGTCCGCAATCGCACGCGACTGGTCGGCGATGTCCGGCAGCGTGAGGAAGCCGACATCAGGCTGCGCGAGCCGGCCGTTGGAGACGCCGGCGCCGGAGAGGAACCCAGTCTCGAAGCCCTGTCGTTCGACGAGCCTCGCACTGATACCGTCGTAGACTCCTGGTACGACCGTGATATCTGACTCGGCGACCGTCTCCGCCAACCGCTGACGTCCGTACATACAGGCCCAACACAGCCCGATCCGTGAAATATCAATCGAAGAATCGATCCCGGCATGCTTCAGGCCGAGTCGAACAGCCAGAGCAGCACGGAGAGGCCGGTCGCGACGAGCAAAGCCACAGCGAGAACCCCGAACGCCGGCCGGAGCCCGACCGTCTCGGAGAGCACGCCGACGAGAGCGGGAGATGACGCGCCGGCGACCATCTGTATCGTCCGCACCGCACCGAGCGTACCGCCCGCGACTGTCTCGGGGATGACCGACATCAAGTACGCGCCCCGAACCGGGCGATAGCCGTGTGCGCCGATACCGAGACAGACGACAGCCCCGCCCAGCACGAGAGGGCCGGCGACGTCGGATAGGAGGAGTATCGCACCCAGCCCCGTAGTCGCGAGCCCGACCGTGATCGCGATGAGGGGGAGCGCCCCCGTTCGGTCGCTGATCTCGCCGGTGAGAAGCTGCACCAGGCTCACCGCGAACAGCGCGCTGAAGAGCAGGCTCGCCACGGTCGACCCGAGCCCGGCCTCCTGAGTGAAGTACAGCGGGAGAAAGGCCAGTGTGGCATTGTAGGCGAACGAGAACAAGGTCGTGACGAGGACGAACACAGAGAACTGCCACTCACGGAACAACGTCCCGTACTCGCGGATGGGGATTGCGGCCCCGTCGTCAGTCTCGTCGGTCCCGTCGTCCGGAAGCCGCCTGGGAACCCGGGCGACGAAGGCGATGGTGACGCCGATCCCGACGACTCCGGCGACGAGGAAGGTCGTTCGCCAGCCGGCGCCGAACAGTCCGGTCGATCCCGCGAAGAAGACCACTGCGGCGGGCGCCGCCGCACCGCCGAACGCCCCGAACGTGTCGAACACGCCGAACGCGCGCCCGGTCCGCCGCGGATACGTCCGCGAAAGTACCCGGATGCCGACGGTTTTGAGCGGTCCGGTGCCGGCACCGACTGCCAGCATGGCTCCGATGAGGATGACCAGCGGGGTGTCGACGGCCAGTGCGAGCGCCCCGACGGCAGCGAGCCCTGCCCCTGCACCGATGACGGCCACGGAACTGAATCTGTCCGCGAGGAGCCCTGACGGGAACTGCATGGTGGCGTAGACGAGGAGGAGTCCGCTGAATGCCGCCCCCAGCACCGCCGTCGAGACGCCGTACACACCCCCGAGTCGCTCGAACAGCGGTGGGAACGCGAAGCGGACGAACTTTCCCAGAAACCACAGTGTCGAGGTGAGGACTATCGCGTCGAAGCGCCCGATCCGTTCGTTCAGTAATCGGCTCTCGCCCGTCACCGCGGACGGCCTCGGCTGTCGAGTCCGACGTTCGTCACGGCTTCGTACCACCGCGGGTCGGAGCGGGGGTCGTTCGACCGCGTGTCCGCCCACGCACAAGACTGTCGCTGCCCCATCATGTCGATTTCCAGTACGATCCGAGGGTTCTTAGTATCATGCGCGGTAGCTCCGAACAATATGGCTCAGCGCGAACGCGACAGTCCGTCTCCGGCGAGCATCGATACGCTCAGCACGGGCGTGGTCGCCTCCGGAGGCCTGACCAACAGCGCACGAGGATGACGCTCCTCGACGTGGACGACCTCGTGGTTCGGTACGACACGCAGGAAGGACTGCTCCACAGCGTGAATGGCGTCTCGTTCAGCATCGACGACGGCGTCAACTACGCACTGTCGGGCGAGTCGGCTTCTGGGAAGTCAACGACTGCGAAGGCTATCCTCGGCCTGCTACCGGACCACGCGGAGGTGGTCTCGGGTGAGATCGAGTTCGAGGGACGAGATCTTCGCTCGCTGACACCGTCCGAGCGGCAGGACCTACTCTGGGAGGAGATCGCGTACATTCCGCAGACGGCCATCGACGCACTTGATCCTGTGATGACGGTCGGCGCACAGATCAGGCAGGCGATCCAGACGCACCGAGAGCGTTCGGAGCGCAACGCCCGCCGACGCGCCCGCGAACTGTTCGAGATGGTCGGGCTCGATCCCGAGCGGGTCGACGACTACCCGCACCGGTTCTCGGGGGGGATGCGCCAGCGCGTCGTCATCGCGATGGCGCTCGCGCTCGAACCGAAGCTCATCATCGCCGACGAGCCGACGACGGGTCTGGACGTCATCGTCCAGGACCAGATCATCGACAACATCCTCCAAATTCAGGAGGAGACCGACAGTTCGCTGCTGTTGATCACCCACGACATGAGCGTCATCGCGGAGACCTGCGACGAGATGTCGGTGATGTACAGCGGCAAGGTAATGGAACAGGGCCGCGTCGAGAATCTCCTTCTCAATCCCACGAATCCTTACACGATGGGGCTGAAGAACGCGTTCGCGGCGCTCGACACCGACGGCGACGACCTCGTCTCGGTCCCGGGGAAGCCGCCGAGCCTCGACGCCGAACCGACGGGCTGCGTCTTCGAGCCGCGGTGCCCGTTCGCGAGCGAGGAGTGCGCGATAACCGAGCCAGAGCTGAGGTCGCTCCCCTATCGGAACCAGCGAGTCGCGTGTCACAACGCGAACCGGGCGGCTCTGATGCGCCGCGATGCGGAGGACGCCTCCACGTGGGGAGGGAGCACGGACGGGTCGCGGTCTAGCGACGGCGAGGTCCTGCTCGAGGTCGAGAACCTGTGCAAGTGGTACGAGCGCTCAGAGTCGCTGTTGGGCCGCCTCCCCATCGGTGGCGTCTCGCCGACCGTGACCGGGTTCTCGAACAGCCTCCGCCGGTGGTACGAACAGCGCGGTGAGATCGTCAACGAGGTGCTCAACGACGACGGCTCGCGAGTCCGCGCCGTCGACGGCGTCTCGCTGTCCGTCGCGCGCGGTGAGATCCTCGGCGTCGTCGGCGAGTCGGGCTGCGGGAAGACGACGCTCGGCCAGACGCTCGCACTCCTCGAAGACCCGACCGACGGTGGGTTTAGGTTCGACGGCCGTTCTCACGAGTACTACCAGGCGGGGAACCTCCAGTCGTTCCGGCAGCGGCTACAGATAATCTTCCAGAACCCGTACGATTCGCTGAATCCCCGGATGACGGTCGAGCAGCTCGTCAAGGAGCCACTGACGATTCACGGGTATCGACTCGACGAGCGGGACGAGGCTGTCCGGGAGACGCTCGAACAGGTCGGGATGGCGCCCGCCGAGCGCTACCTGGAAAAGCATCCGAACGAACTGTCGGGGGGACAGCGTCAGCGCGTCGCGATCGCCCGTGCGCTCGTCATCGATCCCGATTTCCTCATCTGCGACGAGCCGGCGTCGATGCTCGACATCTCACTCCAAGCGGAGGTACTTAATCTGCTCCGGACGCTCGCGAACACTCAGGGTATCGGCGTGCTGTACATCTCGCACGACCTCGCCAGCCTCACGCAGATCGCTGACCGCCTGTCGATCATGTACCTCGGTCGCTTCGTCGAGGAAGGACGGACCGAACGCGTCGTGAACAGTCCGAAACATCCCTACACCGAGGCACTGCTCGCAGCTGTTCCAGAGACGGACCCGCGCGGGAGCCGCGACCGAGTCGTACTCGACGGCAAGTCGGCCGGCCCGAAGGGTAACCGCCCGGGCTGCCGGTTCGCCCCCAGCTGTCCGAGGGTGACCGACGCGTGTCGGGAGGAAGAGCCTGAACGCGACGCGTGGACGGGAACGGACCATTCGGCGGCGTGTTTCCGACCGTTGGAGAACCCGGTGACGGGCGGGCCCGCTCGACTCGGCGAGGCGCCCGACGACTGACTTCGCGGACGACCACCGCCCGTCGGGTCGCCTGGGGACGATTGAGCCGCTCGTGATCGACTGTTTTTCTGCTGTTCACGCGGCGGTCGGTGGGACCGGCGGACCGGACGGCGGAGTGCCGAACCAGGTCGCTCAGTTGGTCCCACCCTCCTCGTCTCCGCCCCTCGATTTTATTCACCGAGGGCACGTGGTCCCGACATGGTTCAGCGCTCACTCCTGTACTCCCCCGGCGATGACCGTAGTATGCTGGAGAACGCCGTCGAGACGGCCGCCGACACGGTCATCTTCGATCTCGAGGACGCGGTCGCTCCCGCCGCGAAGGAACGGGCAAGACACACCGTCCGGTCGATGCTCGACGATCTCGACGACCCGACCCCGAACGTCGCCGTCCGCATCAACCCGTACGACCTGTCCGGGTGGGAGGACGTCGATGCGGTCGTCGGCGAGGCGGCGACACCGCCCGTGAGCATCCTCCTTCCGAAGGTGGGCGATGTCGAACCGGTCGAGGCTCTGCACGACCGGATCGCGGATCTCGGGGAAACGGACGTTGGGATCATCCCCTTGATCGAAACAGCGGCGGGTGTTCATTCCGCCCCCGAAATTGCGGCCGCACCGGGGGTGACCGCCATCGCATACGGCGACCAGGATTTCACCGCCGACATCGGTGCGACCGTGACCGACGACAAGATCGAGTCGCTGTACGCTCGACAACGGACGGTCGTCGCAGCGGCCGCGGCCGGTGTCGAGGCGTTCGACACCGTCTACACAGACATCGAGGACACGGAGGGACTCCGTGAACAGGCGGAGTTCGTCGTCGACCTCGGGTTCGACGGGAAACTCGCGATCCACCCAGACCAGGTCCCCGTCATCAACGAGGCGTTCACACCGGCGACCGATGAGATCGAGTGGGCCGAGAAGGTGCTCGCCGGACAGGAACGGGCGAGCGAGGAGGAGATCGGCGTGTTCACCGTCGACGGCCAGATGATCGACCCGCCGCTAGTCGAGCGCGCCCGAACGATCGCCCGACGAGCGGAGGCCGCTGGGATCCGGTCGGCGCGTTAGACACCCCTTACGCAGGACGGCGGCCACTCGGAGGAGCGCACTGTCAGGCGGCTTCGGCGCCCGTGCGTCCGAGGCGGGCGTGACGTGCCGACACGTCTCCGGGGCTGCCAGCCGACCCGGGGTCGAGGACCTACGCGACGGAGTACTCCGACGCGATCCGTTCTATCGCGTCGCGGAGTCGATCGCGGTAGGCGCCGATGTCGTCGCCTTGGATTGGGTTGCCGTGGATCGGCGCGACGGCGTTCACGTCGTAAGCCGCGAAAATGTCGTCGAGGGTCCGGTCGACCTTCTCCGGAGCGACGTATCGCAGCCAGACGAGGTTGTCGCGGTGGTACTCGTAGATGCGCTCCGCCGGGGTTAGCTTCGCGAAGTCCCCCGAGAGGTAATCACACTGGCCGGGATCGTGGTAGTTGCCGAAGCCATCGGCGGTGAAGAGCACCCCGTCTTCGTGGTCGTAGATCCACGTCGTGTGCGACCGATCGGCCAGCGGCGGATCGATGAAGCTGAACTCCCGGCCCTTGACCGTCAGCGACCCACCGATGTCGCACTTGCGCGCATCCGGGAGGCCCTGTTGGGCCGGCGACGCCGACGACGCGACGAGTTCGACGTCCACCGTGTCGCCGCCCAGCGGCGAGACGTTCGCCGCGTGGGGATAGTCCGAGTGCGAGAGCACGATGGCGTCCGGACCGTCGCCGCCGGTCGCCTCGTCGACGGCGGCGGTGATCTCCTCGCGGTGGTAGAACGAACCCGAATCGACGAGGACCGTCCCCTCCGCCGCTCGCAGGAGGTACAGTGAGACGTGTTCGTGACTCCCCTCGTGATCGTAACACTGGTTGATCCACTCGACGCTCGGCGTGACCTGTACGGTCATGCGCGTCCCTCCGCGTGGCTGTGTCCGTTCATCTGTTCACCCGAGCGTCCCGATGCGTCCCTGTTCATCGATCGTCCGCGTCACGTCCTTCATCAGTTCCATGTAGTCGGTGGCGTCTCTTCGAATAACGAGCCCGTGGGCCGGCGCGACGATCTCCGGGTCGAACGTCTCGATCAAGTTGTCGATCTCCGCGTTCGTCTTCTCGACGTCGACGTACTGATACCAGAACAGGACCCGGCCGTGGAACTCGACGAGTCGGCTCGGATCGAACGCGCCCTCGAGTTCGTCGACGAAGGCCAGCCGCTCGTCCGCGAGGTGGATGAACCCCATCCAATCGACCGGGAACAGCGTCTCCGTCTCCTTTTCCGTCATCCACACCGAGACAGGCGCGTCGAGAAACGTCGCCTCGTGGAACTCGACAGTGCGGTCGCCGAGGTCTATCTCGTCGCCCTCGGTGACGTGGATCCCGTCGTCGAGTCTATACAGTTCGTGGTCGTTTCCGTAGCCAGGAGCGACGAGCGTCGTCTCCGGGTGTTCTTCGAGGATCGCGAGCGCGTTCCCCGCGTGAGGGACGTCCGGGTGGGAGACGACGAGGTAGTCGAGTCCCCGGTCGCCGACGAGCTCGTCGACGGCAGCGAGGATCCGGTCGGTGCTCGCCGGTGACAGTGTGTCGAACAACAGCGTCTGCTCGCCACCGTCGATCAGGTACGCACACTGGGGGACGTACGCCTCCTGCCCCTCCTCGTACCATCCCGGATCACGGTCGGCCAGGTCCCACGACTCTGTTCTGTCCGGCCCGGCCTCGTAGATCCAGTGGACGCCGGGTGCGATCTCGCGTGTCATGCATTCACACCAGAAGCGGGAAGCTACAAAAGCCGTGGTGATGGTTCACGGGGGCCTATTTAAATGCCGGCGAGCATCAGCGGCTATCGGTCACAGATCCGATGTCGAAGTCGAACGGTCGGGTCTGGACCCGGCGGGGATCAGTCCACGCGGAACTCTGCGAGCGTCTCCGGATCGATCTCGACGCCGAGACCCGGCCCGTCCGGGATAGGAACCTCAGTCCCCTCGTTCCGGATCGGGTCGACCGCGAGCTCCTCACGGATCGGATTCGGTGTCCGATCGAACTCGAGCCGGGGCGACCCCGGAGACGTCGCGAGAAGCTGCAGGCTCGCCGCGAGCGCGACGGCGCTCCCGAAGACGTGCGGATAGGTCGCCAGCCCAGCGGCGTCGGCGATTTCGGCGGCCCGGCGCGCCGACGTGAGCCCACCGGCGCTGGTCACATCGGGCTGGAGCAGGTCGGCTGCGCCGGCGTCCGCGACGCGCCGGAACTCGGACGCGAACGCCCAACACTCCCCGCCTGCGATGGGGACGTCGCTGTTCTCGGTCAGTCGCGCGTACGCGTCGATCCGGTCCGGGGGAAGCGGCTCCTCGAAGAACGCGATGTCCAGCTCCCCGAGCTCGTTGGCCACGCGGCGGGCCGCCGGCAGGTCGTATGCGTGGTTCGCGTCCGCCATCAGCGCGACGTCGTCGCCCACCGCGCTCCGGACGGCGCGAACCAGTTCCACGTCGTACTTCGGTCCCCAGCCGAAGTGTCGTTCCAAGCCAATCTTGACCTTGAGCGGGTCGAACCCCGCGTCGACGTGGGACTCGGCCTCGGAGACGACGGCCTCCCTGACCGTCTCGAACTCGTCGGCTGGCGGCCAGAAGTGTCCGGTCGCGTACGCGGGGACCGCGTCGCGGCGCTTCCCTCCGAGCAGCGTCGCCGCCGGCACCCCGGCCGCCTTGCCGCGGAGGTCCCACAGCGCGAGGTCGATGCCGCTGACGGCGCCCGCCGGGACCGTCGAGTGGTAGGCAGACCGGAGGTCGTGAACGAGGTCCCGGTGGACCGACTCGACGTGTTCGGCGGCCCGCCCCCGCAGAAACGCCGCGATGCGGTCGTCGATCAGCTCGCGCGTGCCCGCGATCGGCCCCCAGCATTCTCCCCAGCCGACGGTGCCGTCCGCGGTCTCGATCCGAACCAGACAGTACTCGCGCGAGTCGATCCACTTCTGGGCGTTCGCGAACCGATCGTTGAGCTCCCGACGCAGCGGGACCGCGTCGACGTGTCGGATATCCATCGCGTCGTCGGCTAATCGAGCCCTTCCATGATAAAGGATGATTACTATAGCGTCGCTTCGGGAGTAAGTACAGGGTGATTACCCGAGTAGCCGCTCGCATGCGAGACACCGACCCGTCGCCATCGAGCGTCGATCCCGCGGTCCCCGAACTCGGTCCGCTGTTCGACCCGGACTCGGTCGCCGTCGTCGGCGCCAGTCCCGACTCGTTCTACTCGGGGAACCTGGTGGACAACCTCCTCGACTACGGCTTCGGCGGAAGGCTCTACCCCGTCAATCCCGGCCGGAACGAGGTCTGGGGGCGCGAATGTTACGACGAGATCGACGACGTGCCCGAGGTCGTCGACTTGGTCGTCGTGAGCGTCCCACGAGAGTACGTCGTCGACGTCGTGGCCGCAGCGGGCGAACGAGACGTTCCGGTTGCACTCGTCCTCACTGCCGGGTTCTCGGAGGCCGACGAGGAGGGCCGCGAGCTGGAGTTGCAGCTCGCCGAAACGGCCGACGAGACGGGCATCCGCGTCGTCGGACCGAACTGTATCGGCGTGATGGCCGCCCGGGGCGCGACGCTCACGTCGACCTGCTCGCGTGAGCCGGAGCCCGGTCGCATCGGGCTCGTCAGCCAGTCCGGCGCGCTGGCGTTCACCACCTTCT
>JBEPYA010000129.1:0-11332 GCA_041641615.1 Salinigranum sp. | reverse complement strand
TGTGGGCGGTGGCTGGGTCGCCGCGACGACCCACCGGGTTCTCGTGTTCGACCCCGACTCGTCGAGAGAGCGGTTCGTGACGGTCGACCGTCCGAACGTCGTCGACGTCGGGGTGAGGGGGAGCGGGAGCACCCGGGTCCGGTCGTACGCCCTCCGTGCCGGCATCTACGCCGCCGTCCTCCTCGTGGGGGGGTTCGCCGCGCGCTCGCTCGGCGTGCAGTCGCTGTTCGCCGCGAGTCCCGACGTGGCGAACGCGCCCGGGGTCGGGGGTCTGGTCTCCCTGCTCTCGCTCGTGGGGACGCTCGTCGGTCTCCTCGTCGACCTCCTCGTCTTCGGGGGGCTCGCGCTCGGCCTGGTCGCGCTCGGCCTCGGCGGCTGGTATCTCCGAGGGCGACAGCCGACGCTCGTCGTCGAACGTGCCGGCCAGGGCGACCTCGAACTCGAACTCCCGTCGCAGGCGGTCGGCCGGCGCGTCGTCGACAGCCTCGAACGGGCCCTCGCCGAGGAACTCGCGCTCGGCCGGGAGTAGTGGGCCCGAGCGCGGGCCGTTCGTACGCCGTGTCAGGGCTGCTCGGCGCGGAAGGCGTTTACCTCCTCACGGGTGGGCAGGGCCGTCATCGCGCCCGGAGCGGTCGTGGTCACCGCGGCGACGGCGTTGGCGAAGCCGAGCGCCTCGTCGAGGGCGACGCCGTCGACGAGGGCGGCGATGACGCCGGCGGTGAAGGCGTCACCCGCACCGGTCGTGTCGATCGGGTCGACCGCGTAGCCGTCGTGGAACGCCGTTTCCTGACTCGACGCCCACGGTGCGTCGGCGGTCGACGCGGCGTACGACCCCTCGCCGCCAAGCGTCAGGAACACGGTGTGTGGACCACGCGCTAAGAGCCGGTCGACCGTCGACTCGGGGCCGTCGTACTCGACACCGGTCTCGCGGAGGTCGTCCGGCGACGCCTTCAGCACGTCGACCTGCGAGAGGAGGTCGTCGAGCGTCTCGACGAAGGAGAACTCGTCGCCCATCCACAGCTCCGGGCGGGCGTTGGGGTCGAACGAGACCGTCGCTCCGTGTTCCCGGGCGCGCTCGATGAGGTCGAGCGTCGCCGTCCGGGCGGGGTCGTCCGCGAGCGTGACGCCGCCCGTGTGGACCCACTCGACCTCGGAGAGCGTCTCGTCGTCGACCGTTCCGGGCTGGAGCCGGGTGTCGGCGCTCTCGTGGCGGTGGAAGGAGAACTCGCGTTCGGCCTCCTCGCCGAGACTGACGAAGGCGAGGCCGGTCTTCGCCGCCGGGTCGACCTGGACGTACCTGTCGTCGAGGCCGGCGTCGGCGAGTGTCTCGCGGAGGTGGTCGCCGAAGGCGTCGTCGCCGACGCGCGTCCAGAACAGGGGCTGGGAGGCGAGGTGTGCGAGGCCGACCGCGACGTTCGCGGGCGCGCCGCCGGCCCGGCGCGAGAACGACTCGACCGCCGCGAGCGGGCCGGTCTGCTCGGGAATGAAGTCGATGAGCGTCTCGCCGGCGACGAGGACAGGTCGTGTCATACCACGGCGTTCTGTGGGTGAACAGTTGAAACCCTCCGTTCTCCGACGGTACTCCGGGGACGCGAGTCGCGTGGTCGGTGGGGTTTCGGCGTGCGTCCGTGTCCGTGCGTGTCGGAGGTCGTGCGCGTCCGTGTCCGTGCGTGTCGGAGGTCGTGCGCGTCCGTGTCCGTGCGTGTCGGAGGTCGTGCGCGTCCGTGGCCGTTATACGGGCGCGCATCCCTCCGTTCGGTATGACGCGCGACCCGCTCGCTCCGTTCGACGACCGGGTGTTCGCCGCCGTCGCCGAGGAGTACGACGCCTCGACGACGACGCTCCGTGACCTCGTCCGGCGACAGCAGGAGCTGGTGCGACGGCTCCCGGGCGTCGACGACATCGTCTACGAGTGGCGCAAGGGGTTCCCGAACGACCCGGTGGTCGAACGTCGCGAAGAGGCATACTACCTGTCGGTCGCGGACACGGTCTGGCCGGAGTTCGCGGCGGCGCTCTCACTCGACGAGCGGGAGGCGGCGCTGTTGCAGGCGGTTCACCGGCGTCAGCTGGAGTCGGTCGTCGGCGGCCGCCCGACGGGGGAACGAGGAGCGATGGTCCTCACGCGGGAGTGAGGACAGGGGTCACGACCCTCAGTCCGTCGACGCCGCCTGTGTCTCGGGGTCCGCGGCGGGCATCGAGGTGGTCTCGCGGAGACGGATCCGGACGACCGTGCCACGCGGGTCCTTCTCCTCGAAGCAGAGGTGGCCGTTCGACCGCGTGACGATCCACTCCGCGAGCCAGAGGCCGAGTCCGCTCCCGTGGCTCAGCGGCGTCTCGGTCCCCTCGGTGAAGACCCGCCGCTCCGACTCGGGGATGCCCGGGCCGTTGTCCGCGATGGAGACCTCGACGTAGTCGACGCCGTCGACCGTAACGTGGTCGATCGTGACGGCAATCTGGGGGGCGACGCGGTCGTTGTGCTCGATGGCGTTGTCGACGAGGTTCATGATGGCCGAGTCGATGAGGTCGTCGGCGAGCACCCACTGCTCGTCGGGGAGGTCGGCCGTGACGATGGCCCCCGGGAACTCCTCTTGGATGCTGTCGAGACGGTCGCGGATCGATCCGGTGATCTCGAGGGGCTTCTCTACTCCGTCGGTGCTGTGGAGGGTGTAGTCGATCTTGCGCGTCTGCTCGCCGAGTTCGACGAGCGTCTCGGCCTTCCTCCGGATGACACGCGCGTGCTCCTTTGCCTCGGCGGTGATGTTCCGGTCGAGGAGCAGGTCCGCGTGGCCCTGGATGACGTTGACCTCGTTCCGGAGGTCGTGGCGGAGAACGCGGTTGAGCACCCGCAGGCGCTGTTCGTAGCGCCGACGAGCGGTCACGTCGCGAGCGTTTACCACGACACCCTGGACGGTCGGGTCGTCGACGAGGTTCACGCCGACGGCCTCGAAGGTCCGCCACGACCCGTCGGCGTGGTGGAGGCGGTACTCCGCGCGTTCCTGGGTGCCCGGTTCGTCAGCGAGGAGCCGTTCGAACATCCGTCGGGTCTCGTCCCGGTCGTCGGGATGGACGAGTTCGAAGACATCGCGGCCGATCATCTCTTCGGGGTCGTGTCCGAGCGTCCGCTCGAACGAGGGAGCGCAGTACACGCGCGTCCCGTCCGGTGCGACGACCGTGATGAGGTCGCGCGAGTTCTCGATAAGCGCGCGGAACTCCTCCTCGGTGTATCGCCGTTCGGTCACGTCGTGGAGCATGACGAGGTGGCCGCGCTCGTGAGCCCCTTGGCCGTCGAACCGACTCGCCGTCGCCTCGAAGAACCGCTCGCCGTCGGACGTCTCGACGACGAACTCCTCGCGAGCCATCGGATCGTCGACGATATGCTGGAGCGCCGGCCCGAGGTCGGCGACGTCGGCGAGGCGCTGACCGAGGAGAGTATCCCCTGCGACGTCGAAGACCTCTCTGGCACGCAGGTTCGCCTCGACGATACGGCCACCGTCGTCGACGACGACCACGCCATCGCGGAGCTCGCCTACGACGACGTCGCGGGCGATGGGAACCAGGTCGAACAGCTGGTAGCGATAGAAGCCGACGAGAATCGCCACCGAGGAGAGGCCGAAGGCGACGGGCGTGGCGTCGAGGTCCACCACCGAACCGGGGGCGTCCACCGACAGGAGCGACGCGGCGACGGGCACCACCGAGGCGGCGAGGACGACCGACACCTGCTGCCGGTAGAGCCGGCGCGACCGCCTGAACTGCGCGACCAGACAGCCGAGTCCGACGAGGACGAGCACGCCCGTATACACCCCGTGAAAGAACAGGAGTGACCTGGTGGCCGTCGAGACCGTCGGGAGTACCCCGAACGCGGTGGCGTCGGAGCCGGCGACGAGGAAGTCGTGCCGACCGGCCGTCACCACGACGCTGAGAACGACCACGGGCTCGATGGCCAACAGCGTGGCCGTCCACGAGGTGAGTCGCTCCTCGTACTGTGTGTACGAGAGGACGAAGACGAACCAGAGCGTCGCGAGGGAGGCCGCGCCGAACCAGAGAGTCTGGAGCCAGAACGCCCGACCGGCCGGAGTCGTCGAGAGGAGCGAGAAACCGTACGCGGTGGCCCACACGGCGGCCGAGAGGGCGGTCGCGGCGAACGTGAGCGGGACTCGCTGGGTGTACGAGCGGACGCGTCCGAGAACGACGATGGCCGCCACGGCGGAGACGACGCCTGCACCGAACAGTGCCCCGGCGTAGACTATCTCCGTCAGCATCGCCCGTTCACACTCCTGCTACGGCTGCCTTGTCTCAACAGTCGCGGTCACCTGACTGTCCGTCCGATTCGGCGTCGCGTAATTAAACTGTGAGTTCCAAGTATCTTTTCTGATATCTGTGGTCGTCGTCGTAGCCCGCCACGGGCTCCGGAAGTATCAAGAAAGAGTGTTATCCACGAGGACGGCCGACGTTCAGAGTCCCAGCTGTCGACCGAGAACGAGGTGCTGGATCTCGGAGGTCCCCTCGCCGATCTCCATCAGTTTCGCGTCGCGGTAGAAGCGCTGCGGGGCGAAGTCGGTGGTGTAGCCGTAGCCGCCGAGGACCTGAACGGCGTCCTCTGCGACCTCGCGGGCGGCCTCGCTGGCGTCGAGTTTCGCCAGCGACGACTCGGTGGTGACTCGCTCGCCCGCGTCGTACCGGACCGCGGCCTTGTGGGTCAGGAGGCGCGCGCGCTCCGTCTTGCGGTACATCTCGACGAGCATGTCGCGGACGGCGTCGAACTTCGAGATGGGTTGGCCGAACTGCTCTCGCTCCAGTGCGTACGCCCGTGCCGCGTCGTACGCCCCCTGCGCGAGGCCGACCGAGAGCGCGGCGATGGAGATACGGCCCCCGTCGAGCGTCTTCATCGTCTGTTTCCACCCCTCCCCTTCGGAACCGAGGAGTCGGTCGGCGGGGAGCCGGCAGTCGTCGAACCGAATCTCACACGTGGGCGAGCAGTTCAGCCCCATCTTCTCCCAGACGGTCGTCACTTCGAACCCCTCGTCGTCGGGGGAGACGATGAACGTCGAGATGCCGTCGTACCCTTTCTCCTCGTCCGTAACGGCCTTCACCAGAACCGAGTTGGCGACGTTCGCGTTCGTGATGAACTGCTTCGTCCCGTTCAGCACCCACTCGTCGCCGTCTCTCTCGGCGGTGGTGTCCATGTCGCTCGCGTCCGACCCACTCTCGGGTTCGGTGAGCGCCCACGCGCCCATCTCGCGTCCTTCGGCGAGCGGCCGGAGCCACCGCTCCTTCTGCTCGTCGGTGCCGAACAGGTCGATGGGCTTCGACCCGAGCGAGACGTGCGCCGCGTACGAGAGGCCGATACCGCCCGAGACCCGTCCCAGCTCCTCCGTGACCAGGGCGTACATCAGCTGGTCGCCGCCGAGACCACCGTACTCCTCGGAGACGGGAATGCCCATCACGTCTAGCTTCCCCAGTTCCTCGAATATCTCCCGGGGGAAGCGGTGTTCCTCTTCGACCTCCTGGGCGACGGGGGCGATCTCCGCCTCGCAGAACTCCCGGACCTGGTCTCGGACCATCCGGTGTTCTGCGCCTACCTCGAAGTCCATAGGCAAGCCTTGCCAGAGCGCGGACATAAAATCAGCGCCGATACGCTCTCTCTGTCCGCCTGATCGGGTTCGCTTCGGGAGCGGACGGTCGACCCGAGTCCGGGTCGGCGTCCGGAGTGATCTCGGTCGAAGCGGGCACCACGATCGGTCCGTGGGCGCGGTGAACCGCAACCTCACTCCCCCCAGCCGTCGGCTCGCGGCTCCGTCCGCGAGCCGTACCCTCGGACGCAATGCGTCGCCTGACGAGACCGCTGGTCTCGCTGGCTCCCGTTCGGTTCGCTCACGGGAACGGTCACGGAGGCTGCGACAGCGCGCGCCGGAGAGTTCGGGACGGCTGGCGCGTGAGGGCTGAGCACCGCAGCGAGTGAGACGAGTGAGGAGCGCAGTCGGCCGGGACGGGCATGGTGTCACCGGACTGGCGGCGTGCGAACTTGACAGTTCTCGGACTACCGAACGCGGACGGCGCTGAAGCGGACGGATCGGCCACCTGAGCCGCGACGACGTGCGGGGCATACAATCCGTTCACGACTACCCTCTATTCACGCCGCACGCCCGCGAGTTTATCACGCTCCACCCCGAACGGGGTGAGCGTGGAACTGCGCCGCCTCGTCCGTGGACGACTCGGCTGGGAACAGCTCGAACGAGTCGTCCGAACCCTCCAAGACCGCTACGACCGCCAGCAGGCACACATCCGCTTTCTCGACGCGGACAACTGGCTCTCGACGCCGATGGTGCTGGACGAAGAGCTGTTCGTGAAGGTCATCTCGCGGCAGAACTCGCTCGTCCACGCAGTCATCACCACCGGCCGAAACCTCGGGGCGTTCTCCTCGGGCACCGAGGGCTTCTTCGAGCACTTCGGGACGCCCTACGAGATGGCGAAACACGAACTCGAAGCGACGCGCCGCATCCGGGAGCTCGGACTGAACGCCCCCGAACCCATCGAGGCACTCGAAGTGGACGACCTCGGCGTCGTCGTCCTCGAATACCTCCCCGAGTTCCGTCCGCTCGACCAGCTCGACCGCGAGGCCGAGGCGGCGCTCGCACCGGATCTCTTCGCGGCGCTGCACACGATGCACGAGAACAACCTCGCTCACGGCGACCTCCGGGCGGAGAACGTGCTCATCCTCGACACCGAACTCTACTTCATCGACGCGACTCGGGTGCGGGAGGACGCCGCCGCGGACGCGAAGTCGTACGACCTCGCCTGCGCACTCGCCGCGCTCGAACCGCTCATCGGCGCGCGCGCGACCGTCGAGGCCGCGCTCACAGCCTACGCCATCGAGGACCTCGTCGCCGCCCTGGAGTTTCTCGACTTCGTCAACATCCGTCCCGACCACGACTTCGACGCCGCCCGGCTGAAGGGCGAGATCGAAAAGTGTGCGACCTGACCGGACTCACCACTCCATCCCGCCGTTGATGCCGAGCACCTGCCCGGTCATGTAGCTCGACTCGTCGCTCGCGAGGTAGCGAACCATCCCGACGATGTCCTTCGGGTCGGCGAACCGGTCCAGCGGGATCCGGCTGCGGATCTTCTCGCGGACCCGGTCGGGAACCTGTTCGAGCATGTCCGTCTCGGTGAAGCCCGGCGCGACACAGTTGGCTGTCGAGTCGTAGCGTGCGAGTTCGAGCGCGATGGTCCGGGTGAAGGCGATGAGTCCGCCCTTCGAGGTGGCGTAGTTCGCCTGGCCGTAGTTGCCCTGCTGGCCGACGACGCTGGAGATGTTGACGAGCCGCCCCGCCTCGGCGGACTTGATGTCCTCGAAGAACACCTTCGTGCAGTTGAACGTCCCGCCCAGGTTCGTGTCGATGACGCTGTTCCAGTCGTCGTACGTCATCTCCTCGAACTTCCGGTCGGCGGTGATGCCCGCGTTGTTGACGAGGACGTCGATCGGACCGAGTCGGTCGTGGACGTCGCGCGCCATGCGCTCGACCTGGGCGGGGTCGGAGACGTCCGCCCCGACCGCGATGGCCGACTCACCGTCCTCCTCGATGACGTCTCGGACCTCCTCGGCCGCAGCGTCCGAGTGGTGGTAGTTCACGGCGACGTCCGCTCCACACCGGGCGAATTCGAGGGCGATCTCTCGGCCGATACCGCGTGAAGACCCGGTGACGAGACAGGTCCGTCCCGCGAGCGGGCGTGGGTCCAGTGGCTTCAAACGTTGTGTTGTCTCGGACATCCCGTGACAACTGGGACGTGTGGCATGTTAACTGTTGGTACGACTCTCACCGAGAGCCGCGGACCAGAACGCGTTTGTGTCTCGCCCGACTGCACGAATCCGATGCCCTCCACCCATTGTTCGTCGCGGCCAGCCGGCCGCTCGTCGTCGCTCTGCTCGGTCCCGACAGCGTATCCGGCGTCGCCCCGCGACTGATGCCGGGGTTCACGACGCGGCTGGCCGACGGCTGGCAGCGCGCGCTCGACGCCCTCCCGCTCGCGCTCGTTCCGCTCGTGCTCGGGCTCGCCGACGTGGAGAAGATGCGGTCGGTCGTCGCGTTCGACGGCCTCCACGTCGGGGTCAGGCTGGGGCTCCCCGTCTCGGTGGTCACGCTCTGGCAGTTCGTGAGCGTCCCGCAGTCGGGGGTGAATGTCGACGCCGGCGTGCCGCTCGACGCCCTCCCGGTCGCCGTCGTCACCGTCCCCCTCTTCCTCCTCGCCCAGGCGGGGCTCGCCGCGGGCTACTTCGGCGCTCTCGCGGATCATCTCCGGAGCGGAGAGTACCGATTCGTCGACGGCATGCGCGAGCACTTCGTTCCGTTCCTCGTGCTGACCGTTCTCCCCGTCCTCGCCTTACTCCCCGTCGCGCTCGGAGTGTTCGGCCTCGGGGCCGCGGGCGGACGGTCCACGGCGCTGCTCGCGCTCGCCGTCCTGGGAGTGCCGGCGTTCGTCCTCCTCAGCTACCTGTTCTACGCCACCCCGTACCTCGTCGTCCTCCGTGAGACGGGCGTGCTCGACGCCGCCCGCGGGTCGTTCGCGCTCGCCGTCGGGGGTGGCCCCTACCTCGCGTACGCGGCCGGCGTCGCCCTCTTCGTCTTGGTCGTCTCCCCGCTGATGACGGCTCTCGTCGTCACGGTGCCTCTCGTCGGTCTGCCGGTCGGTCTCCTCGGCGGGAGCGTCCTCGGCCTCGCGCTCAACGCCGCGACGATGCGGTTCGTGGCCGACGTCGACGGCGACTCGCCCACGTTCGGCACGTGGGACGACACCTCCACATCCGGGGTCGACGGCGACCGGTGAGTGTCCGCGGTCCGCTTTCGTGATCCGTGATCCCGTGGCACACACTCACAAAATCCGATATTTTTATGTCGAAGCACGCCCAATCGTCTACTGGAATCGAGGTGACCAGCGATGGCACTGCCCATGAGTCCAGCCAACTCGTGGATGCAGGGTCTCGACTTCCCGAGTCGACTGTTCGAGACAGGCGGTACCGACTACGAACTGTACGAGGCCGAGGACGAGTTCGTCCTGACCGTCGAGATGCCGGGCTTCGACCCCGACGAGATCGACGTCACGTGGAGCGAGGGCGTCCTCAACGTCGCAGCCGAGCACGAGGACAACGAGCGCGGCACGCGGAAGACGTACCACCGCCGGTTCCGCGTCCCCAAGACGGTCGACGACGACGGAATCACGGCGTCGTACACCAACGGCATCCTCGAAGTCCGGCTGCCGGTCGAGACGGGAGCGACGGTCGCCGGCAAGCGCATCGAGATCGAGTCGTAACGAGCGCCGCTCCGCGCGGCACCACGTGATTTCTTCGGCCGTCGAAGTGAGGCCGTCGGTGAGGGACGCGACGGTCGCCTCAGGCGTCCTCGACACCGACGGCCCGTTCGAACAGCCGCACGTTCCGCCGGTTGGCCTTCCAGACGACGTCGAAGAGGTCGCCGACGACGGGTATCGACCCGACGGCGGCGTCGATAGCAATGTTCAGGAGCATCCGGACGACGACGGACCGCGGAACGCCGCTGCGGACCGCCTCGAAGACGATGTACAGCGAACAGACCACGGCGACGATGTCACCCGAGACGGGGACCAGACTGACGAGCGGGTCGAGACCGACCTTCACGTTCACGACCGGGATGGTGATGGCGTCGTCCAGAAGCGTCGCGACGTGCCGCGCGCGACGCAGACCAGAGGGGACGGCTGTATCCGTCATATTCCTACCAGGGCAGCCCGTGATAAGGGTCTGACGCTGTCCTGGGTCGCGGCGGACGTTGGGCGACGCTCACGTTCGTGCCCGACTCACGAGCGCGACGCCGGCCGCCATCACGACGCCACCGACGACGAACGGCACGCCGACGGTCTCGTTCAGGAAGAGGACGCCGAGCGCCGTCCCGACGACCGGCTGAGCGAAGAAGAACACGGCGACGGTACCGGCGTCGACGCGTTCCAGCCCCTTGTACCAGAGGTACCACGCGCCCGCCGTCGACGCGAGCCCGAGGTAGCAGACGGCGGCCACGACGCCGATATCCGTGGGGAGCGTCACGAGCGCGCGACCGAGCACGGCGAGCTCGACCCCCGCCGCGACCGCCATGAGGGGAACGGCCAGGAGTGTGGAGTACGTCGCGGCGACGAGCGCCGAGTGGCGGCGGACGAACGGCGCGCCGTACACCGTGTACGCCGCCCAGGCGGCCGACGCGACGAGGAGCGCGCCGGCGCCGGCCAGGTCGACGCCTCGGAACACGTCCCTCACCCGGTGCTGTCCCGAGAGGACGGCGAGCGTGCCGACGACGGCGAGTGCCATTCCAGCCCCCTTCCGCCGGGTGACCCGCTCGTCAAGGACCGTCCAGCCGAGGAGCACGGTAAACACTGGGGTGAGGACCGTCAGCAGCGACCCCTGGCTCGCGTTGGTCCAGGCGGTACCGAGAAACTGCGTGACGATGGTGAGCGCGACCCAGCCGCCGAGGACGCACGCAGCCCGCCAGTCCGCCCGGGAGAGCGGCGCGTGACCGCGGAGGCGGACGACGACGAGGAGCGCGGCCGCACCGAGTGCGACGCGGAGGAAGCCGAGTGTCACCGGCGGGACCCGCGAGAAGCCCCACGCGGAGACGACGTACATCCCGCCCCAGAGGGCGGCGGCTGCGAGCGGGAAGAGCGTGTACGTGGAACGACGCATCGAAGGGCGAGAGAACTCAGCCCCCGAGGTAGAGTCGAGAGACCTCGGGGTTGTCGAGCAGTTCGCCGGCCGCGTCCTCGTACGCGACGGTTCCCTGGTCGAGGACGTAGCCTCTGTCGGAGATGTCGAGCCCCTTCTTGGCGTTCTGTTCCACCATGAGGATTGCCGTGTCGAGCTCGTTGACGGCTGTCACGTGGCCGAACACCTCGTCGGCCGTGTTGGGTGCCAGCCCGGCCGAGGGCTCGTCGATGAGCAACACGTCGGGTTCCATGACCAGCGCGCGGGCGAAGGCGAGCACCTGTCGCTGGCCGCCAGAGAGCGTCCGGGCCTTCGCCGCCCGCTTCTCGTCGAGGAGCGGGAACCGCTCGTAGAGGCGGCCGATGACGTCGTCGAGTCCCGACGACCGGGCGACGCCACCCATCCGCAGGTTCTCGTCGATGGTCAGCGACCCGAACACGTTGTCGGTCTGGGGGACGAACCCGAGGCCCGCACGGACGATGTCCTCGGGGGCCATCCCCCCGATTTCGTCGCCGTGGTAGCTGACGGACCCCGTCCACGGCGTCAGCATCCCGAAGGCCGTCTTCAGCACGGTCGACTTCCCGGCACCGTTGGGGCCGATGAGACAGACGATTT
>JBEPYA010000128.1:0-11338 GCA_041641615.1 Salinigranum sp. | reverse complement strand
CACGGTCGTGCCGTCCTGCATGACGAGGACGGCGTCGTGGCGGTCGAGGTAGCTGTCGACCTCGTCGAGCGTCGCGTCCGGTTCCACGGTGGTGAAGGACTCGCGCATCACCTCGGCCACGGGGAGGTCGGTCACATTGTCCTCGTGGACGTGGCGGATGTCGCTGTTCGAGATGAACCCGCGCGGGCGACCGTCGAGGATGACCGGCAGCTGCGAGAACCCCTCTTCGAGCATCCGGTCGCGCGCCTCGCGCACCGAGTCGTCGGGCGAGACGGAGACGACGTTCTCGTTCATCACGTCCGCGGCCCGGACGACCTCGCCCTCGGCCTCGTTGAGCGCGTCGACGATGCGCCGCAGCGTCGAGAGCCGCGGGTCGACGTCGTCGCCCTCGATCCGGGCAATGAGCGGCTGGGAGACGTCGGCCATCTCCGCCAGCGCACTCTGGGTGAGTTCGAGCGACTCCCGGCGGTCTTTCAGTTCCTGCGGGGTCGGGAGTTCCATAGCCCGTATAACCAGAGGTTATGACAAAAAGGTTGTGGGGATCACTCGTCGTCGGGTTCGGTCTCGACGATCTCGATGACCGAGAGCGGGACGTCCCGGAGGGCACCGCCGACCTCGCTCTTCGCGATGCGGGCGGCGTGCTGTTCGCTGTCGGCGTTGAACACCTCGATCTCGAGGTCCAGCCCCACCAACGCCGTGTTGGCGGCGATGAACGCCGAGTCGAACCCCTCCCCGCAGAACGGGCAGCCGGTGATGCCGACGTTCACGTCGACGAACTCCTTGTCCTGGTCGTTCAGTCGTTTCCCGGCTTCGCTGACGGCGACGCCGATGGCGTCGTCGACGTCGTCGACGTCCCGCACGAGCCACGCGGCTTCGAGGGCGACGAGGTAGTTACTCATACCCGCCCATCGCGGCTCAGACTTTCGTCTCTTGCGGTTCGACCGCTCCGTGCGTGGGGATATCAGCCGTACCCCCCCCCGTCGACGTAGACCGTCTCTCTCGCATGTTCGAGCGGTCGTGAGAGAGGCGCACCCCCTGTCGATTACGTGGATAACTTATGAGAATACTCGCCGTGGGTGACCCCGTTAGTACGTTACTCATTTTCGATACTCAGACGGAGTTGCCTCTACCACAAGTTCAGTTGAATCGCACGACGGCGACGAGGTCGTCTCGTTCGCCGAGGGAGAAAGCTTATGTACCAAAGCCGCTCCGGGGAGAAGTACGCAGATGATAGAAACCACGTATCGCGTTGGCTTGCTGGTCGCGTACCAGTTCGCCGTCTTCGTCGGCATCCTCCTGATGCCGGTCGCCCTGCTCGCACGCCGGGCCGGGGTGACGCTCCCGATCGGCAACTTCGTGCAGACACTCGACGAGGCGTACACCCGAGCCGCGGAGGCGGCCGACGCACGCTGAGGAGGGACTCTCCGTTTTCGAACCGCGAACCTGCCCACCGAGCGCTGCGAGCGGTCGTTCGGTGGTCGCGGGACGGCACCTGAATCGACGGAGGAGCGCGGCTCCCGCCGGTTCTCACCGAGGCGGCAACGGCGGGGGGAAGGACTGCATTTATCAGCGCTGGACGACAAGGTCCGCCAATGCGTACCCCCACTCACGACGACTTCTCCGGCGGGTTCGACGCGGGAAGCACTCGACCGGTGTTCGGTCCGGAACTCGGCGAATTCCCCAACGCCGACCAGCGGCGACAGTCGACCGACGACGGAGAGACGAAGGAGATGAAGACCGGCACGACGACCGTCGGACTCAAGACGGACGAGGGCGTCGTCCTCGCGACGGACATGCGCGCCAGCGCGGGCTACATGGTCGCCTCGAAGGACGTCCAGAAGGTCGAGGAGATCCACCCGACCGGTGCGCTGACCATCGCCGGGTCGGTCTCGGCGGCCCAGTCGCTCATCCGCTCGCTGAAGGCCGAAGTACGCCTCTACGAGTCCCGGCGCGGCGAGAACATGAGCATGCAGGCGCTCTCGACGCTCACGGCCAACTTCCTCCGGTCGGGCGCGTTCCTCATCGTCCAGCCGATTCTGGGAGGCGTCGACGACGAGGGTCCCCACATCTACAGCATCGACCCCCTCGGCGGCACCACCGAAGAGGAGTACACGGTCACCGGGTCGGGCAGCCAGTACGCGCTGGGCGTGCTCGAACAGGAGTACGACGAGGAACTCTCCATCGAGGAGGCGAAGACGATCGCCGCCCGCGCCATCAAGAGCGCCGTCGAGCGTGACCTCGCCTCCGGCAACGGCATCAACGTCGCCGTCGTCACCGAGGAGGGCGTCGAGGTCTCCCGGCACAAGGACTTCGCAGAGGTCCTGTAGTCGGGACGGCCGAACGCCCCTCGAGGGGCACGCTCGAAGCATTGACCAGTCGGGAGATCGACGCGCCGAAACTCCCGTTCTGAACGCAGCCCGGAAGCGACCCCGAGACGGCGAGGATCCGAGTGCGAGGCACGCGCTCGCACCGAATCCCTCACGTCCCGGAACCGGATCAGATCCAGTCGGTGAAACAGCCTTCGAGCAGCGTCTCCTTCTGCCGACCGATGTACGAGCGTTGCATCCCGGTGACGGCATCGGCGAACGGTTCGTCGTCGTCGAGTCGCGTGCGGACCTCGCTGCGCTTCCACGCGGCCGGCGTCGTGGCCGTCTTCACTCGCCTCCGGAGCGGGTCGATGTAGTACGCCGCCTCCTCCGCCGAGCAGCCCGCGGATTCGAGGCCGTCTGCGGCGTGGTCGAGGAGGTCGTCGTACAGCTCGACGGCGTTCGTCGTGGTGTCGCCGGCGTTCGTCACCCAGGTCAGGTCCGCGTCTATGCCCTCGCGGGCGGCGGCGTAGAAGTTCTCCCGCGCCGTCTCCCAGGCGAGTCCCTCGACGGGATGCGCACGCCGCGGAAGGCTCTCCATCAACCCGGCAAAAGCTGCCTGAAAGGCGACCGAGTCCCGCACCGTGGGCTGTGCGCCGATGGGACGGAACTCGATTCGGGCGTTCGCGTCCGAACGGGTGGGGCCGTCGAACACCGGCCGAACCCACCGCCAGTACGTGCCGTGTTTCCGTCGGAGCGTGGCGAAGCGGTCGTCGTAGCGGTCGCCGCCGGAGACGGACATGGGGACGACGCTCGGGTCCCCCGCGACGCGGTCGACCGCCTCCTCGACGGTGTCGACGTCGCGGGGAAACCGCACCTTTTCGGACTCTTCGGCGTTGAGCACCGACTCGAACACCGTTATCCTCCCCTCGTCCCAGCCGTCGGCGAGAATCTCCTCGGCGG
Organism: Salinigranum sp.; assembly: GCA_041641615.1. Taxonomy (GTDB): domain Archaea; phylum Halobacteriota; class Halobacteria; order Halobacteriales; family Haloferacaceae; genus Salinigranum. Next base: position 8,069 of record JBEPYA010000128.1, on the reverse strand, counting down.
TCGTCCCCTCGTCGTACAGGTCCGGCGGGAAGAAGGGTGCGTTGACGCCGAGCGCGAGGAGCGGACCCGCGACCCGCAGCGCGTACCCGAAGTACGTGGGGAGGTCGGCGGCGTGAGCGACCTGGTAGTGGGGTTGGATGGAGGTGATGAGGCTCTCGGGCAGCACTGTCGGGGCCTCGAAGGAGACGTGGGGAGCGTCGATACCCATCGAATCGGGGGCGTTCGGACCGTTGGCCATCGCGTGGTACCGGACGGCGTCGCTCATGTTCGTCGCCAGGCGCACCCCGTCGACCTCGACGGCGTCCGTGAGATACCCTCGAGCCGTCTCGCCCGCCGGGGGGATAGTCCAGAGCGCGTCGCTCACGAGGCGCATCCCTTCGGAGCGGGCGCAGTCGAGCGCGGCGGCCAGACGCGCTTTCACCTCCGACTCCTGCGCGCGCAGTCCGTACGCCGACAGCGGCTGTGGCGACGTCGTCATCTCGGCGTTGTGCAGGCCAAGCTCCTTCTCGAACCCGATGAGTTCGAGGAGCCGACGCGGGACGCGTGTCAACGCGTGCACCTCCTCGTCGGCGCGCCAGCGGCCGTCCGCGACGGCGTAGAACTCGTACTCGAGTCCGACGATGGCCTGGTGGTTGTCGAAGACGCCGTCGCGAAGCCCCTCCTTTACTTCCTCGGCGTCGGCCCGCGCCTGTGCCTCGAACGCCTCGGCGTCGACGTCGAGGACGTCCCTGACACGCTCGGCGAGGTCGGCAGTCATACCCCCCGGTTTCTCCTCATACCCCTTGAACGCGCCGCATCGCTCGACCGGAGCGGAAGGAGAAGCGTTTATCAGTCGCTCACCGGAGAGTGGAGCGATGACAACCCAGTCGATGCGCTTCGAAGCGTTCTGCGACGCGCTGGCCCGACTCGAGGCGCTGTCGGCCGACACGGAGGTCGTGACCGCGGTCGCGGACCTCTTCGCCGCCGCGGGCGCGGACCTCCCGGTCGTCGCGCGGTTCGTCCAGGGACGGGTCTTCCCCGCGTGGGACGCGACGACGCTCGACGTCGGACCGCGGCTCTGCTACGCCGCCCTCGCTCGCGCGGCCGGTCCGAACGTATCGGGCGACGACGTCGAGCGGCGCGTGGCGGAGACGGGCGACGTCGGTGACGTCGCAGCCGGACTCGACCTCGGGAGCCAGCAGGGGCTCGGCGCGTTCACCGGTGACTCGGCCTCGGCGCTCACGGTCGCATCCGTCGACGAGGAGCTCCGCGCGCTCGCGGCCGCCGCCGGCGACGGGAGCGAGTCGCGGAAGGAGGACCGCCTCTTCGGGCTGTTCAATCGGTGCTCGTCGGTGGAGGCGCGCTACCTCGCCCGCCTCGTTCTGGGCGAGATGCGCGTCGGCGTCGGTGCCGGGAGCGTCCGTGACGCGACGACGGAGGCGTTCGAGGTCCCGGCGGCGGCGGTCGAACACGCCCTGCAGGTGTCGAACGACTACGGCCTCGTGGCGCGGGTGGCCCGCGACGAAGGTGAGACGGGACTCCGGACGCTGTCGCTCGATGTCGGCCGCCCGGTCCAGGCGATGCTCGCCCAGGCGGGAACGGCCGAAGAAGCGTTCGACGCGTGGGAGACGGTCGCGGTCGAGACCAAGTTCGACGGTGCGCGGATCCAACTGCACCACTCGGGTGAAGAGACGTGGGCGTTCTCCCGAAACATGGCCGACGTCACCGACGCCCTCCCCGAGGTCACGGAGTTCGCGGAGCGCTTCCTCACTGTCCCGACCATCCTTGACGGCGAGGTGGTCGCCGTCGACGACGACGGGTCTCCGCTTCCGTTCCAGGAGGTGCTCCGTCGGTTCAGGCGAAAACACGACGTCGAGCGGGCGCGAGAGGAGGTCCCGGTCAGTATCCGACTCTTCGATTGTCTGCACGCCGACGGCGAGGACCTGCTCGACGCCCCCTTCGCGGAACGGCACGCTCGGCTCGAGGCGGTGGTGGCCGACGCTGAGAGCGAGACCGTCTCGGAACTCACGCTCGCCTCGGAGCTCGGAACCGTCGAGGAACACGAGGAACGGGCGCTCCGGACGGGCCACGAGGGGATCATGCTGAAGAACCCCGAATCGACGTACACGCCCGGTCGACGCGGGAAGAACTGGCTGAAGCGCAAGCCCGACGTGGCGACGCTCGACCTCGTCGTCACGGGGGCGGAGTGGGGCGAGGGGCGGCGCGCGTCGTTTCTCGGGACGTTCGAGATCGCCGCGCGCGTCGAAGGGGAGAGTAACGGGTTCGCTCCGGTCGGGAAGGTGGCGACGGGTATCACCGACGAGACGCTCGTCGACCTCACCAAACGACTCGAACCGCTCGTCGAGAGCGAGTCGGGGAAGGTGGTCGACCTCCGCCCGGAACTCGTCCTCGAAGTGGGGTACGAGGAGATACAGACGTCGCAGAACTACGACTCGGGGGTGGCGCTGCGATTTCCGAGACTGGTCGCCGTCCGCGAGAAACCGCCCGGGGAGGCCGACACGCTGGCGCGGATCCGCGAACTGAGCGGCGGCGAGTGAGGGCTGTCGGTGCGCTCTTTGTGGTCCGCGACGGCGCTCACCCGTCGCCGACCCCGTGGATTAAGACGCGGCCTCCCCTCGAACCAGACATGACCGTTCGCCACGACGGCCTCTCCATCGACTGGCTCGGCTACGCGACGGCTCGCATCGAGACGCCCGACGGCTTCGTCGTCTACCTCGACCCCGGTCGGTACGGCGTCCTCACCGGCGAGTGGACGGGCGACTCGCCCGAGGCCGAGGCGGCCCACCCCGAACCGACCGACTACCACGCCCGCGACGCGGACCTCGTGTGCGTCACCCACGGCCACCACTACGACTCCGACGGCGTCGAACGGGTCGCGAGCGAGGATGCGACGGTCCTCGTCCACGAGGCGGTCGACGCCGCGGAGATCGACCGCGACGTCGCCGCCCCCGAGGACCTCCCGTACGACGTCGTCCGTGTCACCGACGACGATCACCAAGTCGTCGCAGGGGTCGACGTCTGGACCGTCGCGGCGTACAACGACCCGGACGGTCCGCACACCCGGGACGACGGCTCCGTCCTCCACCCGCGTGGGGAGGGCTGTGGGTACCTCCTCTCGCTCGACGGCACAACGGTGTTCTGGCCCGGCGATTCGGATGCCCACGACGCCTTCGCACAGCTGGAGGTGTCGCTCTTCCTGGCCAACATCTCGGGGTCGGTCTGCATGGACCGCCACGACGCGGCCGACCTCGCGGAGGCGCTCGACCCCGACCTCGTCCTCCCCATCCACTACAACACCCTCGACTTCCTCGAGTCCGACTCCGGCGCGTTCGCGAGCGACGTGGCGAAACGCGGCGTGCCGGTCGTGCTGGACGAGCGGTAGCTCGGCTCACTCGGCCTCGACTCTGACGTCGACGCCGTCGACGCCAGTGTCGATGTCCGGGGTGGCAGCGGCGTCGTCCGTCCACGACGTCCCGTCGGGGACGTCCGGTGGTTCGTCCGGCCAGTCGACGGAGGTCGTGTACTCGACACCCGCCTCGTCGAGAATCCGCTGCATTACCGCGTTCCCTCGGGGGACGTCGATACCGAGGTGGTCGAGGTGTTCTTTCGGATGTTCGGCGGGTTCGGCCTCGAAGTGTGCGGTCAGTTCCAGTCCCGGCGGGTCGTCGTGGCGGTAGCCGCGGATGTGGACCTGCCACCACGGCAGGTCGGGATACTCCGGAACGTGCGCCCACTCGACGCGCCGGAGGTTCAGAATCTCGCCGCGGAAGCTGTACGACATCTCCCAGCCGGGCTCGAAGTGGTGTCGCCCGAAGAACTCCTGTGCCTCCCCCTTCGTCATCTCGACCACGAGGTAGGGGTTCTCGCTCTTCTCCGTGGTGAAGGCGGTCTTTCGGAACCACCAGTACACCCGGAGGAGCTGTTCGGCGACGTCCGGGAGCGCCTTGAGGCGCCCCGGGTCGGTTTCGAGCGTGACGTTACCACGTGACATAGGAGAGAGAGGCGCTCCGAGACGATTAAGGTGTCTGTGAGTCGAGACGAACCCGCAGAGACGGTCAGCGGAGCCGAGAAGAACCTTCGGCGTCAGATGACGCCCATCTCGTCGAGCCGCTCGGGGAGGTACGTGTCGGTCACGAAGTCCAGCCCGCGGGAGGCGAGGGCCTGCTGTTCGGCCTTCTTCCCGATGTCGAGCTGGAGTTCGATCTGTTCTTCCCAGTAGTCAGTCATGAAGCGGGGGTCGTCGAGTTCCGACTGGAGAGCGTTTATGTCGGAGTCCGAGAGCGGGTCGGTCGGGAGGTCGTAATCGACGATGTCCTGCGGCTGGATGCCGACGAACTCCGCCTCGGGGGTGGCGAGATACTCCGAGAGGTGCGCGGACTTGATCGAGCCGTAGGCGACGGAGCCGAAGATGCGGTAGCTCCAGGGGTCGCCGTCGGTGAAGACCACTACTGGGACGTCGAGCTCGTCGTGGAGGCGCTTGGTGATGCGGCGGGTCGCCCGCGCCGGCTGGCCCTTGAGGTGCACGACGAGGACGTTGTACGCCTCGTCGAAGCCGTTCTCGACCAGCCGGTCGCGCATGCCGCCGGTCTCGACACAGAGGACGAAGTCGATGTCGTGTTCGAGGAACTCGATGGTGTCGGGGTTGTTCGGGATCTGGTAACCGCCCTCCCCGACGTCCTCCTGACAGTGGATCTCGCGCTCGCCGCGGCGGGTCTGTTCTCTGAGTTTCAGCGGTCCCATCAGCGTCGCCCCCGACTCCTCGGGCCGCATGTGGAAGTCCTCGCGGGTGACGTGCGAGACGATCTCGAGGTCTTCGACCAGCTGGTTGGACTCGTCCTGGTCGGAGAAGTGCGCCTCCTCGGAGTCCCACGACTCGGAGAGGTAGTACAGCTCACGCAGGGTCGACGAGCGGTCCTCCTCGAGCTGCCGAGCGAGGAACTCGATGGTGTACGCCGCTTTGAGCAGCTTTCGAGCGCCGCGCACCGAGTTCGCAGAGCGCGACGAGGTGCGGTCGCCGTACTTCCACACTTTCGACTCCTCGTCGTACTCGATGTTGCTCTTCGTTCGGGTCGGGAGCGTCATCTCGGGGACCTCCCCGCTCTCGAACTGGTCGTAGAACTCCGCCGCGAGGTCGATGAGGCGCTCGCGCGCCAGGTCGTCTTCGAGTTTCGTCTGAGACATTTACGTATTGATGGTGAGTTTCTCCGCCTCGACGCCGTCGACGGCGATGTCGAAGTCGGTGTCTTCGGGGAGCGTGTAGCTCAACTCCGCTGTCTCGCCCGCCGGGACCGACGGGGACCACTTCACGAACCACTCGCCGTCGAGGTCGACCACCTGGGCGTCGCCGTTGACGCCCGACGGCTCGGCGTTGAGGATGTCGGTTATCTCGGGCTGCTCGCTCCGCCCCGAGTAGTTCTCGACGACGAGGGTCACGGTGTCGCCTTCGACCACGCGCTCGACGCTGACGTTGTTCATGATGCGAGCGAGCGCGCCGTCGATGTTGGGGCGTTCCCGGCCCGTCACCTCCGAGAGCTTGTCGGCCATCTCGGGGAGGATCTTCCCCAGCACCTCCTGTTTCTTGCGGCGCTTCTGCATCGACCGTCGGCGGTTGAGGTACGACTTCAACTCTCTGGCGGCCTCTCGGATCGCCAGTTCCACCTCGTCCTCGATGGCCGGGACGTTCGCGACGGCGTCCTTCGACTCGCTGGTGAAGGGGACGTTCGTCGAGGCGACGTGGACCGCGATGACGGCCGGGCCGTTCGGGAGGCCGGAGCCGCCGGGCTGGTCCAGGCCGTAGTTGCGCCAGCCGATGTTCTTGACGACGCTCGTGACGGCGCAGGCGCCCTGCTGGTACACGAGGGGCACGCGGTTGGCGAAGCGCAGGAGGTCAACGGAGCCTTCGGAGGCGAGTTCGCCGCCGTAGGCGATACCCGCTTCGACGACGAACGGGTCGCCGGCGTGGACCTCGGCGTCTCTCGTCGCGGCGGCGTAGAAGTCGGCGTCGAACACCTCGCGGAGGCCGGCCTCGATGAGGTCCGCGGAGATGGGCGACAGACACGTCGTCGGGGGCGCGAGGATGTCCGTCTCCCGCATCGCTTCCAGGAGGGCCCGCGCGCAGTCGCGGTCGTCGACCACCTCCTTCACCTTCGGCGGGTCGTCTAGGACGGTGCGGGCGCTCGACCAGAGCGCCTCGACCACGTTCTCCCTGGCCGTCTCCCCGAACGTGACCTCGTCGTACTCGACGGTGTCGTCCGCGGCACCGTTCACCAGCTCGGTGAGGGCGCGGTGGGTGAGGCGGTGGCGACCGTCGTCCAGTCCCGAGACGTTGCGGGCGAGGCGTTCGGCCATCCCCTGCTTCGTCGCGTCGTCCTTCCGGGTGGAGGTGACCTCGTCGACGACGGCGTAGAGGTCGGCCGTCAGCCGCCCGTAGCCCTCGCCGGCGTCCTCCGTGCCTTCGTCTTCACCGTCCTCGTCTCCGGAGCCGGTCACGGCGGCCCAGACCGCCTCGACCGTGTTCTCCCGCACCGTCGACCCGAACCGGGTCTCCCGCGCCGATTCGACCTCGTCCGCGCAGGTGGCGACGACTTCTCGCACCTCGTGGTGGGCGACCCGCTCGCGGTTCGAGAGCACGTCGGCGACCCGGTCGGCGAAGTCGGCCGTCGCCGAGGCCCCCTTGTTGGCGACCGCCGCCTCGACGACGCTCGCGAGGTCGACGCCCTCGTGGGCCTGGGGAGGTGTCCAGGACAGTTCGCGCCCGAAGTAGCGGTCGCGGAAGTTGTCGATGACCTTGTCGGCGGTCTTCTTGCCCACCCGAGTGAACTCCTCTTGGAGGAACCCCGAGACGGAGTACGACTCCGTCGCGGCGAGCATCTTTCGAAGAGTGCCGAGTTCGACGCCGTGGGGGTGCGGGCGGATCTCCTCGGTCGGCTCCGGGAGCTGGTCGGTCGCCCGCTCGTACTTCATCGGTTCCTCTAGACCGGGCTCGCGGAGTTCGATGCGCGCGTGGGGGTTGACGACGGCCGTGTGGCGGATGTAGTCGTGGAGCTGTCCCCGAGCGCGCATGTTCGCCTCCATCTCGAGCTCGATGCGTGTCCCGTGCGAGCGGTCCCACGACGTCTCCCGGGAGTCTTTGATCTCGGGCTCGTTCGTGTCCGTGTCGATGATGAGCTCGAAGTACTGCGCCTCCGGCTTGCCCTGTGTTCGACTCGTGATCTTCGCGGGTTTGCCCGAGGTCAGCTGCGAGTACAGGACCGCCGCGGAGATACCGATCCCCTGCTGGCCGCGCGACTGCTCGCGCGCGTGAAATCGAGAGCCGTAGAGGAGCTTCCCGAAGACCTTGGGGACCTGCTCTTTCGTGATGCCGGGGCCGTTGTCCTCGACCACCAGTCGGAGGTAGTCGTCCACTTCCCTGATTTCGACGTAGATGTCGGGCAGAATGCCGGCCTCCTCGGTCGCGTCGAGGGCGTTGTCGACCGCCTCCTTGACGGCGGTGACGAGCCCCCTGGCGCCCGAGTCGAACCCGAGCATGTGCTTGTTCTTCTCGAAGAACTCGGCGATGGAGATCTCACGCTGGCCCTTGGCCAGCTCCTCGGCGATACCCTCGTCTCCCTCGCCGAGCGTCGACTGTATCGAGGTCATCGTCTGTCCACCAGTTCCGTACCGACGGTTAAGAACTCTCCGCTGGCACGGTGGAAGTGAAATCCCGAGTTACACACCGTCGGAGCCCAGTCGTCGGACGGTTCGTCACGGCGCTTTGGCCCGTGGTAACTGATGGCGTGTAAGGGGCCAGTGGCCCGCACGGGGACAGGATTATCTCGCCGCGCCGAGTTACCCCCGAACGAGGGGAAGACGAAGATATCTTGGTCGTACGCGGCCATCGTTTTCGTTCTTGCGAACGCTACTCCATGTAGTCGCACGCGCGCGTGCGAGGGTTTAAGCGAGACCGAGCCATAACAACGTCCAGTTCTATGTCAGGCTCAGGCGAAACCGAATACGGAGCCGACCAGATCCAGGCTCTCGAGGATCTGGAACCGGTCCGGCAACGACCGGGGATGTTCATCGGTTCGACC
>JBEPYA010000127.1:0-11400 GCA_041641615.1 Salinigranum sp. | reverse complement strand
TCTCGGAAACGACCGCGCGCGGTTCGTCTCGAAGAAGTGAAAGTGCGACCCGACCTGGATGGGACGGTCGCCGGTGTTGGCCACGTCGACGGTCGTCGTCTCGCGCCCCTCGTTGATGACGACGCTCCCCTCACCGGGGTCGACCTCGCCCGGTATGAGCTTCTCGTCATCCATTCTATACGCCCGTTTCGTTCTCGGGCTCGTTTGTGGTCATCATTGCGTATACACGCTCGTCGGGCGTCTCGGTCATAAATACTAGTGACAGACCAATATCTGCTCGTGTATCGAGACGATGCACGGAAATATCTCTCCCGAATCCTTCTCTGTTCGATTCACGTGGGAGGTTACCCCGAGCTGTTACTGGTGTTCTTTGCCGCTGATTCAGTGCGCGATACACATCCGTGGAATCGGCTATCGGCCGGCGCGACGCGGCCGAGGCGAGTACTTATATTCCGTCTCCGCATCCCCGACCACACGCGCACAACCCGTGCGAGGAGTTCACACCTCCCGGACGGAACGATACACATGATACACGAAACTACGCGGTTCGAGACGGGGTCACACGGTCGGGCGACACCGACGACTGTTGTCGGCGGCGAGGGGACTGACCGATGACCGAGTCGCTTCCCTCCGTCTACGGCGGTGAGGTCCTCCACGTCCATCTCGACACCGGGGAGGTCGAGACCGAACCCATCGCGCCCGCCGACGCGCGTCGGTTCCTCGGCGGGAACGGTCTCGTCGCCAAGGCGGTCGCCGACCACGTCCCGCCCGAAGCCGGCGCGTTCGACCCCGAGAACGTCGTCGCATTCGGCGTCGGGCCGCTGAACGCCACGCCGTTTCAGAGCACGTCGCGAGGAGTCCTCGGCTTCGTTTCGCCCATGACGAATGGATTCTTCGACAGCACCTTCGGCGGGACCTTTCCGAGAGCGCAGAAGACGACCGGATTCGAACTCGTCGTCCTCCATGGCCGCGCGCCCGAGCGCTCCTACGTCGTCGTCACCGAGGACGGCGCCCGCGTCGAACCCGCGGACGACCTCGCGGGACTCGACACCTACGAGACCTGTCAGGAGGTTCGAGCGCGCGAAGGAGTCGGACACGACACGCACGTCATCGCCGCCGGCCCGGCCGGCGAGAACCAGGTCCGGTACGCCTGTCTGCTCCACGAGTCGAAGATCAGAGAGGGCGTCGCCGGTCGGGGCGGTGCCGGGGCCGTCCTCGGCTCGAAGCGGGTCAAGGCCGTCGCCGTCCGCGAGGGGTCGTTCGAGCCGGAACTCGCCCGCGCCGACGAGATGCGGGAGCTGACGACGAGCCGGATGGCCCCGCTCATGTCGGAGACGACGATGCTCCAGAACTACGGGACGGCGGGGCTGGTGAACCCCATCAACGAGATGGGTAAACTCGGCCAGCGGAACAACCAGACGGAGCAGACCGACCCCGAAACCGCCGAGCGCGTGAGCGGCGAGACCCTCAGAGAGAAGTACGTCACCGAGGACACCACCTGCGCGAACTGTGCCGTCCGCTGTGGCAAACACGTCACCGTCCAGTCGGAGGGTGTCACCGACGGGAAGATACCGGAGTTCGAGAGCCTCTTCGGGACGTCGACGATGCAGGACGTCTACGACCTTCCTCGTGTAGTGAAGGTCAACGACCTCTGTGATCGGCTCGGGATGGACACCATCAGCTTCGGCGTCACCGTCTCGTTCGCCCGCGAGTGCTTCGAGAAGGGGCTCCTGAGCGAGGACGACTCGCCCCACCTCGAATTCGGGGACGCCGACGGCCTCGTCGAGCTGACGAAGCAGACCGCCCACCGCGAGGGGTTCGGCGACCGGCTCGCCGACGGGTCGTTCACACTCGCCGAGGACCTCGGCAGCGAATCGGAACAGTACCTCCACGGCTCGAAGGGCCTGGAGTTCGCCGCACACTCCCCGCGGGGGCTGAAGGGGATGAGCATCGGCTACGCCACCTCCACCCGGGGCGGCTCCCACCACGACACCCGGCCGACCCTCCAGTACGGGGCGGAGGAGCCGTACACGCCGGAGAACTCCCCGGAGTTCGCGGCGCGCTCCCAGCACTTCACGGCGCTGGGAGATTCGCTCACCCAGTGTCGGTTCGTGAGCGAGGGGGGGTGGGGGAAGACGATAAACGATCGCTACCGCGACGCCATCAACCACGCGACGGGCTGGTCTCTGTCCACGGAAGAGGTCGAAGAGATCGGCGAGCGCGTCTACAACCTCGAACGCCTCATCAACGTTCGGAGGGAGGTGGCGAGCCGCGAGGCCGACACCCTCCCGTACCGGGTGATGCACGAACCCATCCCCGATGGGCCCGCCGAGGGGATGTACTGTCCGCCCGACGAGTTGGCGGAGATGCTCGACGACTACTACGCCGTTCGGGGCTGGGACGACGACGGGGTCCCCACGCCCGAGACGCTCGACCGACTCGACCTCGCGGAGTTCGCCTGAGGCGGACGCGCCCCGTTCACGTCTTCACGCCGACGGGACGTCCGTCGAACCCGAACTCGAACGCCCGCCGGCGAAGGCCGAGAACAGTTCGGACAGCGCGAGAGAGCGGCACGTGTTCCCCATCCGGACGTCGACCGCGTCCGCGTCCTCGCTCGCGCCCGTCGCTACGTCGACCACGCTGTCGAAGAGGTGTGCGAGGGTCGCGACCTCCCGGTCGGTGTGTGCGTCGGCGTGGATGACCTGGATCGTGACGCCGCCGATGACGCTGACTCGACTGTTCAGGACGTGCAGGAACCGGTACACGCGTTCGAGACTGCTGTACTGCAGCAGCGTCGAGAGGCTGTCGACGACGACTCGCGGGCGCCCCCCCCTCCGCGTGGACGGCCGAGAGCGCGTGGGTCGTCGAAATCCCCATTCCGGTCAGGTCGCTCGGCGAAGAGGCGTACCAGGTTCGCCTGCTTCCGCCGTCGGTCCGGGTTACGGCTCGCCCGGAGACCTGCGACCGGACCGCGTCGATCACATAGCAGTCGTCGCTCAGGTCGGCACCCTCCGTCGCGACCAGCCGCCGCCTGATGTCCGCCGCGTCGTGCGTCGCCGAGATCACGACCGGACGTTCGTCCGACGTCAGCGCCGCGAGCAGTTCGAGCGCGATGTCGCGCTTCCCTGCGAGCGACGGGCCCCGGACCAGTACGTTAGACCCAGGTTGGAACGCCGGGAGTGTCTCACCGTCCGGCGCTGTCGGCCGAGCGGCGTCTGGTTTCGTTATCATGTTGATTCCACAGTCTGGTCTCTATGATATAACGATGCCCTCGACTGACTCAGTATCGAGAACGATATCGTCTCACACCCGCGGACGCGCTGTCCCTCGGTTTTCCGCCGGTTCCCTCTTCCACCGCACCGACGGCGGATCGGCGTTCGGTCACCTCCGGGCGCCGAGACGACCGACGCGAGGTGACGACAGCGGACTTTTCTCCGCCGAGACCGACCGACACGCATGCCCACCGACGAACACGCCGACGAAGAGAACGTTCTCGGCACCACGCTGACACCCTGTTGCCTCGCTCCCGAGACGGGCTATCTGCGCGACGGTCACTGTCGTCACCTCCCGTCCGACCGCGGTCGACACGAGATGTGCGCCGTCGTCACGCAGGAGTTCCTCGAATTCAGCCGCGAGCAGGGAAACGACCTCGTCACGCCTCGACCGGAGTTCGACTTCCCCGGCTTGCACCCGGGCGACCGCTGGTGTGTCTGTGTCGGCCGGTGGCTCGATGCGCACGAGGCCGACTGCGCGCCGCCGCTCGTCCTCGACGCGACGAGCGCGGCCGTCCTCGACGACGTCCCGCTCGAGACCCTCCGTGAGTACGCCTACGAGAACGAGGGCAAGGGCGAGACGGAGGGGTAGCGACCGCGCGAACGCCTCAGAAGACGCTCGCGACGGCACCGACCGACGAGAGCACCATCAGGCCGACGAAGACGAGCGCGATGAGCTGCTGTCTGTTCATACTCGTCACAGCGGGCGGTCGGACTTGAATCTCCGGGTCCGGTTCTCAAGACTGAGCCCGACCGCGGCGAGGAACTCGCCCTCGTTCCGTTCACTCGTACTCGCGGAGCCGTTCGAGGTCCGTCTCCAGTTCCGCGCGGAGCCGTCGCGCGAGGACGTCCTCCGCCGTCTCGTGGCCGCGGCTCCACCGGCGGAACGACCGCACGCTCGCGAGCTTGTACGCGACTCGATAGAAGGCGCGACGACGCTCCCAGCCGGGGGCGAGGTCACCCCGCTCGCGGTAGCCGGCGTAGACGTGCGGCCCGAGTTCCTCTCTCACTGTCGGGTCTCGCACCTCCCCGAGCAAGAAGTTCTTCTCGAACTGGAAGAGGTCGTACTCGGCGTGGCCCGAGACGGCGAACCCCCAGTCGACGACGCCGACGAGAGCGTCGCCCCGGGCGAGGAGGTTCCCCGGCGCGTAGTCGAAGTGCAGACAGACCGGGTCCGGGTCCACGGAGAGGAACGACTCCGGCGTCAGTACAGCCTCGAACGTCCCGCGGAGGTCGGCGAACCGGCTCCCGTCGAGTTCGGTCAGCCACCGCTCGACGAGCGCCGCGAGGAACGCCGGCCACGAGGGCGCGGGGTCGACCGTCACCCCCCTCCCTTCGCGCCGGAGCGGCCCGCTCGACTCGAACGGGACCCCCGCGTGGAGGTTCGCCAGCGCGCGGCCGGCCGCTTCGAGCAGTGCCGCCTGCGTCTCCCGCCGACACGCGGCGAACCGCCCCCGGAGATTCGGGGCGTCGATATACTCGGTCACGTGGTACGGTCTCACCGCCGCCCCAGTAACGTCGCTCGCCAGCACTCGCGGGACCGGGACCGACGTCTCACGGCGCACGATTCGCATGAGCGCCGGTTCGAGCGCGAACGATGGCTCGTACCACGGTTCGCGCGGGAACGCGACGACGACCGTCCCCTCTCCCCTCTCGACCCGGTAGGTGTCCTTGCAACCCCCGGAGAGCCGTTCGACGCCACGGACGTCGCTCGCGCTCCCGAACGCGTGGGCGACGGCCGCGACGACCGCCTCGGACGGATCCACGTCCCGTAGAGGACGGTCGCGCACAAACGCCTGTCGACGGCTCTCGGGGAGAGATACAGCTATGTCCCCGTCGGGTCTCTCTCGACCATGGACTCCGAGGTGACTCACCCTCGAACGCTCGCCCTGTTCAGAGCCGCCCTCTACCTCGCCGCGTTCGTCGCCGCCCTCGGCCTGGTGGCCATCGGGCTCTCGGTCCTCGGCGTGACGCTCGTCCTGGCCGGCCTCTCACTCCTCCTGACCGGTGACGCGAACGCGCTCGGCCTCGCGCTCCTCGCCGGCACGGGACTCGTCACGACCGTCGGCCTCGCTGTCGTCGTCGCCGTCAGTGCCCGCCGCCTCGACCGCCGCGTCACGGAGGCCGACCGGCGTCCCGACCCGGTCGAGGAACTCACACAGCAGTACGTCGCGGGCGACATCGACGAGCGGACGTTCGAGCGCCGGGTCGAGCGCCTGCTCCTCGGGGACGTGGAGGACGACCGCCGACTCGTCCGTCGCGTGCTCGACTCGGCACGCGCCCGACTCGCCCCGCGCGCTCGGCTCGCCTCACGAACCCGACCCCACACTCGACGCGTCGGACGTCGGCGGCGCGACGGCGAGCGCGAGGTCGACCCCGAACCCGAACTGCTGTAGCCGTTCTCCTCCCCGCCCGCGTTCTCACGCCGTCAGAGCGGTTCCGTCTCGGTCGGTGACTCGGCGAACTCCTTCAGGATCGCCCCTTCGATGCGGTGGAGGCGCTCGCTCAGCGTCGACTTCGCCAGGTCGAGTTCCTCGGCGAGTTCGGTGAGTGTACACTCCCGTGGGGTGTCGTAGTAGCCCTGTTCGACCGCCCGTGCGAGCAGGTCGCGCTGTCGCGCCGTCAACAGCTCCGACGACGTCGGCGACTGTCGGAGGTACTCCACCTCGTAGGACATCCCGAACTCCTCGAGTTGGCTCGTCAGTTCGGAGAGCCGCGACTGCGCCGCCGTCAGTTCGAGCTCCGCCCTCCCGCCGGCGATCTTCAGCGGGAGTTCGAGCGGGACCATCGAGTTGCGGACGGCCATGAGCAGGAACGGCTGGGTGGTCTCGAACTGCACGAGCGCCTCCCCTTCGCCCGCCTGGAGCAGTTCGACGTCGTCGACGCCCGCGTGTTCCTCGATGGCGGTGAGGACCGTGCGCATCTCTCGGGACGTGATCTCGAGCAGTCCAACCCCCCGTTCGTCGGCCGGCAACGCGGCCAGTACCCGGAAGACGCTGTCTGGGTGTGTCGACGACACCTCGCCGATCCACGTCCCCGGCGGGAGGTCGACGACCAGCTTCGTGAGCGCCATACGCGACCTATGCGCGCCCGACCACTGAATACCATCGACGAACATGTTCGGGGTTCTCTGGGTTCGCCCTCACGTATTCGGGGCCGTCACTGGACCGGATTCTCACTGGACCGGATTCTCACTCGGCCGAGCCCGCGACGCAGCGTTCGACGTCGGCCAGCGACTTCATCTCGAGGACGTTGTACGCCGCCCCGATCCGTTCGCCGACCGACCGGAACGCCGGGAGTGGGTCGTGGTCGTCGTCGGTCCCGTCGTTGTCGTGGAGGTGCGCGACGACGATGCGGTCGCCGAACCGCTCGACGAACTCGTCGAACGCGACGCCGGTGACCTTCGCGTGTCCCACGTCGAGCGTCACCCGGAGGGAGTCGACGCCGACGTCGTCGAGGAGGGCCGCGAGGCGTTCGGGTGTCGCGGTGTGCCGCCGCGTCGACGACTTGTCGCGCTGGTTCTCGACGCACAGGGGGACTCCGACCTCCGCGGCGTACCTCCCGCAGGCACGGAGCGACCTGACCGCCTGCTCGCGCGACCGCTCCTGTACACGGTCGGGGTAGCGCGGACGGACGGACCCGCCGTGGACGACGACGGCTTCCGCGCCCGCCTCGGCGGCGAACTCCAGCGAGTCACACACCGCCGCGACGGTCGCCTCCCGGAGCCGCTCGGTGAGGTTCCCGAGGTTGCAGTCGCGGTACGGCGCGTGGAGCGTCACGGTGACGTCGTTCTCGGCGGCGACCCGGCGGACGCGCCCCGGCGTGGGAGCATCGGGGTGGGTGTCGAGGTAGCCCTGTCTGATTTCGACGTGCGAGAGCCCCTGCTCGCGGAGGAACGAGACGTACTCCTCGAACGACTCGTCGAACCGGAGGTCGAGTGCGGCTCCGAATCTCATTGGTTCGGGTGAGAGAGGAGGTGTGGACGTAAAGCGAGGCGGGTCCGTCTCGGTCGAGGACTGTCTGTGTGAGGACGGACGACTCGATAGCGGTGGGCTGTAAGTGAGACTCGGGACCGTACGAGGGCCGAGCGGTCGCCAGGGTGGTGAAACCACGAGCACCGAAGCGGCGGAGCAGTTTCGAGCCGTTCGTTCGGTTCCCCCACGAAGACCCGCGCGTTCGCTCTTAGGCACCACCGCTCAGTCTCGTTCTCGCGGCGGTCGGCGCGTGGCGTGATACTGAGTGTACGCGAGTGCGCGGGTCTCGGCCGAGCACCGTCCCGGTCGGACCCGTTGGGGAGGGCGAAAGATGCCCATCGTGCCCGTGTACCGCGTGACTGCCCTCTCGAACCTCGCGTTTACGCGAGCTGCGACCACCAACACGACGCTCCACATCTACCCACGCAGAAGGCTCTCTACATCTGCCCACGAAGAAGGCTCTCTACATCTGCCCACGAAGAAGGCTCTCTACATCTGCCCACGAAGAAGGCTCTCCACTCCTCGCAACGACTCAGTCCGACGCCGGCCTCGCTTCTCGCCGCACCGCGTCCACGAGCGACCGGCCATCCAGCCGCGGAATCACGTCCCTGCTGTCGAACGCGAGCGCGTAGTTGTGGACGTCGCGCCGTCGGATGTCGTTCTTCTGGGCGTAGTTCGGTCCCTTCGCGGTCCGCACCTGCTCTTCGAACACCGCCCGCTCCGCCGCCGAGAGTTCAATCCCGTCGAGCGCCCGGCTGATGAGGGTCGCGCCGACGTGGTCCTCGAGCGCCTCGGTTCCCCTCGAGCCGGCGCTGACGATGTACGTCGGGTGGTCGCTCCCGTCGAGGTGCGTCGCGAGCGCGCTCGCGTTCATCGTCGACCCGACGAACACCGCGCTCTCGTCGCCGAGCACCCGGCGGAGCCGGGCCACCGCGCGCCCCCCGTTCGAGGAGGTCATCCCCACTGGGCGGCCGTCGATGTCGACGCTCTGGACGAAACTCGGCGAGTTGAAGAAGTCGTAGCCGGGCTCGGGGTCGTACGCGGGCGTCGCGCCGCCGCCGATGCGAGCCTCCGGGTGTTCGGCCTTGAACGCCGGTTCGTCGCCCCGTTCGTCGGTGATGTGGACGTAGTCGGCTCCGTTCGCGAACAGTTCGATGACCGTGTTCGAGAAGTGTAGCACGTCGACGACGACGTAGTCACCTACGGGCGGGTCGTCGGGGATCTCCTCACAGCGCGCGATGAGCCGGTCGTCGAGCCGGTTCGTCCCGGTCATCGCGCCGCCATCGACGCGCTCGTCGTCTCCCGTGGTCCGTCCGCGAGCGGGCGTGCGCTCCCTCCACCACGTCGGACCTGCCGGTGCTGTGCTCGACTCCCCCGCGAGAAACTCCCTGGTTCTGGCATCGATTCGGTATCCTCCCTCTCTGTGCGGGTGCTGCTAAGCGTTTGCTACGTGTGGGTATGTGAGGCTATATATTTCGGGCCGACTGTCGGCGGCGCGGGCGAGCGGTTCAGCGAAGGCAGTTCGCGATGGAGTCGGTGAGCGCGTCTTCCAGCCCGGTGCCCCGGAAGCTCGGACAGGGGTTGAGGTCGACCGCGTACCAGTCGTCGTCGACGAGCACGAGGTCGACCCCGACCGCGTGCATCTCTAGTCGCTCCATCAGGTCGCCGATGCGCCCGACGTGCTCGGTGAGGGGTTCGGCCTCGCCGACGACGCGCTTCTCGCCGAACAGTTTCGACGTCGCGCGGAGCACGCGCGTGTGGAGTCGCTCGCCGTCGTCGACGACGTAGTACTTGTAGTCGACCTTCGCCGCCGGGAGGTACTCCTCGTAGAGGTCGCCCTCGCCGTTGAGCTCCGGCGACATGTTCCAGTGGAAGCGGTTCTTCGCGACGTAGTCGCCGTCGGGCTTCATCCGAGAGGCGGCGGGCACCGCGAAGCCGACGCCTTCGAGCACGCACAGCTGTGAGAACCGCGAGACGCAGGCGAGAACGCCCGTCGCGCTGTTCCACGTCGGCACGCCAAGTCGCTCCGCCCGGAGGAGCGTCTCGATCGACGCCGGTCGCGTCTTCTTGCTCACGAACAGCGCCAGGTCCGCGAGGAACGCCTCGTTCACGGGCCGTTCGTAGTCGAAGAACGTCACCGCGTGGCCCCGCCCGACGAGGTTCGACGCGACGGTCGAAAACACCGCGTGGTCGGGCCGACAGGTGATGCCGATCCGCGCCGTCGTCTCTCGGCGCCCCCCCGTTTCCCCCGTTTCCCTTCTTTCGGTCGCGTCGCCCCTCGCGTCGGCACCGTCGCTCCCGCCCCGGACGGACGACGCTCGCTCCGACTTCCGAGGCGACATTCGCTCTCGACTACCGCACCCTGGTACTTCAACGCGCGTCCCCGCGGCCGGTCGCCGAGACCTCGTCGAGAACGACGGGAGCGCCGGCAAGCTATTTGCACCTGTCCCTCGTGGGTTCGTGTACACGTGTTGTGTTACCAACACACATACAGGGGCATCCGACGGTAGTGCCCGTGACCTCGGCGTCTCCCGGGCGGAGACGCCCCAGGAGACACGATGACGACACACGATATCACACTCTCGGTAAACGGAACCGCACACGACCTGGCGGTGGAGTCGCGGACGCTCCTCGTCCACGCGCTCAGGGACGACCTGGGTTACACGGGGACGAACGTCGGCTGTGAGACCAGCATGTGCGGGGCCTGTACGGTCCTCGTCGACGACGAGGCGGTCAAGTCCTGCACCCTGCTGGCAGTCGCCTGCGACGGGAGCGAGGTCCGCACGGTCGAGGACCTCGCGGAGGGTAGCGAACTCCATCCCCTGCAGGAGGCGTTCTCACAGGAACACGGCCTGCAGTGTGGCTACTGCACCCCTGGCATGCTGATGACGTCGCTCGACCTGCTCGCAGACGACCCCGAGCCCTCCCGCGAGGAGATACGCGAGGCACTCGAAGGGAACCTCTGTCGCTGCACCGGTTACCAGAACATCATCAACGCGGTCGAGTCGGCGGCCCGGACGATGCGGACGGCGACTGACGGCGGCCGCGGAGGGGGAGGCGACTGATGTCGTCGACCCCGGAGTTCGTGGAGGCCCACGAGGCCCAGCGACTGCGCGGTTCCCCGATCCGCCGCCGTGAGGACCGACCACTCCTCACCGGTGACGCCCGGTACACCGACGACATCTCCCCGGAGAAGCTCCTCCACCTCGCCTTCACTAGGAGCCACCACGCTCACGCGCGCGTCGAGTCCATCGACACGAGCGCCGCGGAGGCGATGGAGGGAGTCGTCGCCGTCTACACCGCCGACGACGTCGCTGCCTCGGGCGTACCGGGCGAGGTCCCGCCGGTGTGGCTCCTACCCGAGTTGAAGACACCGCCGTACCCGATGCTCGCCCGCGAGACGGTCCGGTTCCAGGGCCAGCCGGTCGCAGCCGTCGTCGCCGAGCGTCGGTACCTCGCCGCGGACGCCGCCGACGCCATCGAAGTCACGTACGAGAGGCTCGACGCCGTGACCAGCCCGGGCGAAGCCACGCGAGACGGCGCGCCGCAGCTCCACGAGGAGGCCCCGAACAACGTCGCCGCCGAGTGGGAGATCGGAGACGAGGAGGCGACCGACGACGCGTTCGAGCGCGCCGACCACGTCGTCGAACTCGACCTCGTGAACCAGCGCCTGCTGCCGACGGCGATGGAGCCGCGGGCGGTGCTCGCGGAGTATCGTCCGAGTACGGAGAAGCTGACCGTCCACATGTCGACGCAGTGTCCGCACCTCCACCGTCGGTTCTTCTGTGAGATGCTCGACTTCCCCGAACACCGAATGCGCGTCGTCGCCCCCGACGTCGGGGGCGGCTTCGGGAGCAAGGACTCCGCACACCCCGACGAGGCGCTCACTATCTGGGCGTCGCTCCAGTTGGAGCGTCCCGTGAAGTGGGTCGCCACTCGAACGGAGGGGTACGCCTCGACGGGCCACGGTCGCGGTCACGAAACGCACGCCGAGATGGCGCTCTCGCAAGACGGCGATATCCTCGCCATCCGCGTCCACACCGACGGTGACCTCGGCGGCTACGTCTCGACGTTCGGCGCGCTCAACCCCACCTGGGGGTACGCGCCGATGCTCCCCGGGCAGTACGCGATGGAGGCGATGCACTGCACCGTCA
>JBEPYA010000126.1:8113-11402 GCA_041641615.1 Salinigranum sp. | reverse complement strand
CGCGCACATCGCCTCGACCTCCTGGTAGTAGGGGATCAGGTCGGCGTAGTCGATAGGCCAGTGATCCTGTTCGTCGAACGACGCAGGGTACGCTCTGGGGTGGTTCCCGAGGTAGTGGAGCGTGGTCCCCCCGACACCGGCACACTGGAGAACCGCGCCGTCACCCGGGAACTTCCGGAGCCAGAACCCTCGCTCGTGGTCGGCGGCCCCGAAGGTGAGCCGCTCGAGCATCTCCAGTTCGCGGGTCGTGAACTGCTCGTCGAGGAGGTCGCCGCTCAGGTCCGCGGCGCTCGTCGAGACCTCCTCGCCGGGCGATTCGTTCGGCTTCGGCCACCGCTCGTTGCCGTAGAACGGGCCGGCTTCGAGGACCAGTACCGAGAGGCCAGCCTCGGCGAGTTTCCAGGCGGCGACGGGACCGTCCCCGCCAGCCCCGACGACGACCGCGTCGTAGTGTGAGGCGACCATCGTCGCTCACTCCGGGTACGGCTCCTCGTATCCACTCGTGTCGTAGTCGTTCTCGCGGAAGCTGCCCGACTCGCGGACGATGCTGACGTCGTCGTCGATACTCGTCCAGGCCTCGCCCGCGCCGAGCGGGCTCCCCTCCCGTCCGACGTAGCCACGCAGGGCGGCGTAGCCGTCGGCGACCCCCGGGTAGCCGGTCTGCCGCCAGCTCTGAACCGCCGTGGGGTCGTTCGGGTGGGTGCGCTCGCTCGGCGGGAGCGAGAAGTCGTCGTACCCCTCCCACTCGCTGTAGTAGATCATCTCCGCGAAGCCGACGACGAGCTGGCCGACGAGGCCGGCGTCGAACTCGAACAGGCCGTGGCCGAACGGCGCGACACGGAGTTCGAACTCGTCGAGGAGACCGAGCGCGCGCAGACGGTCGTGCCGCGACAGCTTCGCGAACGTCCCCGCGACCTGCCTCACGCGACGGGCGGGTGGGTCTCCCGGACCGAGCAGCGCGACCGCCCGCTCGACGTCGGGGTCGGCTTCGTTGTCACCGTGTGTGACGAGCGCGTTTGCCGCCGTGTCGAGCACCTCCACCAGCGGCACCGACAGCGGGAGGTTCCCGCGCGTTCCGATGTGGGGGAAACCGAACTGGAAGAGGTCGTCGACGAACGTGACCAGGAACTCCTCCATCCCGATGGCGAGCCCGCCCGGGACGTGTTCCGGCCCGAGTTCGTCGCCGAGTTCGGGCGTCTCGGGAACGACCGCGTCGACGACCGCTCGGAGGGTCACCTCGACGTGCAGGTCGAGATCCGACTCGTCGGGTTTCTTCCCCGTGAAGCGCGACTCCAGCCACTCCCACAGCTCCGACAGCCACCGCCGCACGTGTAGCACCATCGACTCTCTCCTCTACACGTCACTCGACGGACGTGATATTGATATTATCTGTCGGCCGACCGATGACGAAGACCGAGGCCCGCACTCGAGGACACCGTGCTAACGGTTATGTCAGTCCTCGACGAATACGTAGGAGCCGAAATCCGAGCTACGGGGGACGTACGCCGCGCTCGGTCGGCGACACACCATGACCCCGAACACCGCCCTCACGCTCACCCGCGCCGCGCTGCGTTCCGTCCGATACCTGCTCGATGGGAGCGTTCGGTTTCCGCGCGGGCGACTCGGCGACGTCCTCGAATCGCCGACCGGCGACGCGTTCATCGTCTACCGCGAGACTGCGCTCGCGGGACACGACGACGCCTCTTCCGACCGTGTCGTGCTCGTCTTCAGGATGGCTGTGAGGGGACGAGAGGCGGGTGAGACGGTTCGCGACGTCCTGTTCGACCCGCTCGCGAACGTCGCCACGCCCTTCTTCGCCGGGATGTCCGGGTTCAGGCGGAAGCTGTGGCTCGCCGGCGAACGTCCGGGCGAGTTCCTCGAACTGTACGAGTGGGCGTCGCGCGCGGACGCGGAGGCGTTCGTCGAACTGCTGGAGGCGCTCCTCGCGCCGTTCGACTTCGCCGGGTCGGCCTCCTTCGAGGTGGTCGACGACGACTCCATCGACGCGTACTGTGATGCGCGGGCGGTCGAGTGGCGGGACGCGGCGGGCCGGCGTCGGTCCCGCCGCCCGTCGCTTCGCTCTCTCGTGGCCATCGCCGCGATCGTCGCCGCCCTCGGAGTCGCGTACCTCGTCCGGCAGCGGCGCTCGCCGGACGTGCCCACCCCGGCAGGCGTCGACATCGAACTCGACGACGACGCGTAGACTTACGACGCTACAGTGTCAACTCGTTCATATGTTTCGCGCGTGGCTCGAACGGACCGAGTGGCTCTGGCTCATCATCGGCGGGTTCTACCTCGTGGCGTACCTCTACTGGTACATCCCGGCGCTGTGGGGGCTGCCCGGGAGCGTCCGCGACCCGCCGCCGCGGTTCCCGTGGCACTGGCCGCTCGACTTCCTGGCGACGGGCCTCGCCGGAGGCGTGCTCCTGTACCTCGGCTTCCGTCGGGCGACCGACCTCACGGCGGAATCGGACACACCGGCCTGAGGCGGGAACGGTCGCGTCGGCTCGGCGACGGTTTCGGCGAACCTAAACCTTCAAATCACCCCCCACGTAACCAAAGAGTAATGACGGGGTACACCTTCGACGACGTCGCCGTCGTGATGGGTACGTACAACGAAGAAGAGGCCATCGAACACGTCCTCACCGACATCGAGGAGGTGACCGACGGGCGAGCGGCGGTCGTCTGCGTCGACGGCTCTTCCGACCGGACACCGGAGGTCGCTCGCGAGTACGGTGCTCGCGTCATCGAACAGGAGCCACAGGGGTACGGCGTCGCAGTCCGCGAGGCGGTGCTCGCCCCCGACCGGCCGATCGTCGTCACCACCGACTGCGACGACACCTATCCCATGGAGCGACTCCCGGACTTCCTCGACGCCATCAACGAGGGGTACGACGTCGTCTCCGGCGACCGCCTCTCGAGGGGCGCAGAGACGATGCCGCGGTTCAACAGACTGGGGAACCAGGCCTTCGCGCTCGGGGCCTCGCTGCTCGCCGGGCGTCGCCTCAGCGACACGACGACCGGTATGCGCGCGTACCGGAAGGAGGTCATCGACGAGGTGACGTGGACGGAGAACACGGGTCTCTCGGCGGAACTACTTCTCAGACCGGTGATGCGCGGCTACCGCGTGAAGGAGTTGGAGATCGAGTACCGCGAACGCCGCGGCGAGACCACGCTCGACCCGCTCTCGGGCGGGGCGGAGATCGCGGGCTCTATCGTCCGCGTCGCCGCCGAGGAGCGCCTGCGACAGATCTCGTCGGGCGTGTCGCGGACGTCGAGCCGGTCGGCC
>JBEPYA010000126.1:0-8103 GCA_041641615.1 Salinigranum sp. | reverse complement strand
TTCGCCCGAGAGCGCGGGGTTCTTCTCGACGATCTTCAGCACCTCGTGGTCGGTCACGTTCGGGTAGGACTTGCCGATGGCCTCCTCGATGAGGTCCCGTTCGAGCCGGAAATCGGTTCCCTGGTAGACGACGTCGACACCGTGTTCGTCGAACGAGAGGGCGGTCATATCGGCTGATACCGTTCGGGAGAATATTAAACACACGGCACCCGTCACGGTCGTCGTTCTACGAGGCACTCGGGGTCGCTACGTGCCCCCAGAGACCGGTATGATCGATACGGACAGATATGTGTTCGATGTTCGACTATTATAAACGGGTTTGTACGTGTCTTCGAGAGAAACGTCCGATGTCGCACGAACGTACGGGTGACACTGGTGGAGGAACTACTAACTGGAAGTCGACACGTCGGTCGTTCATGGGCGGGCTCGGTGCGGCCGCCGGGCTCGGCTGGTTCGGCGACGCCGCACAGGTCAGCCGACCGCCGGTCCCCTGGGGGGCCGGTTCCGTCTACTTCGTCCTCAAGCGGGAGGACGAGAGCGCGGCAGCCACGCAGTCGCAGGGGAACAGCACGGCCGCCGAGGGGCGCGCGGCCGCCGGTGACAGCTACGTCGTCGTCGATGCGGGGGACGGCGAGGTGGCGTTCAGCACCGACGGGACGGCCGACGACGCGTTCCAGTACGCCTTCGACGACCTCACCGACGGCGGGACCGTCGTCGCGGGGGCGAGCACGTTCCAGTTCGGCGCGCCGGTGACTATGGGAAGCGACACCACCCTGACGGGCGTGCGGGGGACCCGGTTCGTCGCCTCGCAGACCGGAACCGTCGAGGCCATCCTCCCGACCGACGAGCAGGACGCACAGGTCCCGGCTGGCCACGACCTCGTCCGGCTCCGCGGCGACAACGTGGCCGTCACGAACATCGAGTTCGACGCCGGGGGGACCCAACGGGGCAACCAGGCGGTACAGGCGGACGGGTGTACCGGCGTACACATCGCCAACAACCGGACCGTCAACGGGTTTCAGATGGCGCTGTCGGTCACCCGGTGTACGAACGTGAGCGTCGTCGGCAACGAGGTCGTCGACCCGAACTGGTACGGTATCACCACCCGTGGCGCGCCCGCCGGGAGCGACAAGGACCTGCGGCAGTCGCGCAACGTCGTCATCGTGCGGAACCGGGTCTCCGGGATGAAGTTCAACAATATCGCCCCGTACAACACGAACGGCTTCCTCGTCTTCGGCAACGTCGTTTTCGACGGCGGACACAGCCTCATCGCGTGCTCGCCGTCCCAGAAGGGGGCTATCGTCGGGAACGTCTGCCGGAATCTCGACGAGTTCTTCCCCGACCCCGGCGGCGAGGCGGGTATCGAGATCGAGTACAAGGAGACCCACCTCCGCGACGAGGTGAAGGGCACGCCGGAGGCGCTCACGTACGACGTCACCATCTCCGGCAACCAGGTCGACAACTGCCCGGTGGGCGTCCTCGTGCGAACGGTCCCCGCCGACGCGGAGAACCAGGGGGCGCGCGAGACGAAGCGACCGTTCGGCTTCTCCGTCACGGGGAACACGATCAGCGAGACGGGGACCGGCGTTCTGGTGCGCTCGGGTGCCGACGGCGTCGTCGCCACGAACACCTTGCGGGACAACGGAACCCACGTCGAGGAGGACGACGACTACACGGCCGACATCGAGCGGGGGCTGAACGTCACCCGGTGAGACGGCTCGCCGCTCGTGGTCGGCAGACCGCCTGCCGTCTCAGTCGACCTCGGCTCGTTCTCGCGGCCGCGACGCGCGCGGACGAACCAGCGCGCCGGCGACGACGAACGCGCCCAGTCCACCGCCGAGGAGGAGGAGACGGTAGCCCGAGGCGGCGGCGAGCGTGGTGAACAGGAGGGGGCCGACGGTCGTGCCGAGCCACGCCGCGCTCGTCCGGAGACTCAACGACCCCGCCCGGTACTCCCTGGGTGCGAGGGCGCTGATGCTCGCATCGAGCGGCGGCAGGATGAGCCCCTGGCCCGCCCCGACGACGAGGACACCCAGCGTCAGCCAGGCGGGGGTGCCGCCGGCCCAGGCGACGACGAACCCGAGACCGTACGCGACGAGGCCGAAGACGAGGAGTTCCCGGTTGGAAAAGCGTGCCGCGAGCGGGCCGCTCCGCGCCGCGACGACGGCCGTCGTGAGCGCGTTCGTCGTGAGGACGACGCCGATGAGCGCCGAGGGCGCGAGCGACAGCCCACCGAGCGAGAGCGGCGCGGTGAACGCCCGCGCCAGCAGGAACGGGACGGCCGTGAAGACGCCGCCGAAGAGCAGAACGAACGTGACGATCGTCGTCCCGTACAGCGTGACGGCAGCGCGAACGGAGAGCGCACTCAGCGCGCCCCGGACGTACGCGAGCCCACCCCGCGACCGTTCGACCGGAACCTCCTCGATGGCGCGGAGCGCCCAGAGTGCGACGAGAAGGCCGACGGCGTACACCGCGAAGGGGGCTCGCCACCCCAGCGTCGCGATAGCCCCGCCGAAGAGCGGATAGACGGCCGCACCGATCGAGATCGCCGCGCCGTTCGCGCCAAGCGCGGCGTTCCGCTGGACGCCCTCGTAGGTGTCGCCGATGAGCGTGACGGCGACGGCGAAGAGGCCGCTCGCTCCCACGCCCTGGAGCCCTCTGAGGACGAGGACGGTACTGAACTCGGTCGTGGGGAGAACGGCGACACCGGCGAGGCTGAAACAGAGGAGCGACCAGACGAGCACCCGTCGCCGGCCGTGACGGTCCGCGAGGACACCTGCGACGGGGGAGAAGAACACCCCCGGCAGGGTGTAGGCAGTGATGAGGAGGCTGGCCGTGCTGTCGGTGACGCCGAGGACGGCCGGGAGAAGCGGGACGACGGGCGTGACCAGCGTGACGCCGAGCACGCCGGCGAGCGTGCTGGCGACGACGACGCGGAACTGGGGGTCGCCCCATGGCGCGCGGGTGTCCGTCTCCCCCGAACCGGTGCTCATACGCTCTCGACGCCAGTGGCACGGATAACTCGTCCGAGGGACGTGATATCGTGGAACTCGACGAACAGGTGTAGTGAGCGGTGGCAGTGTGGGTGAACCAGTCGAGACGAGGACGGCAGAGTGCGTCGAGGGGACGACCGACAGGAACGAGACAGCGACCGCGCGGAACACGGCGCGGTGAGGCTGCAGTCATCGCGTCCGTGTCCCGTGCGGCCGGCTCTGTTGGACGTCGCAACGGCGTCGACTCATCGCCGTCTGACGCGCGTCGCACGAGAGTATATTACTCGTGACGTGCCATGAACGTCTGTGCCCGTGTCACTCGGAACCGACCCGCTCGACGCTCTCGAGATCCCCGATGGGACGACCGTCGAGGAGCACGACCTCGTCACCGATCGTGACGTGCTCGTCGGCGGGCAGAGTTCCGTGGAGTTCGGGGTCCGCGGCCGGAACGTCATGGCGGGCGAGCGTGTCCGCTTCGGCGGCGACATCGAGGCCGACGGCGACTGCCGGCTCGACGTCTGGTGTCAGGTCGCCGGTAACGTGCTCGTCGGCGAGGACGCCTACCTGGGCGAGCGCGTCCACATCGAGGGGCGCTTGATGGTCTCGGGCGACCTCGACATCGGCGACGACGTCGACATCGACGAGGGGTTCGAGGCCAGCGGCTGGATCGTGATTCGGAACCCGATGCCGACGCTCGTCTTCTACTTCATCGTCCTCTCCCAACTCCTCAGAATCGGCGAGAAAGACGCCGCCGACGAGATGGCACAGGCGCTCTCCTCGGACGGGGGCCAGACCCCGCTGGTCATCCCCCGCGGCGCCGACGTCTCCGACGACGCCTGGCGCGTCTCCACGCCCGCGCACGTCGGCTCCGACTGTCGCTTGCACGGCAACATCCGCGCGTCGAGCATCGAGATGGGGTCGGGCAACAACGTCTTCGGTAGCCTCCGCGCGAAGGGCGACATCACCGTCGGTTCCGAAACCAGGATCCACGGTGACGTGACGACCCGCGGCGGCCACGTGACCATCGAGGAGGGCGCGCGCGTCCTCGGCGACGTCTCCTGCGGCGACCTCGAACTCCACGAGCGCGCGACGGTCGACGGCACCGTCCGCGCCCGCGGCGAGATGCACATCCGCCGCGACGACACCTCCCGAGACGCCGAGTGACACCGCGACGTAGAGCGGGACGGACCCCCGCCGGTCGCTCCCGAGTCGACCCTGCCCGTCGACCGGGAGACGGCGGAGGCGGCCCGCTGAGCCGACCGAGTTCTGCGCCGCTGATCTTTCGTATCGGTATCACGTGTCAGACAATATTTATTACGCTAGGTTCATTCAGTTATGTATGAACGTGTGGGGGGAGAGAGACACACGTGTCCTCTGTGTCGGGGTCGACGCCGACGTCGAGAGCGACGCCGGGGAGGATCAGGTAACATTCGACGTACGGCGCGTCGAGACGACCGCGGAGGCGCGCGCACTCTTCGACGACACTCCCGTCACGTCGTGGTACCCGGACTGCGTCGTGAGCGGAGCCCTGTCGGTGAGGGGTGGCGACGAAGACGGCGACGACGCTCTCGACTTCCTCCGGTGGATCGACGAGCGCACGAACGGGGTCGCGACCGTGTTGGCTCCCGGTCCCGAGGGGAGCGAGCGACGTGCGGCCCGGACCGTCGCCGCCGGAATCACCGGCTACTGTCCTGCGGGCGATTCCCTGGGAGAGGCCGTCCAGGCGGCGCTCGAACGGGTCGGTTCCGAGCAAAACAGAGAGCACGGTTTCGACAGTCGCTACCGAACGCTCGCGGAGAACCTGCCGAACGGCGCGGTCGCGCTGTACGACCGGACGCTCCGGTATCTCGTCGTCGAGGGAACAGTGTTCGACGACCTCCCGCTCGACCGGGACCAGCTAGAGGGTGAGCGGCTCGAAGACGCACACTCGCCCGACTTCCTCGAACGGTACGGCGCGCTGTACCGGGCGGCACTCGACGGCGAGCACTCGGAGTTCGAGTTCACCTACGCGGGTCGGACCTTCCGTGGTCACACGGTCCCCGTCCGCGACCGGACTGGCGCGGTCGTCGGCGGGATGGCGCTCACCCAGGACGTCACCACCGAACGCGCACAGCGGAACCGCCTCGAACGGCGAAATCGGCGGCTCGACCGCTTCGCCAGCATCGTGAGTCACGACCTCCGGACGCCGCTGAACGTCGTCGAGGGGTCGCTCGTGTTGCTCCGTGAGGCCGCACACGAGGGCGACCGAGCGACGGTCGACGAGAACGCCGAGCGGATCTCGCGGGCGTGTCGGCGGATGACCGACATCGTCGACAACGTCCTCACGCTGGCCCGGCAACCGGACACGGTCGACGACCCCGACGACGCCGCGTTCGCCGAGGCGGTGCGGAACGTGTGGACTCTCCTCGACACGCAGGGGGCCAACCTCGTCGTCGACGCACGTGAGGGTGTCGTCGTCCGCGCAGACGAGAGCGCCCTGCGGCGGCTGCTCGAGAACCTCCTCTCGAACGCCCTCACCCACGGGAGGGCAGACCGAGACGACGACGTGACCGTCCGCGTCGAGTGGCTCGACGGCGACGACCCCGGGTTCGCCGTCTCCGACGACGGGCCGGGCCTCACGGCCGAGGAGCGCGCTCGTGCCTTCGACTGGGGGTATACGACGGGCGAGGCCGGTGTCGGTTTCGGGCTCGCCATCGTCCAGGGGGTCGTGGAGGCACACGAGTGGACCGTCTCGGCCGGCCAGAGCGCGACCGGCGGTGCTCGGTTCGAGGTGCGTGGCGTCGACCCCGTCTCGACGGCGGGCGACGGGACCGCCGAGCAGGAGCGGGAACGGAAGCGGCGAGGCGGCGATGAGTGAAACCCGGTTTTGTCTCTAGCCAAGAGTTTTTGTACTCCTTGTCGTTCGCACAGACATGAATGGACGCCGAAGACACACCGTCGTGACGGTCCTCGTGGTGCTCATGGCCGTCTTCGCGGGCTGTAACGGAGCGGCCCAGAGCGGCGGGTCTGCGGGTGGAGGCGACGGCGGCGCAGTCAGCACCGGGGCCGAGTACGACGCGGAAGCGACGGCGCGAGCGACCGAGATGGCCGCGGAGTCGGGCGGGTCGGGCGGCGACGCCTCGTCGATGCAGTCGATCGATTCGCGCGCGCTCATCCGGACCGGACACGTGACCCTTGAAGTGACCGACTTCGAGCGAACGGAGCGAAACCTCACCAGACTGGTCGAGTCGCGCGACGGCTTCGTCTCCGACACCCAAAAGCGACAGAGGCGTGTCGGTGACCGAACGTACCTGACGGGCACCGTCGTCCTTCGGGTACCGAACGAACGGTTCAGCGAGACGTTCGAGGACGTCCAGGAAGAGGGCGAGGTCATCGAGTC
The DNA here is from genome assembly GCA_041641615.1 of Salinigranum sp. Taxonomy (GTDB): domain Archaea; phylum Halobacteriota; class Halobacteria; order Halobacteriales; family Haloferacaceae; genus Salinigranum. Next base: position 1,731 of record JBEPYA010000126.1, on the reverse strand, counting down.
GTCGACGTCGACCGAGGACGTCACCGAACAGTTGGTCGACATCGAGGCGCGACTGAGCAACCTCCGCGCCCAGCGCGACCGCCTCCGGACGCTGTACGAACAGGCAAACGACACCGAGGCGGTCCTCCAGGTCGAGCGCCGACTTTCGGAGGTGCAGACGGAGATCGAGCGGCTGGAGGCGCGGAAGCAGGCGCTGGAACGGCGGGTGGCGTACTCGACCATCACCGTCGACATCCGAGAGGAACGGCCCGACCGCCTCGGCGTCGACGAGAAGTGGTACGACATCGGCTTCGTCGGCGCGTTCCTCGAATCGGTGAACGGCGTCGTCGTCGCCCTGCGCGCCGGCGTGGTCGTCCTCGGCTACGTCCTCCCCTACCTCATCGTCCTCGCGACACCCATCGGTCTCGTCGGCGGCGCACTCGCGTGGCGGCGCGGGTGGTGGCCCTTCCGCCGAGAGGAGCGTGTCGTCAAGGACGCGCCGCCGGCAGCCGAGCCCGTCGAGGGGTCGGAGCCCGAGGAAGCGTCGACGTCCGAATCGGAACCCGAGCCCGAGTCGGCCACCGATGACGGCGACGGAGAGCGGGACCGACCCGACGAGTGACGAGCGTCGGGTTCCGACCGACATCGACGCCCCGCGCCACCGACGGCGACCCGGACGCTCACGTCGACCCAGACGGACACGTTGCTACGATCCACGACACCCACGTCGACGCGCCCTACGACGACCGAAAGGCACTCTTCCGGCACGCGCGAGAGGGGGAGTATGCTCTCTCTCGCGCTGGCGGGCAAGCCCAACGCGGGCAAGTCCACGTTCTACACGGCGGCCACGATGGCCGACGTCGACGTCGCCAACTACCCCTTCACGACCATCGACGCGAACCGGGGAATCACCTACGCCCGGGCGCGCTGTCCCTGTCTCGACCGCGACGAGCGGTGCGGCAACTGCGAGGGCGGCAAGCGGTACGTCGCCGTCGAACTGGTCGACGTCGCGGGGCTCGTCCCCGGGGCGCACGAGGGGCGCGGATTAGGAAACCAGTTCCTCGACGAACTCACGAACGCCGACGCCATCCTCAACGTCGTCGACGCCTCCGGCGGAACGAACGAGGAAGGCGAACCCGTCGAAATCGGGGCGTACGACCCCATCGATGAAGTCGACTTCATCAGGGAGGAGATGGACCAGTGGCTGACCGGCATCATCGACCGCAACTGGGAGTCGGTCGAGCGGAAGTCCCGGTCGCCCGACTTCGACATCGACGAGGCGCTCGCCGACCTCCTCACCGGGTTCGGTGCCTCCGAGTACGACGTCGCCGCCGCGCTCCGGGTGCTCGACTACCCGACCGACCCCATCCAGTGGACCGATGCGGAGCGAGAGGCGCTCGCCCGCGAGATCCGCGAGCGGACCAAGCCGCTCGTCCTCGTGGCGAACAAGGCCGACGTCGCGCCGCCCGAGAACCTCCGGCGCATCGCCGCACAGGAGACGCTCTCGGTCGTGGCGACCGCCGACGGCGAACTCGCGCTCAGACGGGGGACGGAGGCGGGCATCGTCGAGTACGACCCCGGCGACGAGGAGTTCACCATCGTCGGCGACCTCACCGGCGGACAGCGAAACGGGCTGGAACAGATTCGGGAGGTCATGGCCGAGTACGGCGGGACGGGCGTCCAGCAGGCAATCAACACGGCCGTCTACGACCTGCTCGACCACGTCACTGTCTACCCGGTCCAGCACGAGTC
>JBEPYA010000125.1:0-11445 GCA_041641615.1 Salinigranum sp. | reverse complement strand
CGGGTGCTCGCACCTGGCGTTCGCCGCGCGCGGCGACGACGTGCAGTTCACCATGGTCGACGGGGACGTCCTCATGGAAGACGGCGAGGTGACCGTCGTCGACGCCGCGGAGATCCGACGCCGCGGCCGTGAGGTCGGTCTCGACCTCGATCTCGACGAGGAGCGGCGGTCGGCACAGCGACAGAAGCCCTGACGTCAGTCGAACGCCGAGGGGCACGGCCGAGCGCCGGCGGTCGTGATCGCTCCTCGGTCCCTGTGAATCGATTCTAGACTGCGAGCGTCGAGGGACGGTTCTCTGCGGGCGATGATCTCCGCACAGAGAACTTATTGTACCGCCACGGGATCGTAGTCGGAGTCCTTCGGGCTCTTCTCGCTTTTTGAGCGTTTTGTCTCCTCTTTCGACGTTCTGTCTGACTATCAACGCTCTTCGATGTCCAAATAATAGTCCATGTAGCGGTTCCAGAGAGAGCAGGTTACACTCGGGACGAGGGGTGTCGGCGTCGAGCGGCAACGGGTTCGGAGGTGGCCCACGAAGCGTCCGGAGTCGAACCGGACGACGAGTCGTGTCCGCCCGTGAGCCGTCCCGAATCAGAGAGCAGGCCCTAGCCTGTCCCCCCTCAGTCGGATAAACCGACCATGAGTGCGTCCTCGACGAGCGTGTCCGTCGCGCGTCGAATCCGTTCGGACAATGCCTGGTGAGACACGCCTTGTTGTTCGGCGGGTTCCTCGAGAGTCACCTCGCGTGGAACCTCGAACAGGCCCTGCTCCGCGGCGGTGGTCAACGCCTCGAACTGCTCGGTCGTCAGGCCGAATCGACCCGCCAGCTCGCCCTTCATCTCGCGGATACTCTCCACGTCGAACGAGAACCCGGGGACCGAATCGATGGGGTGATCGAGTGCGAATTCGTCGGCAGGGATGGTCGCTCTGACAATCGTAGCCACACGTATGGGAAGACCACGCCCTCATGTATTGTGTTACTCGACGCGCGCGCAACCGACGGACGCGGACGAGCGTAACCCCGGCTACGCGGACGAGCGTAACTCCGGCTCGAAGTCAACGGTCTTCAGTCTTCTTCGACGTGAGCGACGATCCGACGAGCGTGTGTCTCTGCCTCTTCCGCGTCGGCGGCAGCCTCGACCGGGACGAGCACGCTCTCGACGAGCCACTGGTCGGGACCAGCCCGGCCCACTCTGACGTCACCGCCGTCGACATCGACGTCGACGTCGATAGACGGCGCGGTGGTCGCCGCTTGCGGAGTGCGGAACTCCGAGAACACGTCCTTCGCACGCACTCGGATGTGGTGATAGTAATCGGTCGTCTGAACGAACTCCGGGTTCGACTCCGGGGGGGATTCGGTTCGCATCTGCGTACGAGAGGGAACGACCGAACGGCCCAAGCCAGTTCGCCCCGCAGGTGCAGACCACCCGATACGACAACCGAACCGGGGATCGGGTCCCCGCTCGTCTGCGCCTCGTCACCAATCCCGGTCTCGATCCGGAGGCCTCGGCGAATGAGTTGGATGGGGGTTTCGAGTCCAAGTCGAGGGCAGCTCCCCGTTTCGCTCGTGAGCCGTGATGTCGATAGTGTAGTCGCTCGTGACGCGGTGCCACGAGTAGAGCGAGTCGGCGGGCACGAACTGCCTGCGTGTCGAGACCTCATCCCTCCGAACCGTCACCGTCTACGCGAACGCGCGAGTTCAGGTGACAACCTGTTGCTGATCGCCGAACTCGACCTGTTCACTCAGAACCGCCAGGACCAGCCGCGGACGCTGAGAACGGTCGCCGACGAGTTGAACATCTCCGAGGAGACAGCGGTAGCTGCCCTCGAACGCCTCGAGGGAATGGACGTCCTCGTTCGGGTCCAGGGAGGAACCACCACCCCCATCTGGACGCCGCGGTGACAGCTCGGCTGTCCGTCTTGTGACCGGAGGCCCTACCGTTCGATTCGGATTTCAGAGACGAGGCTCATCCACTTACGTTCGCGATCTGCCAGCGCAAGCCGAGTCGTGAACCAACACGGGGCTGTCACGAGCGCGACACGCGGGAAGTCACGCGATGTCGGAGGGGGCGTGAGAGCGGGCAGGCTTGATAACTAAATATTTCGGCCGTGTTTTCGACGGAAAAACAGTTACAGGGATAACTCTGTAATCAGTTGTTGGCCCGCTCCGACCACCGAGGGAAATCGCCGGGGGAGTGACCCGTCCGACGGACGAGGTCATCTCGTCGACGTGCTCGGCGGCGGCAGGGCAGGTACGGGCGTTCGCCTTGCGTTCGCCGGGTCCAGCGGCACGAGTGTCTGAACGGCACTATGGGGTCACGTCCCCGCCCGAACGCTACTGCCGGCGCGCTTTCGGAACCGTTGCCGTCTCTCTGAGCGAACGTCTCTCACGGTGCCGGTCGAGCGTGACTCCCTCTATCAGTCGAACGCCTCGCGCGGTGTCGGTCGTCCAGCGGGTCTCGGTGATCCCCTGGTCGATCCCAGGAGTTCGCGACGTGCGCGTTCTCCTCGACTCGGCGACGGTCCTCCCGTGCGCGGGGCGGTCGGGCCGAGACGTCACAGACGCTGTTCACTCCTCGTCAGTGTCGGTGACGCGGTTCCGGTCGACGAACGCGAACTTGGTTCCGTCGACCAGGAGGGCGAGCTTGGCCTGCTCGAACGACGTGTGGAACCGGTCCCAGCTGATACGATCGTCGGGGTCATCGGCGAATTCGAACCCGATCGGGGTCCCCGCGCTGCTCCGCGACCGAACGGGGACAGCACCGTGAACGTCGGCCCACGATTCGATAGCGCCGAGGTCGGTGAGGACGGTATGGGAGGTTGGATCTGGGTCGTTCACGTTCGAGGGTACGAGGCTATCAGTGAGAAGCTACTGCACGCAGGCGCAAGAGGGCGACTGCTGTTCCGCGCGTGCAACGTAGGCTCGCTCTCGACGCGTTCCGCCTCCGACTCGCGTTTCGCTCTCTTCGTCCCCCGCGTACCACTCGTTTCCGTCGCCGCCAGCGTGTCTCTGCATCCTCTCACAAGTCGTCGTCGACGGTGACGTGGGCATCGGGACGCGGCGGGAGTGACAGCGTGAGAACGGTCTCGACGTATAAATGGTATGCAACGGCAAGGACCAGAGGTTCGGTCAGCGAGCGGCTCACTAACTATTGATGGCAAAGAGCAGTTCGGATCGTCGACGGACGGCACTCCCACCGCACCAAGAAGGAGGCACTCGATCACCGAGCGCCGAGGACCACGACGATGTCGTCGTCGTCTCGAACAGGCAACCGTACCGCCACGAGTGGGACGGTGACGAACTGATGGTGAGTCGGCCGACCGGTGGGTTGAGCGAAGGACTGGACTCGGCAGTGCGGGAGATAAACGGGACCTGGGTAGCGTGGGGCGACGGCGACGGGGACCGGGAGGCCGTCGACGCCGACGACTGCGTGACCGTTCCGCCCGAGGCAACCGAGGACGAACAGTACACGCTCAAACGCATCTGGCTGGACGAGAAACAGGTCCAGAAGTACTACTACGGGTTCAGCAACCGGGTGCTCTGGCCGGTGTGCCACGGAATGTTGAATCACGTCAACTGTCGTCGGGGATACTGGCCGACGTACACCGAGGTGAACGAACGGTTCGCCGAGGCGGTCGCCGCTCGCGCCTCGGCGGGCGATACCGTCTGGATTCAAGACTACCACTTCGCGCGAATGCCACAGGAGGTGAGCGCTCGCGTATCCCCTGGAGTCTTCATCGCTCACTTCTGGCACATCCCGTGGCCGGAGTGGGAGACGTTCCGCGCGTGTCCCCACGCGGAGGAGATCCTCCGCGGCCTGCTCGGGAACGACCTCCTCGGGTTTCACGTCCCCCGGTACGGACGGAACTTCCTGGAGTGCGTCGACACCGCGCTTCCCGAGACACGTATCGACTGGAACGCCGGCCGAGTCATGCACCGCGGCGGCGAAACGGCCGTCCGAGCGTTCCCGCTCGGCGTCGACACGAGCCGGATTCGCGACCTCGCGTCCGACCCACAAGCGGGGGAAGGGTGGACCGAGTTCGCGGCTCGGCACGGGATCAGCGACGACGACCACCTTGCCGTCGGTGTCGACCGACTCGACTACACCAAGGGGATTCCGGCTCGGCTCGAAGCGCTCGAACAGCTGTTCGAGCGGCACCCGACGTGGCGGGAGGATCTCACGTACGTGCAGGTCGGGACGGAGTCGCGTTCGCAGATCCCCGCGTACCAGGAGGTACAGGAACGGGTCGCCGACTCGGTCGACCGGATCAACACCCGGTTCGGGACCGACGACTGGCAGCCGGTCGTCTACACGACCGAGCGGGTCTCGAACGACGCGCTGTACGGGCTGTACCGACGCGCCGACACCGGCGTGGTCACCCCCCTCCGCGACGGGATGAACCTCGTCGCCCAGGAGTTCGTCACCGCGCAGGTGGACGAAGACGACCCGGGCGTGCTCGTCCTGAGCGACCAGGCCGGGGCGCACGACCTCCTCGGCGAGGCGGCGGTCACGGTCACCCCGTACGACGTGACGAGCATCGAATCGGGTCTCGAGATGGCGCTCTCGATGTCGGGTGACGAGCGGCGACGACGGATGGACTCGCTCACGGCCGAGACGCGTCAGCACGACGTCACGGAGTGGATCGACGAAGTCCTCGGCTCGGTCGCGCGGTTACGAGCGGAGGGGTCGTCGGCTTCGACGGAGACACAGGTCTGAGGAGGTCCGAGGGACGGAGTCCACCCGAAGCGGCGATCCACGAGAGGGGTTGTGTCTGACGGTGAGAGGGTGACGGTGGATACGAATCGTGTGCAAGCAGTGTGGTGATGTGGCGGAGTCGCGTACTGTGACTCGGTGACATGGACCTCCCGAACGAGTCGTTCCCGCCGACGCCGTGGGTGAAAGTGGTCTCTACCGACGATCCGATCGCGTACGAACGACCGGTCGGGTCCGATAGACGACGGGCTCGGATCCGCATCCGGGCCCGCCGGACGTCTCGGAGCCCTCCTCCATGTAGTGAGAATCGTCGCTGGACGCTTCTGGTCGAAAAATTCCTGCGGGAAGTATCGTCTACACGTCCATTTGGGCACGCCTGCTCCCGTTCGGAAGCCGTGCGCTCGGTGTTCGCGGCGATGCGAACCGTAAACAGCATCGCCTCCGCGGACGGAGAGGACGGCGGAGGCGTCCCGCTCGTCGAACTCGTCGAACGGCTCCGCGACGGCCCCGCCCGGCGAAGGGTACAGTGACGGCCACGCCGAAGCGTCGTCCGATCGGGTCGTTGGACCTCGGCCTGGAGTGAGCCGCACCACTCGAGTCACGGGCAGGAAACCGGATCAGCACCACGAGAAAGCCGACTCGGTTCCGTCACGTGTCGTCACGGTTCCGTCCCGTATCGTTCGAACGCGTTAAAGTAATTGGACAGCAGTCCGGGGGATGGGTGGTTACAGAGGGAGTCGACACGTTAGCTTGGACACACCCACCGCACCCCGGGTTAGACACTCCCGCTGTCCCGGTCGTAACGTCGACGATCGGTGAGTATCGCTTCGGTTACCGGCGGACGATGGCAGGTCAACCGAGGCGACGATCCCATAGCGAGTCGCGGGTGAACGCGAGACTCTGAACAGGTACAGAGTCCGATTCCAGCCGAGAATTCGATTCCAGCCGAGAGTTTCGAGGATTACACACGACGAGAGGGTTCGCTGAACTCTCGGGACGTCGCGAGTGAACAGTGAACGACGTGCGGAACATCACGGACGAACAACTCACCGGGTATCAGGATCGAACGTCACTGCTCGGCGCGGGAGCCGCACCTCGTGAGTTCAAGAATATTTGTCACCGCCGGATATGCTATTCGTCCGCGTCGGCGATCGAATGTCTGCCTGTCTCGGGTGAACGGTGCCCGAACGCTACGCCAGTTCCTTGAGTCGACTGTCGCGAAGGACGGACTTGAGGACGATGTCGGTGTCCTGGACCAGACGATGTTCGAGATAGCTCCCCTGACCGCGCCCGCCGCCGGTCCGCGTCGACTCGACGACGCCGAGGAACGCCTGCTCCTTCAGGAGTTCGTACACCCGGTGTTCGCTGAGGGTGTTCGCGTCGATCTTTCCGACGGTTTCCGAGTATCGGTTGTAGATGCGGCTCGTTGAGAACGCGTCGGTGTCGGGGTTCTCCTCCGTCAGGAGCGCGAGCGAGTAGAGGATGTACTTCACCTGCGTCGTGGACCCGCGCAGGAGTTCCTCGAAGCGGTCGACCTCGGCCCACTCCTGGGCGTCCCGGACGTGGTCCTCGGTGACCCACTCAGCACTGTCGCGTTCAGCGAGTTCGCCCGCGTGCCGGAGAATCTCGATGGCCTTCCGCGCGTCACCGTGTTCCTGGGCGGCGACGGCAGCCGTGAGTGGGATGACGTCGTCCGAGAGGACGCCTTCCTGGAAGGCGTCGCGCCGATGCTCCATGATGCCGCGGAGCTGATTCGCGTCGTACGGCTGGAAGACGAACTCCTCTTCGCGGAGACTGGACTTGACGCGCTCGTTCAGTCGGTTCCGGTACTCGATCTTGTTGCTCACGGCGATGACGCCCAGGTGACAGTCGGCTTTTCCCGACTCGCGGGCGCGCGAGAGTTGCATGAGGATGTCGTCGTCGTCGAGGCGGTCGACCTCGTCGAGGATGATGATCACTGACTCGTACGCCTGGTCGAGGATCTCCCAGAGGTAGTCGTAATACTCGCCACTCCCGATACCCGCCCGGGGAATCTCGAGGTCGGTGCGGGAGGGCTCGTTGAGCGACCGCGTGATCATTCGCGCGACGCGCGTCTGCGTGTTGTGCTGTGCGCAGTCGACGTACACCGTCCCCACGAGCACTCCATTGGACTCGGCAGCCCGGCGGGCGCGTTCGGTGACGTGGCGGGCGACGAGCGACTTGCCCGTTCCGGTTTTCCCATAGATGATCACGTTGTTCGGCGGGTCGCCGCGGACGATGGGTCGAAGCTCTGCGGCCACGGCCTCGATCTCGTTGTCGCGACCGACGATGCGTGCGCTCTCGGGGACGTGCCCGACCTTCAGGAGCTCTTTCCGCGCGAAGATGTCGACGCGGTCCGGATCGTTCTCGTCGAGGTGAAAGAGTGGGTCCTCGGACGGGTCCTCGAACCGATCGCCGAAGTCGGAGAGCCGTGAGGATTCGTCAGCCATTGATACGACACCCGTTCTCACAGTACTTAGTCGTTCTCCCCCCTCGGCCAGAGTGTAAATCAACATTTTCATCGACTATGACGCCCCTTGGAGCGTATATCACTGAATTGAGTATTGAACTCGGTCCAGAGTGATACGGTCGTGAAGCGACGTGGGTCGGCGGTCAGAGTACGCGGTGGGGCACCCCTCGTCCAGAGTGTAAATGCCCCTTCGGGAGGGAGCCAGGTGGAGGCGCGCGTGTCTGGCGAGATCTCCGACCTGCCATCGCTCCGGGGAGGATGGCATCCGACTCGATTCGATCGGGGGTAACACCCCTCGTCCAGAGTGTAACTTCGTGTCAATGTTCGAAATGTGGGAGAGAGAAAAGAACGTCTGACGGACGGCAGACACCCCTCGTCCAGAGTGTAAACACGCTTCGGAGGGAGGAAGAGCCGGGCTCGAAGGTGGATACGAGACGGGAGCAAGTGGAGAATCGAGGACGAAGACGGGGAGAGAAATGAGGAAGAAGATAGAAAGAAATCGAGAAAGGGGCTGGAAAGGAGCGAGGTGAGACACGGACGTGCAGCGATGGGACGGACAGCGATGGAGCGGAGATGAGAGACGGAAGGAGAGCCGTGTCGGAGAGTCGCGGGAGAGTCTCGGAGTCACGGCGGGGTCTCGCTGGAGACACACACCCCTCGTCCAGAGTGTAACTGCGCGAAGGTCCCTCGGTGACCCCGGTGAGAGGGCGGTCTCCGAGGAGAACGAAAACGGACGGAAACCTCCGTATTGCGGGTCGTTCAACCTGTTTCCCGACGAAACTGCTGATGGATCGGTGACGCCGTCCCGAAGAACCTCGATAGGTGTGAGTATTCAAATTATTACCCTATGTTTTATATCCTACCCAGACGAAAAGTCCACCAAGTGTATTTTACACGAGAGTAGAGACGAAGACGGTATTCGTCTCATCGGTCGGGAAATCGACCTCGTGACCGACACGTCGGTTCCGTCCGTTCTGGGACTCTCCCCCGTCTGCTCGGCCGAGTCGGTCTCGGACCGCCCCGTTCAACCCCTGTTTCGTGTGGAAACACCCCCGCCCCCTCTCGTCGGTTTTCACTCTGGACGAGGGGTGTGTGTGTTCGGTCACCCGCTCGGTTTCTCACTCTCCGCGACGACCGGTTCTTAACCAACAAATCGAGTCGCACTCCCGCTTTTGTTGGTTAAAACCGCACAGCCCGTCCCTCCCACTGGCTTCTCGCGCTCACTGCCAGAGGTCGTACATGTCGTCGCGGACACTGCCCGTGTAGTGGTGCCCGTCGAAGACGACGCCAGGTTCGTCGCCGGTCGCCCGCTCGTCGACCTGGGCGACCACCGTCGCATCGATCCCTTCCGCGTCGAGTGTCGTGAGCGTCGACTCGGTCTCGTCTTCGGGCACCGTCGCGAGGAGTCCACCCGACCCGAGCACCCGGAGCGGATCGACGTCCATCGCGGCACAGACCGCCCGCGTCTCGGGTCGGACCGGCACCGTCTTCGAATCCAGTTCGACGCGGACCCCCGAGGCGCAGGCGAGTTCGACCAGTCCGTTGAGGACCCCTCCTTCGGTCGGGTCGTGCATCGCCGTCGCGACGGGGGCGAGGACGACGGACTCGGGCACGACGCTAATGTCATCGAAAAACTCGACCGCGCGGTCGAGCGTCCCCTCGTCGACGCCGGCCGTTTCGAGGTCCGCGCGAAAGTCGCTCGCGAGGACCGCGGTCGCCTCGATGCCTGCACCCTTGGTGAGAAGCACCCTGTCGCCGGGTTCGGCCCCACCCGTCGGGACGTACCGCTCGGTCGGACCCATGCAGGTGAGCGAGAGCAGCGGTCGCGCGAGGCCGGCGACCGTCTCCGTGTGGCCGCCGACGATGGTGATCCCCAGACGACGAGCCTCCCTGTCGAGCTGAGCGGTGATATCGTCGAGTGTCTCGGCGTCGAAATCGGGGAGGAGAACGGTACTCACGAGCCACTCTGGCACGCCGCCACAGGCGGCGACGTCGTTACTCGCGATGGCGACGCCGAGCGTTCCGATCCGCTCGGCGGCGAGCGAGATGGGGTCGGCGCTGACGACCATCGTCCCCTCCGCGGTCGCGACCGCGGCGGCGTCCTCTCCGTAGCCGGGGCCGACGAGCAGGTCGTCGTTCGCGCTCCCCGTCCGCGAGAAGATGTAGCGGTCGAGGTCGGCAGGCGAGAGCTTGCTCATACCCCTACCAGCGACCCCCACACTTTGTGTCTTCCCGTCCGCTGGTCGCCGTCCCCGTTTCGTCGACACGTCGGCGAGATAATGGTTCTCCGACGCATTGCGAACCCGTCGGCGAGATCGGCCGGGGACACACAGAATCAATATCCCGCAGGTCGAAGGTAGGAGAATGCCCGAAGAGACACTGTTCGAGTTCGAGCGGGACATGGACACGGCCGAGGTCGCCCAGTACCTCCGAACGGTCGCGGACCACCTCGAGTCCGGCGACGAGTTCACCCTTGAATCCGGCGACGAGTCGGTGACACTCACTCCCCCGGGACGCGTCGAGTTCGAGGTCGAGGTCGAACGTGAGACGTCGAAGTCGGGGGGATCGGCCGAGATCGAGATCGAGTTCGAGTTGGAGTGGGACGAGGACGCGACCGGGAGTGGTGACCTCAGTATCGGGTGACGGTCGAATACTCGATCCGTCACACGGTCTCCGACCCACCGGTGCCGCGTCGCGTCACGTACCGAAGTAAAACCCGTACGCCTAAGCTCCGTCCTCCGATACGGCTGGCTATGCAGATGACACCCGGTCCGACGGCGGTCCCCCCGCGCGTCCGCGACCGCCTGAGCGACCCGATGCCGAACCCCGACGTCGAGCCGGTCTTCGCCGACCTCTACGAGGAGGTCTGTGCGAAGCTCCAGACGGTCTACGGCGCCGCCGACGACGTGGTCGTCATGGGCGGAGAGGGGATCCTCGGGCTCGAAGCCGCCATCGCGTCGACGGTCGCTCCCGGTGACGAGGTGCTGTGCGTCTCGAACGGGCTCTACGGCGACGGCTTCGCCGACTTCGTCGAGAGCTACGGCGGCGATCCGACGCTCGTCAGCGCCGACTACACCGCGCCCCTCGACGTGGCGGCCGTCGAAGCGGCGCTCGACGAGGGCGAGTACGTGGTGGCGACGGTGGTCCACTGTGAAACCCCGACGGGCGCGCTCAACGACATCGCTCCGGTGCTCGAACGTCTCGACGACCACGGCGTCCTGACGGTGGTCGACGCGGTCTCGTCGCTCGGCGGGACGCCCGTCCCGACCGACCACATCGACATCGCCCTCGGCGCCTCGCAGAAGGCGTTCAGTTCGCCGCCGGGACTGACCACCGTCGCCGTCAGCGACCGCGCGTGGGAGGTTATAGAGGACCGGGACCCGACGTCGCTCTACACGAACCTCCTCCCGTGGAAGGACACGAGCGAGGGATTCCCGTACACGCACCTCGCCGCCAACGTCGCCGCGCTCGACGAGTCGCTGTCGATGCTGCTGGAGGAGGGGCTCGACGCCGTCTACGACCGACACGAGTCGGCCGCCGTCCGCTGCCGCGAACGCGGAGCGGCGCTCGGTCTCGATCTCTATCCCGACGCCGACCGCAGCGCCCCGACGGTGACGGCCTTTCACCTCCCGGGCGAGGCACGGGCGGTCCAGCGCGAACTCGCCGACGAACACGACGTCGTCCTCGCGACCGGGCTCGGTCCTCTCGCCGACGACGTCCTCCGGGTCGGTCACATGGGCTACAACGCCGAGGTCGAGAAGGTCGACCGGGTCATGGACGCGCTGGCGACGGTCCTCGGGTAGTCACCTCGCTGGCAAGGAGTGCCGTTGAGGGAACGATTTATCAATTCACTCTGTGAGACGTCGACCGTCCGATGTCCGAACAGAGGGTCGCTCCCGCCGACGTGCTGGCCGTGCTCACCGGCGATTCGGGGACCCCGCTCACCGCTCCGGAGGTGGCCGAGCAGATCGACTGTGCGCGTCGAACCGCCCACAAGAAACTCACGCGACTCGCGGAAGAAGGGACCGTCGAGACGAAGAAGGTCGGCGCACGCGGCCGGGTCTGGTGGCACCCGTCCCCTGACGCGGACGACCCCGACCACCGTGACCGCGCGCACGAGCAGGCACTCAGAGAACTGCACGACGCCAACCGGCGGTTGATGCGCGCAGAGACCCGCGAGGCCGTCGCGAACGTCGCCGTCGACGCCGCCCAGCGCATCCTCGGCCTGTCGCTCTGTGGGCTCTG